>JBHJJJ010000017.1:0-36600 GCA_050042755.1 Rivularia sp. (in: cyanobacteria)
TAATTATTATTTATAAATTATTTATTTATAATTATCAATTATCAATTATCAATTATTAATTATCTATTATCAATTATCAATTATCAATTATCAATTACCAATTACCAATTACCAATTACCATAGATAGGATAAATTTTAAAAAGGGTTTAACATGATTAACCTTTTGCTTGTAGATGACCAAGATATCTTTCGTCAAGGTTTAGCTGCATTGCTTTCGGTAGAATCAGATTTAGAAGTTGTCGGAGAAGCAAGAAATGGTCAAAAAGCCATAGAACTTGCCAAGACTCTCCAACCCGATGTAATTTTAATGGATGTGCGAATGCCTGTTTGTGACGGAGTACAAGCAACTCGTGAAATCCATCAATATTATCCCTGGATTAGGATTCTAGTTTTAACAACCTTTGATGATGATGAGTATATTTTGCAATCTCTGCAAGTAGGTGCTTTAGGCTACTTACTCAAACGTACTCCATCCCAAGATATAGCTGCTGCAATTCGCTCTGTTGCTCAAGGTTATAGTCACTTGGGACCAACGATTGCTCTGAAAGTATTTTCTCAACTAAAACCAGCAGTTCCCTCATTAAATGCATACCAAGAATTACTGAGAAAACGGGAAATAGAAGTATTAAAACTTGTCGGGCAAGGAAAAAATAATCAAGAAATTGCTCAAGAATTATTTTTGAGTGAGGGAACAGTGAAAAATTATGTCACCCAGATTTTAGCTAAATTAGAAATGCGCGACAGAATTCAAGCAGCACTTTGGGCACAGAAAAATTTACTACCGTAAAAAGACGTAGCACTGTGCACGCCGTCTCTACATTTTCAACAAACAATTAATCATTGATAATTGTTAATTGTTCATTGATAATTGTTCATTGATAACTGATTTATTCAATTATCAAATTAAACGGTAAACGAGCATATACACCAGATGGATCGTTCATATTTTGTAAAGTCGCTAATTCTGCTTGTAATTTCTCAAATTCAACTGTTAAAGGATGATTTTCTGGGAGTGGGTTTTGGTTACTTTTAAAAAGAGTCTGGGTATCGTCTGCGACTTTACCAAAAAATCGTTCGCTCAAACTGCTGCCTCTGGGATATTCTTGCAATTCCCATTTTTCTCCTAACTTTGCTTCCCTTGCAGCATATTCAATCGCTGCATCTAAACCGCCAATTTCATCCACTAAACCAATGTCTTTCGCAGTTTTACCAGACCAAACTCTTCCTTGAGCAATTTCTGCCACTTTCTTTTCTGGTAATTTTCTACCTTTAGCTACTTTATCGAGAAATTTACCATAAACTCGGTTAACGCTACGTTGAAAAATCGCCAATTCTTCTTCAGATTGGGGACGAGTTGTGGTACCGATATCAGCATAACGTCCAGTTTTGACACTATCCCAAGTAATACCGTTGTCGTTAGCTACTTTTTGGATATTGGGTATGCTTCCAAATACACCAATAGAACCCGTAATCGTATTTGGTTCGGCAAAAATGCGGTTGGAATCTACAGCAATCCAATAACCGCCAGATGCGGCAATATCACCCATAGATACTACAACTGGTTTGACATCGCGAGTCAACTTAATTTCTCGCTGTATTATCTCGGATGCGGTAGCGCTACCACCGGGAGAATTTACTCGTAAAACCACCGCTTTGACATCTTTATCTTGACGTATGCGGCGGAAAATTTTGGCAAAGCGAGTTCCTCCCACTTCTTCACCATCCCCATTACCGTTAACAATACCGCCTTCTGCATAAACTACGGCTATTTTATTTTCGGAATTTCTTTTACTGGAATTTTTATTGGCAATTTGAACGTATTCGTTTAAATCAATTTGTCTAAATGATTTTTCTTTTTTCTCAGTTTTTGTGAATTCTTTAAGCTCGGTAACTACTTCGTCAAAATACGCTACCTTATCCACCAAACGACTAGCTTTAGCTTCGTCAGGTTCTAAAAGTCCTTTAGTATCAGTAATTGCCTGTAACTGTTGCGGAGTCATTTTGCGGCTTTTACCTACAGTACCACGCCATTCAGCCCATAAATCATTTAATAATGTTTGAATTTGTTCGCGGTTTTCCGGACTTAATTGTTTTAAAACTAACGGTTCAACTGCGCCTTTGAACTTTCCTACCCGCACAATTTGCACCCCAACGCCGAACTTTTCCAAAGCCCCAGCAAGAAACATCGGTTGCGAACTTAAACCGTTCATTTCCATTCCTCCGAAGGGATTAACCACAACGGTATCTGCCACCGAGCTCAGATAATATTCCTTTTCTCCCCAACCTACACCATAAGCAATAACTTTTTTACCTGTATCGCGAAATTGTCTTAATGCTTTACGAATTTCTTTGAGAGTCGCAAAACCCACACTACTAGCTCCCGAAGAGTTTCTCGCATCTAAATAAACCCCAACAATTCGCTTGTCGGTGCGAGCTGCTTCCAAAGCATCTAAAATCGAACGGAGTGTCATCCGCTTTTGATAATTACCCGATAGCGCTTGTTGTAAAACCAAACCCGAATCAGGTTTCCCATCGGTAATTTTGGTTGATAAATCAAACACCAACATCGAAGAATCTTTGACTTTAGGCCCCGAATCCGTCGAAGCAGCAGCAAACAGCAGCAAGAAAAACCCCGTACTACTCAAACCGACAAAAATAAATAGTCCTAATAAACTTCCAATTAAGCTTGCAAAAGTTTGTTTAATAAAATTACCCATATTATTTCCTCATATCCTCAGTTATAACAATAAGTATATATGCTTACTCTCTCAGCAGTTTGTAGTTACGCCTCCTTCCCGCAATTCGTAACTACAAACCGCTGTATTTACCCAAAGTATTTCACTTCCCGATTCATAATTTATCTTTTATTCTTTATCTGGTATTTATAATGTCTCCTAAAAATATTGTTACTAACACCGAGAAAATGCTCAATAATTGAGATATAGAATTACCCAACAGCTTTTTGCAAACTATTAGAATGTTTTAGCTGTTCTAGTGTAGCGTTGCCAGTACAGAATAGCACCGTACTGATTTCGGCAATTAAAACTTTTGCTAAATCATAAAGTGTAGCCTCAGATGATGTCGCAGCTTGTAAAAACGGCATTGCTAACCCCGCCATATCCGCTCCCAAGGCTAGAGCCTTCGCCACATCCACACCATGACGCAAACCACCCGAAGCAATTAAAGGTGTATCAGGTGCCATGGCACGAATTCCTGTAATACAGTCTGCCGTCGGTACCCCCCAATCCGCAAAAGTCCTACCCAAGCGCCGTTGTAAAACATTATCAGCACGCTCGCTTTCAACCAAAGCCCAAGAAGTACCCCCCGCACCTGCAACATCAATTGCTGCAACTCCAGCGCCAATCAACTTGTGAGCCATTTTAGCCGAGATTCCATTTCCTACTTCCTTAACAATTACCGGCACTGGTAATTTTGAGCATAAAGTGGTAATTTTGTCTAGTAAACTCCGAAAATTAGTATCGCCATTGGGTTGAATGCATTCTTGTAAAGGGTTGAGATGTAAAATCAGCGCATCAGCTTCGAGAATATCAATTACTCGCAGACATTCATCCAAACCATAACTGTAATTTAATTGAACCGCACCCAAATTAGCGAACAAGAGTATATCAGGAGCATACTTGCGAACCGCAAAAGTATGGTCAACCTCCGGATTTTCTACCGCCACCCGTTGGGAACCCACACCCATAGCCAATCTGTAATGTTGAGCAACTTTCGCCAAACGAGAATTGATAGTTTTAGCTTCTTGAGTTCCCCCAGTCATTGAGGAAATTAACAAAGGTGCATTCATCGGTTTGCCGAAAAACGTAGTACTGATGTCAATTTCGGAGCGGTCAATTTCTGGTAAACAACAATGGTCAAAATAGTAGCGTTCAAACCCATTAGTCGTTTGACGAAACTGAACATCTTCCTCCAGACAGATGCGGATATGGTCGGCTTTACGAGATTCGGTTGCTGCTGAGTGGTTAGTGGAAATCTTCACGGATTTAGACTGGAATTTATGTTAACTGCTATTTTCTCAGTCTCCGGTATTTTGGGGTTTTTTGGAGTAGTTGATGAACTTTTGATTACTTTATTAACAATTCGTGCAACTTTTGTGTGGTTGGGGTTTGTGTTTGAGGAGACATGGGGGATTGGTAATTGGTAATTGGTAATTGGTAATTGGTAATTGGTAATTGGTAATTGGTAATTGGTAATTGGTAATTGGTAATTGGTAAGCCCTCAGACTGGAAGTCTGGGGCTACAATTACGAAGTCCACCTGCGTGGACTAGATTTTTTAAGAAATTTAAGGAAGAAGATATATAATAGAAAATAGTCATAATGTACAAAATAGTCATTATTTTATTTCTATGCAAAATTACTCACTTACAGATGCTCGAAATAAACATGGTGAGGTTTTTGATAAAGCCGCTGTTGAACCAGTTTTGTTAACAAAACAATCTCGTCCCAGTCATGTAATCATGTCAGCAGAAACTTACCAGAAATTAATTGAGAGATTGGAAGAATTAGAAGATATGGTATTAGGACAAAAAGCTAATGTTGCACTTAGTAATTCAAAAATGTTAGGGAGTGAAGCTTTTACAAATGCATTGAAAAATTTAGCAAATGGCTAAACTTGATGGTTTAGAAACCGTTCTTGATTTTTTAAACGGTTTGCAACCTAAAATTGCAGCACAGATTGCTAAAAAAGTATTGGCTTTAAACCTAAATCCTTTACCTGCTGATAGTAAATCACTAACTGGTTATGAAAACTATTATCGTGTTGATAGCGGTGAATATAGAATAGTTTACAGATTTGTTTCTGATGATGACTTAGTTGAAATCATCTTAGTGGGTAAACGTAACGATGATGATGTATATAAAAGATTGAAGCGTTTATTGGGATAGTTAGTAAGATAAATATTAATAGCAAATAAATAGTGATATTTATTGCCAGTATCTAATCATACTTGATGGTTTAGCAACTATTAAATTTTATGAAAAAACCAGAGTGTTAAACCCTGGTTAAAAAATTATTATTTACAGTTTAAATTTTTTTAAGTTAATCGCTGTCGCTTTTTTAAAAAGTGCTAAGGGAATTAGCACCAGCAGCAACTGCATTAATTCCCTGCATCGCCATGTTATGTTCGGCAAGACCAATAGTCATATATAAATCCAAACTGTATGAGGTAGTTATTTCATACACTCCAAACCAAGTACTATCACCGTATCCTACATCAATTAAATCAAATCCTTGTTCCTCCCAAGTCGTAATTTGTGTTGTAAATTCATCAATACTGCTTGCGATTTCATAACCACTAAAACTTGGAGTGTTTTGATAAATTCCAAACCATTTGCCATCACCGTATTCAACACCAACTAAGTCAAGTCCACGTCCTTGATTAAAATGTGTATTAAACTGCGCTCCAAATTCATCAAGACTCTCTGCAATACCATAACCGTTATCACCTGTACGTTTTTGATACACTCCAACCCAACCACCATCACCGTATTCAACATCAACTAGATCAAGTCCTTTGTTCCACTGACTATTAATTTGTGTTTTAAGTTCATCAAGAGTAACTGGTGAATTACTACGACCATTTGCGTCAACAGGTTCTTGAAAAATTCCTAACCATTCACCATCTATATATTCAGCTTCAACTATCTCAACTCCTTGCTCCCACTTAGTATTAATTTGTGTTGTAAATTCATCGTAACTACCACCGACAGCAAAACCGCTTAAACCATCAGCTTCTTGAAAAACCCCAAATAAAATATCATCGCCGGATTCAACATCAATTACTTCATATCCTTTTTCCCAATTTTCCTGAAGTATTTCTCCAAATTCTGAAAGATTTTCGATGATAGTGTAGACATTATTAGACATAATTATCTTCCTGTAAGAAATATTATTACTTTTATTCTGAGGAATTAGGAGTATTTAAGAGCTTCGTAACCCTCCAATTAGTAATCAGTATTTTATAACTTTTAATCGATATGAAGTATGCATTTTTACGCAATATATTTATTGTTCGCAAGATTATTTTTTTGTTTTTGTGATAAATTATTGTATTATCTATGCTCATAAAGGATTTTAGACAAATGCAAGAATAATTGTAAATTAATGCAACAATAATTTTCTATCCTAAAAAAGTAGCATAAGTTACTTCCACTTGCTGAAATTAAGTATTGTATATTTGGAGGATTGAATTACAAGTTACTTGAAGATAAAAGATTAGGCTCAGTTAGACATATAAAACTCCGTTATAACTGCACAACGCGATCGCCATATCCGCAACCACCCTCTCTATCTTCCTCTGCGCTTACCTTTGCGTCACTTTGCGTTGAAGTCAAAAATTTATCTAATCTAAAATGTTACCTTGAAGAATACCTTCCCATCCTTCAACTAAATGCTGCTAACCATCGCCACCACCCACCAACCAGCAACAGATTTGGGTTATCTTCTACACAAACACCCAAACCGCTGTCAATCCTTTTCACTTTCCTTCGGTGAAGCACACGTTTTTTACCCAGAAGCTACAAATGAACAATGCACCGCAGCTTTATTATTAGATATTAATCCAGTAAAATTAGTCAGAAAGAGAACTTTAACCCTGGATGCCTATGTAAACGATCGCCCTTATGTAGCTTCTTCATTTTTCAGCGTGGCCATATCTCAAGTATTTAGTACAGCTTTAGGTGGACGTTGCAAGGATAAACCGGAGCTAGTAGAAACTCCCATCCCGTTAGTGGTAAAAATATCAGTCTTACCTTGTCGCGGGGGTGAGCCAGCGCGTTGGGCGGGTTCCCCGACTTGTAGCGACTGGCGAACCCGTAAGGGTGAAGGTTTTTTACGGGAATTATTTGAAGGTTTGGGTTATCAAGTAACTCTGCAGAATTATCCTTTAGATGAAACTTTCCCGGAGTGGGGAGAAAGTAAATATTTCACCGTAGAATTGCAAAATACCTTACCGCTTTCGCTTATACTCAGCCATCTTTACGTACTCATACCAGTCTTAGATGACAATAAACATTATTGGGTAAACGAAGAAGAAGTAGAAAAACTATTGCGACATGGAGAGGGTTGGTTAAAGGAACATCCATTAAAGGAACAGATTACCAAACGCTATCTCAAACGCCAATATCGCTTGACTCGCGCCGCTTTAGCACAACTCACCGAAGCCAACGAACTTGATCCCGACAGTGCCGAAGAAACCCACGATAAAGAAGAAGCAGCGGTAGAGAAACCACTTAGTTTGAATCAACAGCGTTTGAATTCTGTGGTAACAGCTTTAAAACAAAATAATGCCAGAAAAGTTGTAGATTTAGGTTGCGGGCAAGGTAATTTACTCAAAATGCTTTTAAAAGACAATTATTTTGAAAAAATTACCGGAGTAGACGTTTCCTATCGCGCTTTAGGAATTACTAAAGAAAGATTAGATCGTTTGCATTTACCTCGCAATCAATGGGATAAATTACAATTAATTCAAGGTGGATTAACTTATAAAGATAAACGTATTTATGGCTATGATGCGGCAGCGGTAATTGAAGTTATAGAACATCTCGATTTACCTCGGTTAAGTGCATTTGAAAGAGTTTTATTTGAATTTGCAAAGCCTCAAACGGTAATAGTAACTACTCCGAATATTGAATATAACGTTAAATTTGAAAATCTACCTGCTGGGAAACTTCGTCATAAAGATCATCGTTTTGAATGGACAAGAGCAGAGTTTCAAAAATGGGCAAAAGATGTAGGAGAAAAATTTAGTTATAAAGTAGAATTTCAAAATGTGGGAGAGGAAGATTTAGAAGTTGGTTCGCCAACGCAAATGGCGATTTTCAATGAATAATTAACAATTGTCAAAAAATCTTTTTAATGTCGTAATCATTTCTCAGCCTATAAGGCTGGAGCTACAATTACAAAGCCCATTTACATGGGTTAAAATTATAATTCCTAATCCGTGTAGACGGACTTAGTATGTGTAACCGTACCCTTTAGGGTGTGGGCGAGGCTACAAATAAAGAATATGCAAGCAATAATATTTATAGGTATCCAAGGGGCTGGTAAATCAACTTTTTATCGAGAATATTTTCTTGATACTCATATCAGAATTAACCTTGATATGCTCAAAACCCGCCATCGAGAAAAGCTGATTTTTCAAGCTTGTTTAGAAGCAAAACAAAAGTTTGTCATCGATAACACTAACCCAACAATAGAAGATAGAAATAAATATATTATTCCAGCTAAAGAAAAAGGGTTTCAGATATTAGCATATTACTTTAATTCAGAATTATCAGATTGCAAAAAACGCAATAGCCAACGTCACGGTAAAAAAGTAATTCCCTTGGTAGGAATATTATCAACTTGTAAAAAATTAGTTTTACCTAGTTACACGGAAGGTTTTGATGGCATATACTCGGTAAAAACCTGCCCAGATTATTCATTTGTTATTGAGGAATGGAACCGTGAAATTTGATGAACTTGATACTAAAATGCGGATATTTGAAACCGCTCACGATCATTCTGTATTACCTGGAATTTATATGGTAGCGAGATTAGATGGACGAGGTTTTACTCGTTTAACAAAAGATGTTCATAAGTTTAAAGCACCTTACGACGAAGATTTCCGGGATTATATGTTAGATACCGTAGAACATTTAATGAATTGCGGTTTTGATATTACTTACGGCTATACTCAAAGCGATGAAATTTCCCTACTATTTAGCTTAGAAGATGAAACTTTTAATCGTAAAACTCGCAAACTCAACTCAGTTTTAGCAGGGGAAGCTAGCGCCAAATTTTCCTTACTTTTAGGTGATATGGGTTGTTTTGACTGTCGGATTTCTCAACTTGCAAATATTCAACAAGTTATAGATTACTTCCGCTGGAGACAGCAAGATGCACATCGAAATTCTCTTAACTCTCATAGTTATTGGTGCTTGCGTGGAGATGGAGAAACAGCGCGTAAAGCAACTAGTATTATGGATGGTTTATCAGTAGCCGATAAAAATGAATTGTTATTTCAACACGGAATAAACTTCAACGAATTACCCAACTGGCAAAAACGTGGAATGGGGTTGTATTGGGAAGAATATGAAAAAGAAGGATACAACCCCGTTAAAGATGAAACTGTATTTACAACCAGAAGAAGGATAAGAAAAGAATTGGATTTACCGATGATAGATGATTATAGTAAATTTATCGAGGAATTGGTTGGTTGTTGAAACCATCACCATCCCATAGGATCTATAAATAAAGCTTTAAATCTCACATCATCGCGAATATCGTCAAAATCTAAATCCGTTGTTGCCTTTTCACGGAATTCTTCAGGATTAATATCTATAGCTTTTTTGAGATTTACAAATGCTAAATCTATATTATTTAAACCCATATAACAGCAAGCTTTTTCATATAAAGCATTCGGCTCATTGGGGTGCAATTCTAAAGCTTTATCATAAAATAAAATTGCTTCTTCATACCTTTCCAAAGTTAATAAAACAAAAGCTTTACTTCCCCATAAATGATAATAATCTGGATTAAGTTCTATTGCTTTATCAAATTTTATCAGCGCTTCTTCATCCCTTCCTAATTTATGAAGTACCGAACCGTAAATTCTCCATGTAAGATAATGACTTGGATTAATTTCTATTGCTTTATCAAGGGATAAAATTGCATCTTCATATCTTTCTGATTTATAAAGTGCAAAACCTCTACCTCCATATGCTGCATAGTTATTTGAACTCATTTCTATTGCTCGATCAAAAGCTGCAATTGCTTCTTCATATCTTTTTGATTGACCTAGGGTAATTCCTAGCTTATTCTGAAATAGCCAATCTTGTGGTTCTAATTCTATAACTAGATAAAATATATCAATTGCATCTTCTAAGTTTCCTAATTCAGATAGGACATAACCCACTGCATATAAATAATTAGGGTGATTAGGCTGAATCTCTATGACTTTTTCAAAACAAATTAAAGCTGATTCTAATTTTTTTAAATCTAATAAAGCAATACCTTTACCGTACCACGCTAAGTATAATTTTTGGTTGTAATCGATTGCTTTATCAAAGCAAATAATCGCATCTTCTAATTGTCTAATTTTCCATAGAGTATAACCTTTCTCATACCAATTGTTTGCATCATTTGGCTGAATTTCGATTGCTTTATCAAAACAAGTTAAAGCTGATTCATATTTTTGTAAATCAAATAAGGCAATACCTTTATGATGCCAAGCTAAATCTTTTTTTGGGTTGAGCTTAATTGCTTTATCAAAACACGTAACCGCATCTTCTAATTTCCCTAATTCATATAACGTCAAACCTTTTTCATACCAAGCTTTTGAATAATTAGGCTTCATAAGAATGATTTTTTCAAAAATAATCAATGCCGCCTCTAATTTTTTTTGTGACAACAGCACAATACCCCGTAATAACAAAGCTTTAAGGTAATCTGGCTGAATTTCTGTAGCTATATCAAGAGATGAGAGTGCTTCTTGTAATTTTCCAAGTTTAAATAAAGTAAATCCTCGCTCATACCAGACATAATGAGAATGGGATGAATGGGCGATCGCTCTGTCAAAATTAATCAACGCTTCCTCAAATTTTTCTAAGCCTTGTAGTGCCATTCCTCGAAAAACAAGAGCATCATAAACGTTTGGTTGGGATTCTAGAATTTGATTGTAAATTAATAATGCTTCTTTAAAGCGCTTTGATTCTATAAGAGTTACTCCTAAATGATGCAAGCCTTTCCAGCCATCAGATAAATGCATTTTGGATTTAAACAGTTATTCTCTAAAAAATGTAAATTTAATTCATTTATAACAGAAGCTAGTAGAGTATTTTGAAATATGAAAATGGCTTAATTAAAAAAATATATTTTCTACATTTTTAAACATGAAAAATGAATAATCCACAACATAAATATGACATATACCTCGAAATTGATGAATATAATATCGAATCAAATAAAAGTTTTAGTGAAGAATATTAGAGGATGTTTGAGAAGTTATAAATAAAACTCGTAAATTTTAAGTTCCCCCATTAGCCCCCTTTAAAAGGAGGACTTTAACCCCCCTTTTTTAAGCGGGAAGGCAGGATAATCCGAAAGCTGGGCAAAAAACTATACTTTTCAAACATCCTCTTACAATGCCATTATATCTTTCCCCGATGAATCAAAAATTGTTCTTAATGTTTGGAGCGAAATATACTTTAAAAATAACCTTAATTGGATAGATGAAGAATTTGCGATCTTGCCAGATCTTATAGTAAAGAATTATAAAGCTGAATCAATTCGGAAAGCTATCATTAACTTAATAGATAAACACGCATTGGCTTATTGGAAGAGGTTTATTCACATCTTGCACTATTGTCAATAAGAGCCAGAGACTCTTGAACTGTTTCCCAGGCTAATCCTAGGAACTAGGGTTTGGAGGCAGAGCCTCCAATTATTGCGACTGGTGCAAAATTTCAGTTTAAATTATGACAAATAAATCCTCCTTACCTCCAACCTCTGCGCCTAGTAAGCTAAAAAACAAATTATGAAAATTACTATCCCCGAACTATCTTTAGTAACCCTCATAGGTGCATCAGGCTCCGGTAAATCAAGCTTCGCTAAAAAACACTTCCAACCTTTTGAAGTCATATCCTCCGATTTTTGTCGGGGATTGGTTTCCAACTCGGAAAACAGCCAAGATGCTTCTGGCGATGCTTTCGACGTACTCCACTACATCGCTCATAAACGCCTAGCAGCAGCCAAACTAACCGTAATTGACGCAACCAACGTTCAAAGAGAAGACCGTAAATATTATATAAGCTTAGCGAGAGAATATCATTGCTTGCCCGTTGCGATCGTCCTCAATTTACCCGAAACTATCTGCCATCAACGCAATCAACAACGCCCAGATAGACAATTCGGTTCATACGTAGTTCAACGTCACGTTCAAAATTTAAGACGTTCCCTACGCGGTTTACAAAAAGAAGGTTTTCGTTACGTTTACGTGCTTAATTCTATCGAAGAAATCGAAGCCGTAGATATCCAACGTAAACCATTATGGAACAATCGCAAACACGAACATGGCCCCTTCGACATCATCGGCGATATTCACGGTTGCTGCGACGAACTAGAAACGCTACTCGTAAAACTAGGCTACCAGAAATCAGTGAACAGTTATCAGTCAACAGTCAACAGTCAACAGTTATCAGTTACCAATAAAAATTCTACCCCCTCTCCCCCCTCTACCCCACGCCACTTGCTACAACGCGGCGGCAGTCCCCTCAACGGAGGGAACCTCCGCACGGGGCTGCCTTGGGAACCCGCGCAACGCAGTGGCTCCTCTCCCCCCTCCCTTCTCTACTCCCACCCCGAAGGACGAAAAGCACTATTTCTAGGTGATTTAGTTGACAGAGGTCCCCGTATTCTCGATACTATTAAACTTGTGAAAAACATGGTTGCGGCTGGTTCGGCAATTTGCGTTCCTGGTAATCATGAAAACAAGTTGTTGCGGAAAATACGCGGTAAAAAAGTCAAAGTTAATCACGGTTTGGAGCAAACTGTTGCCGAAATTGAAGCTTTATCCCCAGAAATACGCGAACCTTTTCTCAAAGAAATTGAAAAATTTATCGATTCCTTAATTAGTCACTTTGTTCTAGATGATGGACGATTGGTGGTAGCTCATGCGGGGATGCGAGAAGAAATGCAGGGAAGAGCTTCGGGAAAAGTGCGGAGTTTTGCGCTGTATGGTGAAAGTACCGGCGAAATCGATGAATTCGGTTTACCCGTGCGTTACGATTGGGCTTCCGAATATCGCGGTGAAGCCATGGTAGTTTATGGACATACCCCCGTACCGGAACCGGAATGGTTAAATAATACGATTGATATTGATACGGGTTGCGTTTTTGGTGGCAAGTTGACGGCATTGCGCTATCCAGAAAGGGAATTGGTAAGCGTTGATGCCGCAAAGGTGTACTGTGAGCCTGTCAAACCTTTGGGTAACCGAACATCGGGTACCCGAATGAGTTCCCAGCAGCAGTTAGATGATGTTTTAAATATTGATGATGTCTTGGGTAAGCGGATTATTAATGTACGTCTGCAAAACAAGATTACTATTCGGGAGGAAAATTCCATCGCAGCTTTGGAAGTAATGAGTCGGTTTGCTGCTAATCCCAAATGGTTGATTTATCTTCCTCCTACTATGTCACCCGTGGAAACTTCTCAATTACCGGGATATTTGGAACATCCCAAACAAGCTTTTGCTTATTATAAAAACCAAGGAATTACTGAGGTTATTTGCGAAGAAAAACACATGGGTTCGCGAGCAGTAGTTATTGTTTGTCGCGATGGCGAAGCGGTGAAAAGAAGATTCGGAATTGTTAATGAAGGCATCGGCATCTGTTACACTCGCACCGGCAGACGCTTTTTTGATAACTCACAATTAGAAGCGGAATTTCTCGCAGGAGTAAATAAAGCTCTTTCTCAAAGCGACTTCTGGTCAAGATTAAATACCGATTGGGTATGTCTCGATTGCGAATTAATGCCTTGGTCGGCGAAGGCTCAAGGATTGATACGAAACCAATATGCAGCAGTCGGTGCAGCTTCTCGTCCTGCTTTAAGTCAAGCAGTAAATTTACTAACTAAAGCTAGTCAAAACGGTATTGAAGTTAACGATCTACTCAATAAATTTCAACAACGCCAGGAAATGGCTAATCAATATGTAGACGCTTATCGTCGTTACTGTTGGGAAGTTAGCGATATTTCCGATATCAAACTTGCACCATTTCATATTTTAGCGAGCGTTGGTGCAGTACATATAGATAAAAACCATCGTTGGCATATGGAACAAGCTGGGATTTTACAAGAAGCGGAATCTCAGTTAATGATGGCTACTAATTATAAAATAATAGATTTAAACGATCCCACCAGCGAAGCAGAAGGAACCCATTGGTGGGAAGAAATGACGAGTAAAGGTGGTGAGGGGATGGTTGTCAAACCGCTGGAATTTATCGTCAGCGGTAAACGCGGCATTCTGCAACCGGCGGTGAAATGTCGCGGTAAGGAATATCTGCGGATTATCTACGGAGCAGAATACACAACCGACGAAAACCTCGAACGTCTCCGTAAACGCGGGTTATCTTTGAAACGTTCCTTAGCGATGCGGGAATTTGCTTTAGGTGTGGAAGCATTGGAAAGATTTGTGGCAAATGCGCCTTTGAGAAGGGTACATGAATGTGTCTTTGGGGTTTTAGCTTTGGAGAGTGAAGCAGTCGATCCGAGATTGTAAAAGGGTGAATTTCTTAAGGTGGGTACATCTATCTTATCGCCTTGGAATGAATTCCCAGGCTCAGCCGGCAAAGTCGCTCTTTTGACGACTGAATGAATATTTCAGTGCGTTTTAACGTACTTTGTTTGTTAGCCTTGAAATTCATTTCAAGGTGGTGACTCTTCAAAATACAAAAAATGGGAACTATCTCAGAATTGGTGAATTAAGTCCCATCTGTAACGAAAATCTAGAATTTATTGATGAGAATTGGTCTTTAGATGCCGATTTTTAACAATTTTGTTTGTACTGCATTCAACTGAAAACCCCTATATAAGAAATGATTGTATAATATTTACCTAATTTTTCAGCATATTCATGCTACTTTAAGCAACGGTCGAAAATTATTGAGGTAGAGAATAGAAATAATTTATAGGCTACGTTATTTTATAAGCGTAACTCACCGTTTGCCGAATAACATCCCAAATCATTGTAGAGACTAAAATAATAACACGGAAAACTATATTAAAATAACTTCTTGAGATATTTGCTCAATAAGACAATTTAAAGCATCTTGTGAAATTATAGTTAAGAAATTTAAACTTTGTTTTATGTGAATTGGGAGAGATTGGGGATATTGTGACTATACTCGCAAGGCGTTATGAAATTATCGATCAATTAGGTGGAGGTGGCTTTGCACTTACCTTTCTCGCTAAGGATATCATGCAACCGAGTAAACCTCTGTGTGTAGTTAAGCAACTGCGCCCTAACCAAACCCATCCAAGAATCATAGAGTTTTTTAATCAAGAAGCAGTTATTTTAGAGAGGTTGGGAAAACATCCTCAGATACCTCAATTGTTAGCGCACTTTCAAGAAGATGATAATCTTTATATAGTCCAAGAATTTATTGAAGGGCACGATTTAAACAACGAAATATGTGAGGGCAAACGACTGGGTGAAGCTTATGTTCGTAAGTTATTACAAGACGTTTTAGAAATATTATTATTTGTACATCAACAAGGAGTAATTCACCGCGATATCAAACCCCATAACATGATGCGTTGTGAAAATAATGGCAGAATTTATCTGATTGACTTTGGTGCAGTCAAAGAAATAGGCAGTTTGATGTTAACTTCCGGTGGTGAAATAGTTTCGAGTATGGTTATCGGTACGCCGGGATATATGCCAAACGAACAGAGTAATGGTAGATCTTGTTTAGCCAGCGATATTTATGCATTGGGGATGACTGCCGTTAAAGCTTTGACTGGTATTAAACCTTCTGAGTTAACAGAAAACCCCGAAACAGGTGAAGTTGTTTGGTTGGAGCAAGTGAAAGTTAGTCGGCACCTAGGGGAAGTGATTACCAAAATGGTACGTCGTCATCATAGTTTGCGCTACTCCTGTGCGAAAGATGTATTACAAGCCCTTGCTCCAAGAGCGCAACTACCAAAAAAAACACCCCCAATAACATCACCTGATATACTCAATCAATTATCACGTCGGAAAATCCTTCAGGCTCTTGGTTTGGCAAGTGGCAGTTTTCTAATTACTATTGTAGTAAACAGATTACTTACAAGAAAACTATCTTTAAACCCGAATGAAGTAGTCACAGTTGATGCAAACGGAAAAATCATCACTCGTCAAGCTCTTCGTGTTGAGTACTTTTCCGAAGAATTAAGTAATGGTATCACCTTGGAAATGGCGCAAATTCCTGGTGGAAAGTTTACCATGGGTTCGCCAGCTTGGGAAAAGGGGCGAGAAGACAATGAAAGTCCACTGCATGAAGTAACTGTTAAGCCCTTTTTCATGGCTAAATTCCCAATTACCCAAGCACAGTATAAAGCAATTATGGGTGAAAATCCCTCTCATTTCCAATCTATGTTTAGTCACGATAGACACCCAGTTGAAAGTGTAGCTTGGAGGGCTGCTGTTGATTTTTGTGAGGAGTTAACAAAGTTAACAAAAAGGGAGTACCGTTTACCCAGTGAAGCCGAGTGGGAATACGCTTGTCGCGCTCAAACTACAACACCATTTCACTTTGGCGAAACAATTACTACCGATTTAGCGAATTACAATAACTCTATCTATGCCTCGGAATCAGGAGGTGTCGATCGCAACCACACAACAGAAGTAGGCATTTTTCCTCCCAATGCTTTTGGTTTGTACGATATGCACGGTAATGTCTTGGAGTGGTGTCAAGATACCTGGCATTCTAATTACGATGGTGCACCTACTGATGGTAGCTCTTGGATTAATAATAATTATGATTCAAAAGTGCTGCGCGGTGGAGCGTGGAGCTTCAAGCCTGAATTCTGCCGCTCTGCCAAGCGCCACTCCGGCAAACCCGATTACGATTATAGAAAGAGAAATACTGGTTTTCGAGTGGTATATACTGTTGCATCGAGAACTCTTTAGCCCAAAATATGGAATTGAGCACTAAAGTGCAATTACGAACCTTATTTATCATCTTGCCATGGAGCTTAGGAACGCTATTTCTGAAAACTCTATGTCTGGGTGCGCTTCATTTTTTCGAGATTTTTCTTCTCAAAATACTGCTGATGTTCATCAGTTGCCAACCAATAAGCGGAAGCTGGTTTAATTTCTGTGACAATATCCTTATGGTACTTCCCTGAAGAAAGCAATCGCCGTTTTGAACTTCTTGCGATCGCTTCTTGCTCGGGAGTATGAAAAAATATTACAGAACGATATTGTTCTCCCCTATCGGGTCCCTGACGATTTAAACTTGTGGGATCGTGGATTTTCCAAAATACTTCTAGCAACTCCTCATAACTAATAATTGAAGGATCGTATTCAACTTGTGCAACTTCAGCATGTCCGGTAATTCTGGAAAGTACATCAAGATAACAGGGATTTTCAAAATGTCCCCCCATATATCCGACTGTTGTAGAAACGACACCATTTAAGCGGCGAAAAGCAGCTTCTACACACCAAAAACAACCCGCACCGAATGTAGCTTTCATATTAATTCTTGTAAATCTTTAATAATTAAATCGGGAACAGCCATACTTTCATTAAGTTGCTTACCACGCCGATTAATCCAAACAGTTGCTAATCCCGCTGTTTTTGCAGCACCAACATCGCGCATAATATGGTCGCCAATGTAAACTAATTTAGAACGCTCTACATCAAAGAATTCAATTCCTCGATCAAATATTTTAATTGAAGGTTTAATCCAACCGTAATCTGATGAAAATATGATTATATCAAATAAATCGCGAATCCCGACTCGATCGAACTCTTTTAAAAATAATTCCTTCTTTGACCAAATATTGGAAATAATCCCTAAACGATGAGTTTTGCCTAATTGATGTAAAACTTCTGTATGCTTTTGAGATATAACTCCAACTTCATGAGTGGCAAAAACTTGCTCTAATAAATTTAATTCGCTTTCTGGTAAATATTTGCTTTCAGAATGTTTCTGTAAATAACTAATTATGCCAGGTAAACAATCGTAATAAGCTGGATTTTTACCATCAGCTTTTATATTTCTAGACACCGTAAATATAATATTATTGACCTGTTCTTCTGTCAGTAAAATTCCACCTAAACTACGATAAGTAGCGGCAAAATCTTCAGTTTTAAAGAAACGATAACCCCTAAACATAAAAGTGTGTCCGACATCGAGCAAAATCACATCGAATTTATTAAGAAATGATAAATGCATTATTGACTTATGCCTTATTTCACAAAAAGGTATTGTAGGGGTAAAAATTCCCTTAACTGCCGCTAATTTTGGAGGCCTTGTTTGTGTTAGTCTTGATACTGTAATTAATCTTCACTCTAAATTTTCGCATATTTCATCCACCAAATATTTAAACAATAATTTAACCGCTTTAGCCGCTATTCTAGCTCGTACGAGTCGTACCGGCCGCCCCGCTTCCTTCTCTCTATCAAGTTGGGTGCCAAGTTGCTTCCCAATCTCGTTTTTTACCCGATTTCGTTTCACTTCGATGCGAGTAAAAACCCATAGCCAAACTGCAATTCGAGTCGAATCATTCCCGCCCGTAACGCGGGATTTTTGACTGTCTCCTGAAGATTCTTGAGTAGGTGCGAACCCGAGCATTTTCTGGAACTTCCTCTGGGAAATATGACGTTTTGATGGTTTGTGGGAATTGCGCCCCTCTGAAACTTCGATTATCGGCTTCCTATCTTCCCCTAAGAAATTTTCTAATGGGTAAATCTGACTTAATATCATGGCTTGAACCCGCATCCCAAAACCAAAATAATTAAAAACTATTCTATATTTGGCAAACTGATCGTCTGAGAGTATATGTTCAATCTCTCGTTCTACTTGCCATTCTTCCTTTTGTAAACTACATAATCTTTCTGCGTGCAGATACACAGTATTAGAAAGTCCTAATCCTATAGAATTAAGATATAAACTGTCATACCGCTTTGACTTGCGTTGACCGCATAGCCAGCCCCAAAGCACAGGGACATCTCCTTTTACACCGCATTTAGATTTAACTAATGCAACTTCCGGGAATTGCCAAGCCAAATCCTGACGAATGCGATTAATAATTGGACTTTGGACGCGGTTAAGATGGTTGAGTCTTAATATTAATTCTCGAATTCTTGAAGTAATTGAATCACGTATAGTTACAAATCGAAATGGCTGTTCTCCATAATCAAAAAAATAGCACGCAAGTGCTAATGCATCAGCGTCGTCATCTTTATCCGGTAAACTTAAATGGTAAGTGCGATAGTTTTTTAATTCTTTATGCCCAACTAGGTAAACTTTGACTCCGTAAGAGTTCAAAACTTGTACCCATATCTTGGAATAGTTAGTGCCTGTAGGCTCTAAAATAGCAGCATCAGCTTTTAAATTCAAAATCTCTTTAACACCAAATGCATTGGCAGTTAACTTTTTAAATTTGTATTTGTAATAAAATCGTCTTACGTCTGCTGGTTTTTTGGTTATTAAGCAAGCAGAAATAGAGGATTTACTTACGTCAATCCCTAAAATGTTCATAATCGTAGATCCGTTGTATGGGGTGGTTTACCTATGAATCACCCAAAAGCCACTAGGGCTTACTTCACTCTTAAGGTCAATCAAAAGAATTGTGCTGGTACACAATTCTTTTGGCAGCAACTAAGCTTATGAAGATTAAAAAGCCACAAGAGCTTAATTCTTTACTAAAGCCGTTACCGACGGAACCTAATCCGCGACGCGGGATAATCCCGCGTTTCGTCAGTGGCTCAAACTGACTCGTCAGGCGAAAATGAATTTTTGCAGTTTATTCATATTCTAAGAATTCCTCGAATCCCACCAACTCATAGGTGAATTTTGAATCTTGTTTATTTAAAGCATCAGCCATTGCCCGCCCCGTCAGAACATCAATAACTGAGTAACCGGCTAATTGTTGATCAATAGCTTGTTTCTGTAGGTAATTTTCCAAATCTTCTGTTCTCAATCTGAAATCAACACTTTCATATTCTTGTGGGAGAGGCGGCGGCGTTTCGTCCCCGTCAACCCATCTTTTTTGTTGGTCAATCATAAAATCTTCAATTTGTTCTAGTGTGGGTTCTGGACATCTCTCATAAAAATCTGCTAATTCCTTGCTCCGCTGATATCCTTCTGCTCCACAAAAAATTTGTTCAACATACAAACAATTTAATCCAAACCCTTTATTTCTAATCGCATCCTCAAGTATTTCATCGGCAGAAACACCAATTTTTTTTGCGTAAGCGTTGGTTATTTCCATTGCTTGAAATGCAGAAAGACGTTCTAAATCAATCGTAAACAATGCAGCTTCACCTTTATCATCAGATACCAACTCCATAGGAAATGGATCACGCATTGGTATCTGTCCTTGAGGAAATAAATCGATTATTTCCAATAAAGGATTGTTCTGTCTTAACAAAACCCATGTGTCGTGTTGCGTCATAATTAAAAATCTTTTTTTGTTTTTTCTAAACTACCCAACTATCGTGTCTTTTTCATTGATGAAATTTAAATTTTATCGCTCCTTGGATAACTATTAAGAATGGCTGTTTTATTAATCCCTATAAAGGGCGGGAACATAGTTCAATAAATTCATGATTGCAGTATAGTTTGATATTTGCTCGCTGCACTCATCATAAATTTTCTTATCTATTTTCAAACTAGATTCCTCTTGCAAAGAAATGAACTTAATCAAAAAATCTGCTTGTTCCCTCGACTTGATTAACATTTCGTAAATTGCTGAATAGCTCCAAGATTCATCTGGCAACGCCATATTAAATTCACCTGTTCTACTGCCGAAAATTTTGATTATTTGGTTATCCATCGAATTGTCTCCTGAGTCGTTCTAGTAAGTCTTTCCCCTCCGCGTATCTGTTCCCAGTCATTCCCAGGACTTCAAGAACGATCGCAGATTCGCTTTTTCCTTTTCCGTACCGTTGTATTAATCGCCACAGAAAAGCGTCGGATTCCGAAAATTTTTCGCCAAGATCCTTGTCCTGAGCGGGTTCTGGCTTTTTTTAACCCGTTTTTTGAGGTGCTATCCCTTGGTTTGAAAATGGTCTGCTGATAACCGCTTTCATCTCGCGGTATGGAGGGAGTTTGCATGGGGTGTCATCAAGTAAGCAGTGACTCCGGTCCTGCTTCAGCCATGCAATCAACTCATCATTTTTCAAGCTTTTTGCATGAGAAATTGCTTTCTTACCCAATCGAATCCGCCAAAAGGCATCCGCTAAATCACTTTTACCTTCAAGTCCCCACGCGGCCACGCGGTCATATTGACTCAGTAAGATGGTAAATCTACGAGCTTTACGACCGCGTCTGGCATGGCGAGCGAGCCATTCATCGCTAACCGAAACCTTAGACGGCATCTCGGGGTATTCTTCACAAATGATTACTTTCTCGGTTCCATCAAGAGCCTTGTCTCCTTGTTGTTCGCGTATTTTCATTTGATGGGAAAGATCATCAAGGTCATTCCCCATACCAGCGGCGATCGCATTCCAATTTTCGCCTTTGCCAATAACCTCTAACCCCTGCCAGTCATCAGGAGTACCTTCACATTCATAAACCTTCACTTGACCACCAACGGTGTAAGCTAAGTATTGAGCAAGTGTGCTCTTTCCCGTGCCCATCTCGCCGATAACCATCACTTGCTTACCTTCGATTGCCTCAACTACATCGGTGATAATTTCTTCGGGTTCTTCAAATATCTCAACTGCGGTAGCTTCAATAAGGTTCTTGCTGTGGGTCCCGTTGTAAGGAAGTTGGTCGTAAATCTTCAAAAGGTTTACAGCTGATTGCCTGGTCCACTTAATTAACGTTTGAGTAACACTGAGAGCTACGGAGGCGGCATCAAGAGTAAAAAGAAATCCGCTAAAACTTAGTCTTCCAGTTCCCCACAGTGCGAACCTGCCAATCTGCTTGAGCGTCGGCAACCTCAAAGATACCCAACTACTCGCTGTAGTTGACCTCGAATCGTATTTCGAGTCGTTTAGGATTATGGGGTTTTGCGCAGGCGTAAAAGATGAGGACAATGGCGATCGCAATTGAGAAGATTTTAATTGTTTCATTACTCCTCACACCCCTGCCCCTTTTGGTTGTTCCAATAATGCTTCATAGCCACAGCGATGTCTTCGCGGTCCTGGTCATTCCGTCCAAGATTTGGCAAATTGAAATCGTCCCTCGCTATGACCGCAGATGCTTTCTTTGCTGCATCTTCAGGTACCCCATTCTCGGTAAAGGCTTTGACAGAAGCCGAGTAAATATTTTGGTTGAATGTCTTCATCGTGATATTATTTATTAACCTTAGTTTCGAGTTTTTACTGGTGCTAGCAGTCACTGATTTATGCCGTTTATTGGTGACTGCTCTCATCTGTTTGGTAGCAAAGCATGTTATGTACCGTTATTTCTTTTTTATCTTTGAGTCGAATAGCCTTGCAGCGAGAAATTTTCATCAAGAGAAAAGGACTATTGGGAGCTAAAGTAAACGTCTCCCTTATTCTCAAGGACTTAAATTCTATTGTTTTATTGCAATTTCTAGGCATGATTCTCTCCAGAAGTTAGTGGCTGCTTAAACGTATCCGGTAACAGCGGCCGCTACCGACCATCATCACGTCACGGTCGTACAAGCGCACAGCCTTGCTCCGAGACGCTTTTATCATGGGAAACAATCCATCAGCAGACAAGCTGAACATTTCGTAGTTTTTCAATGAGCGAAATTCTACTGGAGTTTTATCTACCAAGCCGGAATATTCGGTTTTAGCCATATCCTCAGCAGTGCTTTCGCTGGGCAATGACGGGAGATAACGCCGTTGTTTCGTATCTTTTTTGCTACTTTTACCATTGCTTGACCCGTTCTTAGTCCCGTTATGGTTGGTCTCTAATGCTTCCATAGTCACCTCATTGAATAGTTTTAATGGTCAAATGCGCATTTGCCCTGGCGTTTAATAATCGCTGAAGTTCTCACTCTGCAAAGATTTCAGCCTCTAGTCTCTCCAACTGCTTATCGGTCATTCCCCAATATTCCCTAGATTTAATTCCGTAGGACTTGGCGTAACGAATTATGTAATCTTGTTCGCTTTCTTCTAGCTCCTCGAACCTGGTTTGATATTCTTCCTTGGTGAAACAACAAGGTATCAAGCAAGGATTTTCTTTGAGGAAGCAGATATGAAGACTACAAACGTCATTTTCTCTACAGTATTTAGCACTCATGGATTCTCCATTAGTTGGTGAGCAAAATTTATCAGTCAGTTTTCTTTAAAGCTTCCCAATCTACCTCCAATTCCAAATACCGACGCACATACAAAGAATTCCTGTTTTGATAATCCTTGCTTTCCTCCACAATTCTGAACTTTTCTGACCTTCCCGAAGTAGCCCTCAAGAACTGAGATATTGCTTCTACGTCTTGCTCCAATCCTGTTGCTCTTAGCTTCAAAACCCCCATAATTAATCACCTTCAATAACTACTGTTAACTGTGCTTCCCCGCGAGCTTTCTTTTCCTTGTGGGTGGCAGGCTGCTAATTCTGCCTGTTTGGGAGGTTTTGTCTTTGCGTAACTAATGCTAGTATAATGCAAAGACGAAACTTGTCAATAGTTTTGTATGTGCAAAATTATTATGCAAAGATAGAATGGGGCTGTAAGTCAATGAAAAGTAAAAATGGCGAGACCAAAGAAATTGTTGGGAGAGCAGAAGACCGTAAATCTGAGGATGAGTCCCGAGGATTGGTCAACAATGGAATCGATTGCTCGGTCTATGGGTATGAATCGGTCCGAAATGTTGAGAAATATAGCTCAGGGCAGGCTAACTCTGGTGTCATCGTCGGCGAACGAAGATACCAAACTGATAATGGGAAAATTGCAGAGCGCTTGGAACTAGTTGAAAAAGCGCACATCACTTATATCGAGAATCAAGAACGCCAGTTAGAATACTTGTTGAATGAAGTGAAAGAACAGAAAAAAGAATTCTTGAATGCACTTCAAGTTTTGAAGCAAGAAATAGTTGAATTTGTGTCAAGAGGAAGTACTGAAGATATGTAAATAAAGCTCGTCTAGTTTTTAGACGAGCTTTATTTTGCATAAAAAGAACCAAATAGTTACTGGTTGGATGAAGTACGCAGCAACTAAATGGTTTCAAAAAAGTTTTAATTCTATTAGCTATTTGCTATAGACTATCATGACACAAATCGCTTCAAAAAACATACTCATTTGGACAGAGAAGCACCTTGAATACTGCTTAAAATTCAAATTAAAGCACGTAGCACAAACCCTTTGGAAGTGGCTATTAACACTCGGAAAGGAAGGCGACAAAATAGAATTTGATTTCAAGGAATTTCAAGAATACGTAAGAAAGCTTCAAGGCAAGCCATTTACACTTCAATGGGTTTTGATCCAATTTCATAAATTAGAATTTCTCAGGGTGATCCACGTAGATAAAGATTTTGGTCATAATGTTTACCGCATAATATTGAGGAATCCAGCCGCTACAATCCCCAAAAAACGTCGTGAAAGAAACTTGAATTATCACCAAGTTACTTTAGAAAAACAAGCCTCAAACGATTGTAACTCCGACGCAGGCTATAACAGCAGCAGCTTTCCTGCTATGTCTTCTTGCAAGACAACATGTACTGAAGAAGATTCTAGTAGTAATATTAACAATCAACCAGAAACTACAAATCAACTAGATATTAAAGAACGTCACCGGAAGTTGCAAATAATTAAAGCTTGTGCCAAATACGGAATTCTTTTTAACCCTAAGAAAACAACTACAGACGAAATATATAAATATCCGATTGAAGATATAAACGCATCTTTAAAGCTGTTCAAACAGCGAAACAAAGGAGATTTGATAGATAATCCACAAGGATGGGTTATTGATTGTTTGAGGTATAGATATTGGGAGGACAGCTTATATACACGGGAGAGTTTTATGGCAGATTTTGAAGAGATATTCACAAGTGTATTCGGTAACAGCGGTTAAGATGTAATTTAGAACACAAAAAGCAGCTTTAACTCCTAGCCGAATTAAAGCCACAAACAAAAAAGCGTAGGAATATTATGGATCAAAATTTCAATAATTACGAGAATGTCCAATTTAAATGTTGGATTAAAAAACGATTTATAAATGAGATTGACATTAATAAAATTTCTTACAAAGATGCTTTACTTTGGTGTGAGGCACTTCAAGAATTGTCAAATGAATTAATTGATTCCATCTTTATCGCTCGTTTTGAGCGGCACGAGATTGTCCCTTTTAATAGAGGTAAGGGATAGTGGATTATTTACAAATAGAGTTAAGCCTTGATATAGCAAGTGTTCCAGCTACTTTTGCAGAATTGCGATCGCCACAATATGACCCTTACTGGGATGAATTGTCAGCTGAACCACAATCTACGTGTAAAAGTGTTGGTGAGCAAGTAGCGAATAAGACTAAAGAATCTGCTCACCAACATGAATATACTCATTTTATTGAAACTTACTGGGTTGAGCGTAAAAATCAGAAGTATTGGTATTACCGTTACGCGTGGATGAACGGCAGGAAGATGTCGAGGAAATATATTGGCAGTGTGAATTCATCGAGTAAGTACAAGTGTACTTTGATGGTGAAAGAATTAATTGAAGCTAATTTCTCTCCAAATGAAATTGTTAGGGCGATCGCAAAATTTAATAACCGTTAGCTGTTCTCTGTGTTTGTAGTTAGAAGTTAGAAGTTAGGAGTTAGGAGTTAGGAGTTGATTTTTTTACAAGGCTTCTAGCGCTCCTTCGATTTGATCTTCGAAAAGATCAATATATTGTTGCGTTGTCCTTACATCTGAGTGATCTAACATTTTTGAGATTACAAAAATGCTGACACCTGCACGGTGCAGACGTGTAGCGAATGTCCTGCGAAAACTGTGCCAGCTAATTCCCTTGGCGCTTAGACCTGCGCGTTCGATAGAAGCTCGCAAAATTTTGTCGCTCCATCTCACAGTGATTGGACCCTCTCCAGATCGATTGTGAAATAAATACTCGGAATTATTTCTATTTGGCATATACCCTTTAAGAGCTTCAATTAAAATTGAGTGAGCTTTTAATTGTCGAGTTCTTTTTATTCCTTTGGGAGAAGCTTTTCTTGTTCTAGCTTGAAAATTTATATAATTTCTAGGCTTTAGATTGTCATCGTAGCAATCACTGATTTTTAATTGAGTTAAAGCATTTATCCTTTCTCCAGTAAACCAAGCAATATCGATTAGTAATTTGTATTTATCAGATTTAGTTTGCTTTCTTATTTTTGAATATTCCTCTTTCGATAAAATTGCGGCTTTTCCATGGCGATTATTTTTCACTTTTTGTTTTACTTTGATTTTTTAAGAAGTGTTCCGAATTTATCCTTTATGTTGATGAATTCGGAACGTTTATTTTTGAGAGTAATAACACAATGCGCTTTAACTCTAATCCCTGTAAGCATTTCAAGACATCGGGGAAAGTACCGGAAATACATATTTCCGGTACTTTACGAACATTTTTATGCTGGTTATAAAAGAAAAAATTATATTTTTATTTCATGGCTGAACCGACTCTTCAACAAGTATTTGGATCTAATGCGTCTCAAACGGAATTTGAATTAGTAATCAAAAAAAGTGACTTAGCTGCAATTGGACTTTCAGCATTAGTTGAGAATACTGCTGAAGCTTTGTTTGCAGCGATTATCGCTCATGCTCAACAAACTCTTAGTGAGACAAGCAAAGAGTCTAATCCAGACCAATCTGTAATCATAGAAGATGGATTACCTTCTTTGACTACAAGAGAAGATACTACTTACAGGCAACAGTTAAAATCAATTACTTTTGAGAAGCCTGATACTCAGTCTAATTTTGATCCGGATGATTATTGATGCTAATGTTGAAGATTTATTTGGAAAAGGATCTTATCAAACTCAACAATTTTTATTTATAAATAAGTTGAGTTTAAATCTTATTCCGAATAATGCTCACAAGGCAGAAGTTCTTTTTGCTGCAATCATATTTAAAGCTTCTTCTCAATATGTTGGATATCTTACAGACAATGAAAACATTGCAATTACTGACCCTGAGGGCAATCCAATAACTTTTGATAATAGAGTTTTATTCAAAAATACTTTTTTATATTATTACGACCGTTACTTTTCAACGGGAGTGATAAGAGATGTTTTTGAATTCACAGAGTATCTTTCTAATGACTAACATTAAAGACTTTCCTGAGCTAACTAATCCATCAGATGCTGATTGGATATTGATTCAAGAAAATTCTAGTATACCGGCTTACAAAAAAACACAGTTGCTGAATATTAGATCGATTGGGTTTGAAACTGGAAATAGTGAAAGTTGGATTTATGTAGACGGCACTGTTGATTTCACTATTAACAATTCAAGTAAATTACTTTTAGATACTCCTCGAGATGTTTTTATATCTTTGGGAGACTTAGCCGATGGTGCGGAAGTAGAAATTAAAAGACTTAGAGAAGACAACGACTTATTTATAACAGGAATATCTAGAATTCAAGGTAATGATATAAACGGCGACTCTTTAATTGAAATACCTTTCAAAGACGTTTCTATTAAGTTGATTTATATTAACTATACTTTTGGTTGGTTTTTGTTCCCAGAGTCAAATTTCACAATATTAGCTACCTTGAATATTCCTACTGAAGGACTTATTCAACTTTTTAATGCTGCAAATATTTTAGCTAGTAACGGGGACAGAATACCTTTGTGGAAAGATGAATTTAGTAATAAGAATGCGACTCAAAATTCTTTTAGTTACCAACCGCAATATATTGAATCGATTTTTGCACAACAAACTATTGGAGGTTTGTTTTTTGAAGCTTTTCAAGAGTATGAAATCGATTTAACTTATTTTGTAAATCAATATTATACGATTGCGATTGTCGAAGCCTCTACCTATGCTGGTGAAAATTATTTTTTCGGTAATTCTTCAGGTGGAACGAATATTGGTTTACACGTAGGTTATAGATTTAGTACAACTTTTACTTTATCTCAGTTCGGGAATGATTTAGACGCTTCTGTTGAATCTTATTCTGGAACTCTTAATCCTATTCTATGGGTTGTTTCTAATAATTCTAGGGGTAAGGAAATTTTTAGAAATGGGACTTTAATTTCTTCTAATACCAATACAGATGCTTTATTAGAGGTTGATAGCGGTCGAATCGGATCCAGTTTGGGTAGCTTTTATGATGGGTATTTAGGTCTAATTTGTACGTGGATAGGAGATAAATCACTAAGCGATATAGCTGAAATTAGTAATAGTATTAACTCAACTTTTGGAGTCTATTAATGCTTTGTGCGACAAAGAATTCAGCTACTGTTATTTATCAGTTTGCTGGTGACGAAAAAAAACGTTTTTTTGTAGAAAAAGAAGATTTACCTATTGAAGTTGTAAAAGAAAAAGTGAAAAAGTCGAGTAATACTCTCTCAGGTTTTAGAGAAAGTTTTCCTGGTGCAGAGAAAGGATCGTATTCTTTTGTTATTGAAGCACCAGCAGAGATTCCTGAGGATACCGAAATAGAGATTTATCTTATTGAGGGAATTTGGGATGATTACGGAGGTATCGGTACTTATGTCACGGATCCCGGAATAGTAAAACGATATGAAGGAGACCCCTTGCTAATAGGAACAGGACGAAGCGTTAGTGGTACTGTCACCAACCTCGAACCTGTAGAATGCTATGCAATAGGGACTATCGAATGGAGATATTTAGATGGTTGTAAACTAAAAATTTTCAACCATCAAGGTAAAGTACTTTACGAAGAAGAAGGCGATTGTCCTTTAACTTTTGAAGTTACTTGTGATGATGATTGTCCATCAGGTCATATTAAATGTAATTCTAATAAATATCCAGGTTATTGTTGTGTGAATTGCAAAGATTTTACTTCTAAAATACGTAGTCTAGGAAGTAAGTTAAAATGAGCGAATGCAATAATCTTTCTAAGTCAATTCAAGACTTATCAAATAAGATAGATGAATATCAAAGTTCCTTAGATAATAGAATAAAAAATTTAGAAGTTGATATTAATAACCTAAAAAAAAAGGTAGCAGCCCTCGATCAAGATATTAAAAATATCATTCCACGGGTGAACAGTCATGAAAGTAGACTTTTTAAGCTAGAAAGGCGTTCGCTTGGTTCTAACTCTAGTAGAAACACAGACGATTGTTGTAAAGATATTCAAAAACTTAAAAAAGATGTCGCTGCAATTGAGCGTTATATAAATATCTTAGATAAAACTGGCAATCAAATAATAAGTGTTCTTAGTCGATTAGCTAAAGTATTTTCACTCTTTTAAAAATGCCTGTACCTTCAACACCTTCCTATACTAAAATGTCGAAAGTTCTGCAAAGAATGCTTGAGCTTCAAATTAGAAATCAAATAAGAGTTAAACGTTTACAAGGAGGCTTGACTAATGCTACAAAAGCTACGAAAACGGCCGCTTCACAGATAAAGATAGTAAAGAATAATCTCTCTCGATTTGAAAAAATTTTAAAAGCTTCAAGCAAAATTACTAATGCATTAAAAAAAGGGTTGTTCAGAGAAATAAATCCAAAGCTTGCAAGTGCTGTAAGTAATATTACATCTCTTTTCGGCGCTGGTTTAACAGTAATGAGCATTAAGAATCGTGAGTATATTCAAGGAATTGATCTAAATATTAATGGCATAATTAGTAGAGATTTAGGTGATTCTTTTAGCAGAGCGATAAACAATACTTCTAAGTTAAGGGAATTACAAGCACAATTTTTAGATTTCATTAAAAGCTACAAGCAAGACAAGAGTTTAATCCAAGCCGGAATTGGACAAAATTTATCTGCCTCAAATACTGCGAGAATAATTGCTGAAGAAGCAAGAAAGTTGGCTAATGACGCGCTTTACGAAACTCGTGTGGGAAGAGAGAAGGTAGAAGCCAAGATTCTTAAAATCCGTGAAGACTACAATCAGTTTTTAACTAACTTAATAAAAGATATTACAGATCAAAACTTAGAAATAGTTAGAAGAATTGAGGAAGCAAGAAAACTTGGTAACGATGCACTTTATGAAGTAAGAAGTGGCAATTCACAACAAGTAATAAATAATTTAACTAATCAATTCAACTCCAAGCTGACTTCTTTAGAGAGCACTTTTCAAAAAACATTTAATACTCAAATTAAGCAGATTCAACAAAAAACAGATATTCAGCTTAAGCAGGCTCAAGAGAAAGTAGATGCTCAAGTTAGAAGTTTATTTAATAATTCAAATAACATCATTAATTCAGCCTTAGCTAAAGCTAAAAAAGCTGAATTTAATACTAATATATTGTCAACGCGGCTTTTGGCAATGCAACTAGATATTAGTAGATTAAAGAAGCAAGTTAATCTTCCTAGTGGGAATCTTGAGTCAACTGTCAAGAAGTTAATTAGTGCTAGTCCAACTATTCAAGGACTTGTTGCAGCGTTAAAAGCTGCAGGCGTTCGTGTTGACGGTATAGAAAAGTATATATTACCAACGCTAGGAGATAGTCTTAAGACTGTCGCGACTAAAGTTCAAATAGTTGATGGGAGGTTAACCAAAGTAGAAAAAACTCTACAGAATGGTGTTGAAATTAAAGGGCTAAATGTTACTAATGCTCGTATACAAGGGTTAAATGTAGCTGTAGATAAATCTAATTTAGCTATTGATAGTAATTTGAAAGAAATAAAAAAACTCGATTCAAAAATTCAGGAGAGAAATAAATTGGATATTAAAGCTTTAAACAAAATTGATCAAATACTAGGACTTGTACCTTTGATTCCAGCAAGAGCAGCGGGACTAATCAAACCTAGTATCCCGACACTCCCTCAGATTGAAACTGCTACGGCTACTGGCGTTTGCCGTTCTACAGCCCCTGGTGGTTGTATGAATAAAAGTTTGGGTGACGCTGCAAATAGGATTAATAATAATACTAATAACTCAGCGAATAATCTTTTAAATAAAATAAACGCTGGCGCGAATGCAGGACAACTTGCAATGTTGAAGACTATTAATAATAAACTAGGTCCTCAATTGACGGGTGGTGTCTCAACGTTCTTGACTAATTTCTTTCAGCGATTTCAACAGGTTGCTCAATGGTTACAACTTGATCGTGTTTTAAATATTTTGACTTGGTGGCAAACGCTACATAACGCATCCATGTTGAGTAGTGATATTGTTAATACACTTGCTCAGGGAATGGACAATGTTCTTGCTTTTATAGGAATTAAAGACTCCGAAGGTAATGATATAAGTATTGGTTCAATTATTGGAAAAGCTTACCGAGATATGCTTGTTTCAGCGCTTGGACAAGATACTTATAATAATTTGAATAAAACCTGGAATGCTGCAAATAGGATTTATCAATCAGGTGCGAATATCGTTAGCTCTGTGCTTAATATTCAGCAATCAATTCTTACAGCTTTAGAGGCAGTTGGCGCTGGTGTTGGTAAAATAGCGAATGCTTTGCGTGCGGCAGGGCAGGTTTTTGACGCTGCTTATGAGTGGATGAATCCAAACCCAAATTATGATAATCGCGTTTTTGCATTTCTTGAAAGATTCCAAAACACGGCTTCAACTGTTGAGATGGTGACCCAAACTCCCCTTGATATCAAAGCGGCGGTTGATGGGATTAAAGAAGAAAAAAATCAGTTAAAAGAAGCATTGAAGGATACCCAAGATGGATTGAAGGGACTGGGAGTTATTGAGTCGGAATCTGTGAAAGAATCTCAAGAACAGTCTAAGACCGCCTCCGCTGGTACTGACTTGGGCGATCGCGATAAATTGGAGGCAGATTAATGGCTTTACCAGCTAATTTTAACCATTGGGAACACCTGCAAGATATGATACGCCGCGAGCATAATAAAATTGTGGCTCGGTATTTTAGTGATTTAGGCGATGCAACTTGGGAACCTAATCTATCTTCTAGTAGAGCACAGCTGCGAACCGCTTGTACGATTCAAGATAAAGATACTGCGGTGCAAACTCACATTAGACTTTATTTATTTTACGAAGTTTTGGGGTATGGGCGTAAACGCCTGGGGAATTTTTATGGAATTCCGGCACGAGAATTTCAAGAAAGTTTCGCTGGTCGTCCCCAATGCTTTTTATTTTTTTCTCAAGATAAGGCTTCAGTTCCGGATGGAATGAATCCGGTTACAGCTGAAATTAGCTTTAGGTTGCACAATGAAACTTCGGAAACCATTACAGAAGCTAAAGCCACGAATTTAGCTAACGCTATAAAACGCGAGATGATTTCCGGTAATAAAGCGATTTATTTTTCCAAGGGAAGGAATATTTACAGCTATAACGATCGCAATCTGGGATATAAATTACAGATTTATGCCACAAGTACAGATGAAGCCGAGAAAGTAATTATTCCCGTACTCAAGATACGCGGACACGATTATGAACCAAGCAAGCTATCTACGTCAATACCCAAGCGTCAGTCACTTAACATTCCCAGAAAATCTAAAACTGTGTATGGTAAATCGAAGAAAGAGCGACGATGGAGACCTACGGCACGGGTGAGGTTCCGCTCTGCTTATCTCTACGTGCACGGGCTGGATTACAACATTCCTTTAATTGATACGACAGGTCATTGGTTTGATTCTTTGGTTAAGTTGTAATTACGTTTCAATCCACGGAACGTTTAAAACGTTCCATAGGTATTGTACTTCGCTCTTTGCTGGTTATATTCGTCTCAGGTTCATTCCTCACAGACAAGAAGTATAAAAATGACAGCACAAAGTAAGAAGCGTACAGATTATTTAATTGAGATCGGAAATAACAAAGTAGTTTTGGTCAAAGGCTTAAAAAGCTCGATGGGCGCTATTGCCAGTGAACTAGGTTACACCGAAGATGCTGACGGTGTGGTTCCAGACGGTAAAACACTTACTGGTACTGGTCAAGAAGACGCTTTACTTAATGGCTGTTTTCCTATTGCAATTTACTACAAAAAAAATAAGTCCAATCGCCGGGCTGTTTTATTAGTATCACCTACCAAGGCTGATACCATTGCAAATGATTTGAAAGGCAAAAAGTATGCTGGTAATACGATTACCCGGGTATTACCTGTTCGGCGTAGGAAATATACTTTTTACTAATTCTGAACTTCATGTAATTAATCAAACTAGCATTAATAGATAAGGAGAAAAAAATGGCCGTCGGATTTATTGTTGTACGCTTAGACGATACAGGTACTCCAGATGCGTATTGGGATGGGACCGATTTTGTAGCGTCGGTAGATAGCAGTGATTTTATTGAAACCAAACCGGAGGCTCGGTATATACAAGGCTCGACACAAGCACAAGCTACTGAGCAAGATATAGTGGTGCGTGATGCAGAGACGACTGTAACTTTGATTTAATCTCTGATGGCATGGGTGAAAGTTTATGAGCAAGGATTCTTTTTACATAGGAATCCTAGGCCAAAAATCTACATAAATAATCGTTTCAAAACTCCGCTTATTGCAGTAGAAGTTGAGAAGTTTGAAGGATACGATATTTCGTTTGCTGGATGGTTAGCTCCAGTTACGTTTTCCCCGCATGGAAATATTTACGGCAAGTGGAAACGTTTGTATTTCAAACAAATTCAGCAATTTCTACTGCAACCGCAGGAAGCAGCCGGTAGCCTAGAAGTTATTCCTAAACTTTGGTATCCAAATATTACCGTCAGAATTTGGGAGAGCGATTCCGAGGACTTTCGGAATACGGATGAAATTATTCCTCGTCTAAGCAGAATCGAAGAAAAGATTGATGATATCTCAACTTATAACAGATAAAAATTTATGTCTTGGCGGGATTTAGGGATAGTAGAAGTCCAAAAAAAATGGTTGTTTACTAGTCCTACCAATAGTGAAATTTTTAGATTGTCGTCTTTCTCTCCTTCGAGAGCGGTAAAGCTGCGGGCGGCGGTTGCACCTGGGTTTCTCGGAGAAGAGGATAAACCGAATATTTTCAATCCAAGAATAATATTCAATCAAGAGGAAGCCGAAATCTTTGTATTTTATTTTCCTGTTGGTTTGTCGTCACACTCCTTGGGACTCAAACGGTTAGATACCGTAGAAGCTATTTGGCGAGTGAGGGTGGAATCTTGGGAGCCGGAATCGGATGCCGATGGTTTCGCCAACTTTTTGATAGCTAAATTTGGAACAGACCTTAAAGTATTAGAGGATTATTTCATGTCTTTATACCCACGTGGTGAGCAAGAGTCAAAGGATCTTGCTTTGATGCCTAAATCTAAAAGAAAGGTTTTGAAAAAAAGCACTCCTAAGAGACTGATTGGTGAAAATAAAGCTCGCAGGCAGTTGACTGTAAGAACCGGAATGTACGGAATTACTCTGGCGACAGAATTCGTTGACGGTGCACCTGTAGAGGTAATTGAAAATATTCCAGCCAACCACAATTTCAACCTTCCTGGTTCAGAAAAAGCTTTTTATCAAGGCGAAATTTGGGCTATATGTCACGTTGAGACTAACGTTGAATTTACCGAATATTCTTTGATCGATCCGTCTAAGGTGGACGAGGATGATGATGATGATGATGAAGAAGAAGAATCCCCAGTAGAGGAATCCCCAGTAGAGGATTCCACATCGGAATCTCCTATAGGAGAATCTCCGGCTGAATAATTAAACTTTACTATTTTTTCCTTTTTTTAGTAAGTCAATAAAGGCTTACTTTTTTTAATATATGAACGATCAAGAAATCCATAATTTAATAGCTTTCTCGACATTATTGTTTACAGTTTTTAGTGGTTTAATTGCCTTTATATTTTGGTATGTTCAATCAGAAAAGCGTCAATATGGCTTAGAAAGAGATTGCGCGCACTTGAGGCGCAATTACGAGCAGCTAGCTCAGGGCATGGATCTAATGCTTTCTGAAATAGATAGACGTTTTGACTCCTTAGAAAATAATATAGATTCTTTAGAGAAGGATTTACTTGAAATAAAATCAATTATTAATCTAAAGCTTGAAAAATGAGATATTCCTTTCCTCTTTCGGTACCTGCTTTCATTGCTTTAACTCTCACACTTGGGGCTTTTATATTAGCTGTAATTGATGACAATTTCAGGAACAATTACTTTGGGGAACTGGTTAAGCTCGGATTGGGTGGGTACTTGATCCACCTTTTACTAAGAGGATAATTTTTGGGGGTTTGGGGATTTTTCTAAATTAACGCGAAAAAAGGGAATCGAACCTCATACAACGGCTCTTCACCGTTTATCCTTACTAGCCTAAGAGTTTTAGCTTTCAGTGGCATCTCTTACGATGTAAGCTTACCAAAGCTTTTTCGCTTGGGGATTCTTTACAAAAAAACCTCCCTTGCTCATACTACTAGAGAAACATGCAGTTGAATGCTTTCTAATAACTGCTTAATAGAGACTTGCTTTTATTTATGGGGGGTTTTATGGCAAATACATTTTCATTTGAACCGGAAACAACCTTTGAAGTCATAGACGGTGGATTCGACGGCGAATTTGATGGAAATGGGGATAGCGTATTTCCTGGTAATTTTTTCACCATAATACTTGGGGAGACTGGTGAAATAGCCGAGTTTGCGGAATTTGATATCAGTGATTTATCTGATTTAGAGGAACAAAATATTACCAGCGCCAGATTCGACGTAAAAATTACTGGTTTACAAGTCAGCGGGGTGGGAGCTCCTTTTGGCGATAATCCCGATAGTATTGGCGCGTGTGGATATGCGTGTAATGGGGTTGCTGATGCTTCGGATTTTGAAGAAGGCATACTTTTGGATACAGAAGATACTTCCGAGCCATCTGTCGGGCAACTGCTTTCTTTTGATGTTACCGATTTTGTGCAAGACTTAGTTAACAACGACGAATATAAAGCAGGAATAGGTTTACGCGCTTTGGAATTTGGAGGTTTAGCGGTAGATCCAGTCTCTCAAAGTATGCCAACATTGATAATTGAAACCGCTAAGGCAACTAATAATCGGACAATCGCGACTGACGATACTATTAAAACTTCTCAAAACAAGACTATAACCATTCCCGTCGTCAATTTACTCTTTAACGATAACGACGACTACAGTAAATCTTTAACTATTACTGCCGTTAACAATGCCATCGACGGTACAGTAACTCTCAATGATAACAGTACCCCAGATAAGGAGAGCGACGACACAATAATCTTTACCCCCAACCAAGACTTTAGCGGTAATGCCAGCTTTAAGTACACCGTCAGCGATAATCAAGGCAATAGCGATATTGGTTTAGTCACCGTAAAGGTTCCCAATAATATGGATGGTACAAGCGGCGATGATAACTTACAAGGCACCGATAACGACGATATTATTCGTGGATTCAAGGGTAACGATACTCTCAATGGTTTTGCAGGAGACGATATTCTCAAAGGTGGTAAAGGAAAAGATCAACTAGTCGGCGGTGCTGGTAACGATAATTTATCCGGGGGTGAGGAAAAAGATATTATTATCGGCGGTGAGGGTAATGATTTCCTCGACGGGGATAAGGGTAACGATCAATTATACGGCGGTATTGGCAATGATGGCCTTTTAGGAGGGGAAGGTAAAGATATTCTCGTAGGTGGCGAAGGAAACGATTTTCTCAATGGTGGTGCGGGTGCAGATACCTTAACTGGTGGTACCGGAGCCGATATCTTCTACCTTGATGGGAATAGTTCTACAAAAGATATAATTATCGACTTTAACTCAGAAGAAGGTGACAGAATTACTACCTTAAACAATCTTCTATTCCGCGATTTATCTTTTGCTGGTAACAATATTTTATATGGAGATATACTCTTAGCAACCTTAGAAGGATTTGATACGACTTCCCTTAATTCAAGTCATTTTACTGCAATTTAGTGCTTAAGAGTAATGAGTAATGAGTAA
>JBHJJJ010000018.1:0-12230 GCA_050042755.1 Rivularia sp. (in: cyanobacteria)
AGAAATCGAATAAACCAGTAAAAGATACACCGACAATGGGGTCTAACTCGCGACTATATTGGTAACGAGGTTCTAGGAATTTGTGATTTAACAGCGCAGCAACAGATAAAGCACCTGCCGTAAATGCTTGTTCTTGTTCCTTGTAATTTTCCGGGTCGATTTGATTTAGGTGGATTTCGCTGAGGTTGCAGTGAAAATTACTACCCGTAATTTCACCACAGTTGTGAGTTATACATCCATTAGCAATAAAAGAATGAGTTAACGGAACATGAAGGTCGTAAACGGGTTCTTCTCCATATTCTTCTAGACTCTTAAGTTTAGAAGAATAGCGATTGCTGATAACAGCTTTGCTATAATTCCTCGATACTTTATAAGCTGCAATTTTTTCCAATCGTTCTTGTTTTTGAGGTACCAATGGGAAAGCAACTACTTTGCGAAATTCTCTTGCTCCATCTCCTGAATAAATTATTAATCTCCAAGAACCTCGATTGCGACTCACTTTTTGTGTTCCATCTTTCAAGGTGTATGGAACACCAGGACCTCCTGGTTTTTGTTTAACTATTAAACTACTTTTAATTCCTAAGTTGAGTAGAATGATTTGGATTTGTGCGAGCAAGTGTCTGGAACGATTACGAAGCTCAATATTTCTCCCTTTAACATTTACACATCCATCTGCACAAAATAATCCTTGTAAAAATCCAATAATTACTTCTCTCGATTCTGAGAAAAATTGATCTGGTAAACAGTTTTTTGACTCTATACCTAATTTTTCAAAGAAGGAGTGCATTAAAGATGATCCACTATGAAATGTGTAGATACCTTTAACAATACTTGGTTGATGATTATAGCCAGTTAATGATTCTACTGCGGACTGGAGAACAGGAAATACTGTTTGATATTCATGCTGATTAATATAGAAGACAGCATCTGTACCTTTAACTCCTTGATAAATTGAACCATCACCGTATAACCATCCAAGCATTTGCGCTTGCTCAACTGTGATAGTACTTTTACCAAAAAATCCTTCACCTTTCTGAATATAAATATTATGTTCAGAAGTCAAGTCTTTTGTTGCTACCCATCCTTTATTAGTAAAGTGTTGATGGTCAGCAGTACATCTCATTTGTTGTCCATTAGCGAGTGTAACAGTGTATGTCGTTTGTACACCCGTAGAAAATGCTATTGCATCAGTTAATTTTACTCCCTCTAATCCGACAGAACGCAAATCAACTAAAGCTTTAAATGGCTTGCCAAGCAAATCTTTAATTGGGACTAATCCCTTATCTGTAGAAACTAAAGTGTCACCTGAATGGCACGGATTCAACCCATAACGACCTAACCGATGTTCTAATTCTTTCTCATCTAAATTAGGATATCTTTCCTGCAACCACTCCTTTGCTTCTCCTCGGTCATAAGCTTGTAAAAATTCGGTTGTTAATTTCTTTGTTGTCAGTAGATCGTGGTTTGACCTAGCAACAGCTTCACCAGCCCATTGAATCGCACCTTCACCACTGTAATATTGTTTGCGAACGGCACCTACAATTTCTTCTAAAGTAGGTTTATGGTGAAATACCCTTGAGTGATTTGCCATGCGTAAAGCATCACGTTCGGGATCAATTCGCCAATTTCCATCTTCACCTTGCTGCCATAAATTTGCTTTCGCGTCTGCAAATGCGATGTCTGTATCAATTCCTTGACGAATCCCCGCGCTTCTACGTATATTACCTGCTACAATTGTCACTGCCGCTTCATCAATCAACAAACAGCACTCAACTGAAGTCAACTTTCTCCCCACGGCTTTATTCAAAATCGCAGCACAGCGCTGATAAAGTCCCGGTAACTTCACCGGATTCGCCATACCACCAAAGCCTTGCAATGGTTCGCCAGCTTTACGAATATCACTGATATCAACAGTTACTTTAACTTCTTCGTTAAAACCTTCGTCAGTAGATAATTCTAAAAGATTTTGATAGGACTTTACCCAACCTTGACGGCTATCTCCCACATAAATAGTGGCTTGATTTCCTTCTATTTTTGTTTCTGTAAATTCCCGGCGTTCGTTAGCTATAGTTTTACCAATATCACCTTCCACCGTAACCCTCAAACGATTGCGGATAATGGGTAACTGATTAATATATTTCGGTTCTAAAATTGCTCCCGTACCATTAAACTAAGCAACACCCTCACGAATGCTACTCGTCTCCCGAACCGGACATGAGACTTTCACCTCATCCGGCTCTTCAGAAAACCTACCCTTGTCATGGGAACCACTCAAACTGCCATCGTTGGCTGTTTTTTGGTCATGGCAATGTTTATGCAGTGCTTGGATATTATCGAACTTTCTTTTTCCGCCTAAGCTAATTGGAATAATGTGGTCTAACTCGATTTGGTCTTCGGTTGTAAATATAAGACCACAGTGAGAACATTTCCCTTTCTGCTTTTGCAGAGTTTTAGCAAGTAAAGAAGGAATTTCTTTACTTTTTCCAGTTCTTGAACTCCAGTAAGTGAAGTCCCCATTAAATGGTGAAGAATCACTTTTAACCTTGGTATGACGCGAAATTTTTGTATCTGTATGCTTAGTTAGGATATATCTTTCATCTGTTTCTTTGTTGGTGTACCCGAATCTCCAATTATCTCTTCCCACGGTTGTCCAGTATTTGTCTACTGTCCACTTAATACCTTTGTTGGGGTGCCTGTATCTTGCCCATGAACTCAGTTTTATATAAATCTTGTGATTCAATTCACTGAATGTTTCGGTCGAGCAAGCAGATGAGTAATAATTCGCCCATCCTTGAATAATAGGATTAAGTTTCTTAATAAGCACTTTTTGTGGTGCTGCTTTGTGGGAATCAATGATATCGGATATCGCTTTGTAGTGTTTTTGTATTGCTTCCTTGCTTGGTTGGATGATTGTTTTAAATCCCAAGATTTTTCCTCTCGAAGATTTTGCGCTCACCCCATCATTGACTCGGAATTGTCGGATGTTGAAACCAAGGAAATTAAATCCAGGTTTTTTACCTTTGTACTCTTCAAGGGAGTGACAAATCCTAGTTTTATTTGGGTTGAGTTTTAATCCAATCTCATGTAGGAAATTTTCAATAACAGTTTTAGCACCTAATACAACATTGACATCTTCATGAATAATCACAAAGTCGTCGGCATACCGAATCAAGCTAAGAGCATTACGATTTTGCTTTCTCCCATGATTTCTGTAAGTGGGAAGAGTATTAGCATAATTCTTAACTGCATTTTCCATTCCATGAAGCGCGATATTTGCCAATAGAGGTGAAATAATTCCTCCTTGTGGTGTACCAGCTTCGGTTGAGAATAGTTCTTTACCATCTATGAAACCAGCTTTTAGCCAACTGCGGACTAAGCGTCTCATTACGGGGTAAGTATTTAGTTTGTTCAGTAACCTGCTGTGGTCAATGCTATCAAAGCATTTAGATATATCCGCATCAAGCACGTATTTAGCTTTACTACGTATAGCTGAAAAGATGGCTTCAATTGCGTCATGTGTAGCCCGTCCCGTTCTAAACCCATAACTATTTGGCTCAAAATTGGCTTCCCACTGTGGTTCCAGAGCTAATTTGGCTAACGCTTGCATTGCTCTGTCCAACATTGTTGGGATTCCCAAGGGTCGCTTATTTGCGGTTCCTGGTTTGGGAATCCAAACTCTACGAGCGGGTTTGACTTTCCTCCTAGCTTTTAAATTAGAAGCTAGTTTAAGTCTTTGGGCGTATCCGAGAGATTTAACTCCGTCTACTCCTGCCGTTTTCTTACCTTGGTTATCTTGGGTTACTTTGCGGGTAGCCAATAACTTGGCGTACCAGGACTTCATCAAGGTTTTCTGGAGTCGTCGCATTGCTTTGACATCACCACGTTGAGCAGCTTTATGTATGCGCTTTTGCAACTTGAACACTATCCGCTGGATTTTCTTCCAGTTGATTTTGTTCCATACCACCGTAGTCTTAAAACTCGTTTTAGTCGTCTTCATTGCTACTTGTACCTACATATATCTGTTTTCCGTGAGTCCGTCAGCATATCCTACGCATTACCGTAGGCTTTAGCTTTTGACTCAATCTCGCCATATAGCCCATCCGGTTAGCACCTACTCAGGAATCGACCTTCACTGAGAGAAACTATATGGTTACTTCGTTCCTGATAATCATTGTTTGAGAACTTAGGTTCCTACTGTTCACCGGGGTTTCGAGTGGTGCAGACCGAAACGGTTGCTATCCCGGTCACTCTACCCTTTGCCTTTTGACATAGCCTGTTAGTCCACTAGGCTATTTTGAATGCTCACGATGATTCAAACGTAGGTTCGCTTTCGCTAACCATATTCTCTTGCTAGTTGGAGTCGAAGTCTGGACTAACTTCTTACCACCGTTCATTCCCGCTTCACGGATTGATGGCTAGTCGCTACCGTGGGGAAAGTGCTTTCACCCTTGCACTTAGGGGGTTGGGCTTCATCAGTTTTTATTATGTTATTCGGTTTAATGATTGGATATCCCAATTATTAAACTGTATTAACAAATATTGATGTCACCAACAAGATTATCAAGTTGTCAAGGTTTACTTTGAAGTAAATTACCTTGCGGCTAATCCTCCAAATCCTGATTAGGATTGGTTTCTAGCCAACGAATCGCACGCAGCCCATCATCGCCAAATCCATCATTAAACCGAAAGCGCTCCAGTCAATGACGTTTGTCGAAGTACAGTTATAAGCACCCGAATAATTCTTCGGTTGAGCCAGCCAATTTGTACCACCCACCCACAACCATCTTCCACTGGGTAAAGCTTTGAGATTGCGCTGCATCTTTTCCAAAAGTACGGCTTCATCCTGGGTAAGTTTACCCAACTCTACCAAACCTCTTAAAGTGCGATCGCAAACCTCTAGCCAGGATTCTCTCGTCTCCTCCGACTGTTGGCGACGACTGTAAGTCCTGAAAAATACAGGATTGGCAGCAGGGGCTGTTTCTGGAAAGTCTGCACCTTGGTGTTTTCGTTCAAGCTCTCGAACCATTTTTTTTAAGCGTTTTTTCTCTGTCAGATTAAGACTATACGTCAAATAGCAGTACAATAAAAGATAGCAAAATTTGGAAATTTACGCTACAAGAAGCAGTGAGCAGTCAACAGTGAGCAGTGAACGGTGAGCAGTTATAAGTTATTTTTGGTTTTATTTGATTTGTAAAGGTAGATATTTATGGGATTTTATTTTTAGTTGCTTTCATCAATTTCAATCCAAAGTCTGAAATCTAAAATCTAAAATGTCCATTGCTCCTTGGCGCTCATATCTTGCGAATGCCCTCAAAAAGAATCGTACTCATCCCCATTCTCGCTGCTTCCAATTAGCAACTGTCCGTAATGATGGACTTCCTGCTAATCGTACGGTGGTATTTCGCGGCTTTTTAAAGGATACCGATAAGTTAAAAATTATTACCGATTCTCGTAGCGAAAAAATTACAGAAATTCACAATCAGTCATGGGGAGAAATATGCTGGTACTTCACCACTTCCCGCGAACAATTCCGCATTGCTGGAAGAATAATAATTATTGATGGCAATCATCAAGATTCCGAATTACAAAGAGCGCGTGAGTCTAACTGGCAAGAGCTTTCAGCCAATGCTCGTATACAATTTGCCTGGGCGCATCCGGGGAAACCGAGGGTAGAACCCGAGGCTTTCTCACCACCGCAGCCAGATTCAGTTAAACCTTTGGATGACTTTTGTTTGCTGTTGTTAGAGCCTGTAAAAGTTGACCATTTGCGTTTGAGGGGAGAACCGCAAAATCGGACTTTTTATGTAAGGGATGAAGCGGGGGTTTGGGATGTGACGGAGGTTAATCCATAGATTAATGAAAATATTTGTAAACTAAAAATAAATAAATTCGCCGTCACTATTTTAAGCACAAATGACCGAATTGAAAGAAATCACAATATATACACGAGGAGTTTCATCTGCAACAGGTTCTGGAGGCTACGGTGTATTACTTTTATACAATAAGCATCGGAAAGAATTATCAGGTAGGTTAGAAAATAGCTCAAATAATAAAATGGATATTGTAGCGGCTATTAAAGGATTAGAGGCACTTAAATTTCCTTGTAAAGTTACTATATATAACAACAATACTTATTTGGTGAATGCAATGAGTAAAGGTTGGGTTAAACGCTGGCAAGCAAAGGGATGGACTAACAGCGAAAAAAAGCCAACACCTCATGTAGAACTTTGGAGACAGCTTCTGCAAATGTGCGCCATACACGAAGTGTTGTTTTTGTATCTAAAAGCCGATTTAAAAAATCAGTATTATAAATGCTGCGATAATTTAGCTCAATTAGCAGCTAGATAATAATTTTATTTATTCCAAGCTTGATTAAAATCCTGATAACTCATATTTTCTGCACAATGCCATATTAATTTATATACGGCATCGTAGCGATAAGAACTAATGAACGTAAAACTTTTCGCTGAGATATTCTCTTAAAGCTGTAATTATTTGTGGAAAGTTTTCCTGTTGTAGAATTTTGTTTAATCTATCTGCGACAAATAAAAGAGAAGAATCATCAAAGTTATAGGAATTATTATTGTATTGAGATTTTTCATCAATTTCGAGATAGGAAACTTCCCTTAGAATCGCTTTTTGCAGTAACGTTTTTACGGCTAATTTGTTCATAGCTTTTTCATTACTAACTAATTTCGTGATGTAGTAATTTGGTATATAGTATTCGTATTCTTGATTTAGACAATTAATTTCATCTTCGTGCAAAGCTAGAATAGCTTTTTCATAATGTTCATCTGTTTGTAGAAGAATATCAGATGCCCTATCGCGTAGGTTGTAGCTTCTATTTATTTCCAAAAGTTCAACAAGATTTGAAATCGCAATTTGATTACTTGGATTTACCTTCAACAAAGTTTCAGCAGCATTGACACAAATATCATCTCCTCGATTCTTCTGCAAAAATCTTTCTAATGAATCAATCATCAGTTTTCGCATATTTTTGGACAAGCTTTTATCCGAACAAAATTTATTCAGAATATCAATTGAATTTACACAAGTAGATTTATCAAGCGTATTTTCCATTATCGAAGCCAATGTGCCGATAATTACCTCATTCACAACATAGAAATCATTCAAACTATTGCCAATCCCATAAACAAGATATGTATCCCAAGCTGTTTCTATTTGATTTTTGAGAGTCGATATAACTTCTTGTTGAATGCCTGGTTTAGCTTGCAGCAATAATGCAGCAATATCTCCCAATAAAACGGCAGTATCATTTGTTTCGTTGTCTGTACTTTCAAGAAGATAAACCAAAGCATCCTTAGCTATTCCATTAGCCCCATCTATCAACAACAAAGCCTTTGCAGCATCAAAACAAATCCTGTCACCTCGATTTACCTGTAAAAATTTCTCTAGCGCTAGGGTTGCTGTTTGATTTCCACAGCCAATTTTTCCCAAAGTCTTAATCGCTTTACAACAAAGATATTTATTATCGTCGGTTGTTTCCATCAACTTGATAACAGCCATGATTGCGACTTGATTCCCCACACCAATCTTTCCAATACTCTGACAAATACTTAAACATCGGTAATAGTCTCGCGTCGATCCCAACAGTAAAATCAAAGCAGCAACCGCCATCTTATTCCCCGCATCCAATTCTCCTAACTTCACCGCAGCAAATTGCAAAGTTATTCGACTCGGAGTATTACGTAGTAGGAGTTCAAAAGCTTTGATAACCCGCTTTTTATCTGTGACTTCCTGCCTTCTTTCTAGCAGCTTCTACCAACGGTTGAGGAAAAATCTCCCAACCAAAATAAACATAACTCCAATTGAGCAATTGTTCGACAATTGCATCACCACTACTAGATTCTGGAAAATAATTTAAAGCTTCTGCGGCTAATAAATAAGCACGATATCGATAAAAACCACCGCAATTGTCATCAAAATTAACAAGCGCCCGAATAAATGCTTCTTTCTGCTGTTTAGGAATATCATCTCCACTAAACCAATGCAGAATTTCCGCTTTATAATCAGGCGCAAAAATGCGGTAATAACCTTCTTCGGGACTATTTAATTCAAGACTATTAAAACTGTGCTCAAAGAAATATTTCCAATCATTCATTTCCTCCTACCCATCTTCTGTGGGATGTAAAGGACAAGCTTTTCACAGCTAACGGTATCCTATCACAACTATCATATGAAGGTAGAGGGGATAGAAATTATCAACGATCAATTATTAGTTGTTCACTGTTCACTGTTCACTGTTCACTGTTAACTGTCAAATCCCCGAGCCATCTAAAAATTCATCTATAGCTTTATCTTCCAAACGACATTGAGTATGATGAGCATGATTTTCCCTCAAGTGTGCTTCACTCGAAATGTGAGATTTTATCCCATAATTTTCTCCAAAAGCTACACTGGCAAAAGTCTCTGAAGTTCTTTGCTGCTTTTCTTGCATTTGTTCAACTTGTTGTTCTAATTCCTCGATTCTATCTACCAGAGCACGTATTGCTTGAGCTTCGGCATCTGGTAAACGTCCGTGTTCTAGTGGGTCAACTTTAACACCCGAACGATAGACAATTCTACCGGGAACACCTACGACAGTACAATCTGATGGTACGTCTCGCAACACAACTGAACCCGCACCAATACGGACGTTATTACCAATTTGGAGATTTCCCAGCACTTTCGCTCCAGCACCAACGACAACACATTCTCCTAAAGTCGGATGGCGTTTACCAGATTCTTTACCGGTACCACCCAAAGTAACGCCTTGGTAAATCAGCGCATAGTCTCCGATAATTGCCGTTTCACCAATTACTACGCCCATACCGTGATCGATAAATACACCCTTACCAATAGTTGCTCCTGGGTGAATTTCAATCCCAGTCAAAAAGCGTGCTAAATGGGAAGTCAAACGAGGAAGAAAAGGAATTCCTACATTACGCATCCAGCGGGCTATTCTATGCATTAGCAAGGCTTGCAAACCGGGGTAGCAAAATAATACTTCTAACCAGTTACGAGCCGCTGGGTCGCGTTCAAATATAATACGAAAGTCAGTAATAAGTTTCGATAACACGATTTGGCACCCTCGGAAAGCCTTTACACGAGATACAATTTATCTTACCGTTCTATGTCGAGACATTTTAATCTTTGAGATAAGACAGAGGGGGTAGAGGGGTTATAGGGGGAGAAAAATTACTAACTCCTAACTCCTAACTCCTAACTTTTTCTATTTTAATTCTTTTATACGGAAATTTGGAACTATTGCTGCAAAGAAAGTTTGTAATTGCGTCTCAATCCAGCTTTAAAGCTACCTACCCAGATTTTATAAGTTCCAGCTTTCCAGTTTTTACCCTTGATGCTAGCGTCTTTACTTTTGCCAGTATCATCGCCACAGCGGACTGTTTTCTTATCTGGCCCAACTATTAATAAAGTAGTATCGTTGCCACCGCTATTAACCTTTATGTTTAATTTCGGAAAATCTTTCTCTAAAACTAAAATATGGTCAGGCTTAGGATCGGCAAAACCAATACACAAATTCCTTTGGCGATCGCGCTTACTGATTGTAGACAAAGAGTAAGAGCCACCTGTGTAACCTGTGACTGTTTTTTTTACAGCTTCTTGGCTTGGAGATAAACTTATTTTCCCAAAAAATGATGTATTTGCTGTTACCTGATTAATAGGTAGCATCGTAAATGTACTTGCTAGAAAGGAAGTTGAAAACAGAATTAGAGAGAGACGCGACTGCATAATATACACCTCTCGGAATTAAATTAGATTTGTTTTTTTAAATACACCCTAACCTCTGACTATTTCGGAAATGCACTGTCTGTGACACCTTTGTATCTGTACACCATTAGACCAAATTTTGGATCGGAAATCAAAAGTCTAAAGTATGAATTTAAATTTTTTTTGACTTTTAACTTTTGTTTTTTACCAGAGGTTGTAATTAAATATCAAGTTAATATAAATATGACTGCAAAACCTTAAAGATAAATTAAATCTCATCAAAAAAAACCTAAGTATTTTTACTCAGGATTAGGAACTGGGAATTGAGAATTGGAGAGGGAAAGATAGGAATAAAACTAAATATTCCTAACTTTTAACATGCAGATATTTTTCTATTCATTTAATAAAAAGAAAATACCAGTTCTCAGTTGCGCTTGATTGCTATCGTAGCTGCTAATAGTTAATGAATCTAATTTATTAAGAAAAGGTTTACCAATAATTTCAACAAATTTGAGTATGGGTAATTGACTTTCTATGAAATCTTTACTTTGCACCCAATCTATATATACAGAACCTTGATTTGGTTGAGGAATTGCTGCAATACTATCTTGGAAATTATGATTATCCTTGAAGAAATTTTCTTTATTATTAATAACCTCATTCATTGTCTCAATAGAAGAGGTAAAAATTTCGTAGTTATCTTTAGTTGTATGTGCTCCTAATACCTTCGCTTGAATACTAAAATTAGATGCTTTACTACCTGTAGTTGTTAATTGCGTCCAAGTGTAAATTTTGCGATCGTTTAAAGTAATTGGGCTGACTGTAAGTCCATTTTGGGAAGCTATGTCATCCAAATGGGAAATATCAGATGGTGTAGTGGAAGATTTTTCGGTGACAAAAATCAATTCAGGTGTTTTATCTTTGGTATTGGGTAACAATGCTATAGCGTATTCTCCTTTTACCCAACTGAAAATATCTTCCTTGAAGTTTATTCCCCAACGTTTTTGTAGATTCCCCAAAGGTTGTGTTATTTGGGAAGCTACATCTTCTGCCGATTCATCAGATATTGTTCCTGTAATTTGCTGCCAAAGTAAAGCTAAATTGCTGTTACCTAGATTGCTCAAATCTTTTCCATGAATTACCAAACCGGAAGCAGCGGGAATATATGAAAGTACTTCTACTTTTTCAGATACATTTTCTGCTGGTGGTATGGGGTAACTTGAGAATAAACTAATTTCTGCTAGCAAACCTTGGGATTTGGTAGCTAAAGAAATCAGTTGATTGTCATAACTTTGGGGTGATGATAAATTTAAACCTTGCCATTTTCCAATAGCCTTTAGATTGAGAAATGTTACAGCTTGAGTATTGCTATCTAATTGCTTGATACCTTGCTGATAATTATCCAAGCTAGTCAAACTTAAACCGGGAGCTTGAATATTATTGATTGCTTCTCGTAGAATTTTGGCATCATTAGCAAACAAAACAAAACTATCGCCTACAACCGTAGCAGCCAAAGGCTTTTTAATTTCTGCCGTTTGGGGAATATCGGAAATTAGTTTGACACCTTTATATTGTTCCACAACCAAGGAAGTTCCAGCTAAAACCCGCTTAGAAAACAAAATTTGGATAAACTCGCGGCTTTTATCGGCATCTTGAGTAGCAACTACTGTTAAGTAACCAGGTTGATTTCCGTTTGCAGGTACTCTGTCAATATCAGGAGTGGTTACGGCTAAAGTAATTTCCTTCCCCAACCAAGGTTGGACATCTTTTTTGTAATCAAGTGCAGTATTCTCGAATAAACTTGTTTTCAGCTTGGATAATTTCACTCCACCATCCAACGCCTCAAAGCGATTTGGATCTATTCGCATCGATACCATCACTGGTGCTCCTTTGGAAACAAATACGGCAGCACCGGGTTGTTTAGCGGTTTCACTTTCTAAATTTAGAGGGTTTTGATTAAATAACCCATTACAACCAACGATAGAAGTTAACAGCAGCAGGATAATGCTTGCTGCCAAGAAACGAAATAATGATTTTTGACTTATAACTCTTTTCACACTAGCCCCATTGCGGCATTTTTGACCACAATCACTATTAAAGCGTCTTGTGAAAAAAATAGAAGCGTTTTGGATGTAAATCAACTTGCAAATATAAAGCGGCACCCCTCTACTCGTTGTTGAAGATGGCATGGCTTGGTGGCTTCTAAACCTTTGAGATACTACTAGTGCTTTGCCAAATCTACCGGGTGAGGTTAGTGAGTAGTCACTCAAGCTTTGTTACGTTGCTGAATTACTAGTTTTTCCTCAAAAAACTCATTTCTTATATGTTTATAACGATAAATTTGTCAATATGTAGCTAATTTATCTTGAAAAATCTCAAAACCTCTGCTGACGCTGATGCTAAGAGGGGAATTTTCTGTCAACATAATAAATATATAGATTTTTTTTAGAAATACCTCATGACGGGGAACAATCTTCAACCCATAAATCAAATCACTG
>JBHJJJ010000019.1:0-5417 GCA_050042755.1 Rivularia sp. (in: cyanobacteria)
ATTTTACGATGTATGTCAAGTAGGCTCTGGTGAAAATGCCAGCGAGTTTTATATCGTCGGCACTGGTGGTATTGCCCTTAGCCCTTTTGATTTACTTCAGGAGGAGAGTGTTTATGTGGGTTGGGTTTCGCTTCCGGAGGAGGGAGAGGAGAGAGATGGGGAGATGGGGAGATGGGGAGATGGGGAGATGGGGGGAAGGGTTTTGAGGCAAAATCCCAAATCTCAAGTCCAAAATCCAAAATCTAAAATCCAAAATCGAATTGTTGAAGCTACTGGGATGATTGTGGATGAAAATGGGGATATTTTCTTTGTTGCTGAAGCTTCTCCTCAAAGTGCACCGTCTTTTAATAATGCTTCTTGTGGGAAGAGATAGTTGTTGGTTGTTGGTTGTTGGTTGTTGGTTGTTAGTTGATGGTTGTTGGTTGATGGTTGATGGTTGATGGTTGTTACTTCTTACTTCTTACTTCTTACTTCTTACTTGGTTGTAAGTTAATGTTTGTTAGTTGTTGGTTTTTGGTTGTTGGTTGATTGTTGATACATGATAATTGATCGTTGATAATTCTGCCATTAAAAAACCCGGCTTCACGAAAAACCGAGTTGCGAGTATCTAATACCATTTCTTTATAAAGATGCGCCGAATTTAGCCAACCCAGGTTGGCTTTGTAGGAGTAGCTCCAGCCTTCCAGGCTGAACCGAGAAGGCGCAGCCTCATACAGAATTGGTATAATTATTCAAGTACTACGCATAGCAATTAAAAAATATATTACATAAATTGTTGAAGATGCTGAACTAACTGAGGTGCTTGCATTACACCTTCAATTTTATCTACTGGCTTACCCTGTTTAAACAATACCAAAGTCGGAAGAGCATAGATTTGATAATTACTCGCTAATGCAGGATATTTTTCGGTGTCAATTTTGACAATTTTTATTTTCCCTTGGAGTTGGGAATTAACTTGATCTAAAATTGGTGCCATCATCTGGCAGGGGCCACACCAGTCAGCGTAAAAATCCACTAAAACTGGTACATCAGAACCAGATAACATTTCTTCAAAGCTGTTGAATTCTTTTTTGGTAGCCATATAACAAAGTCCGTTTTTACATTACGCAGTGTAACAAACCTCTGGGAAAGTCTCTATTGTATCGATAGGGGAACTTGGAGTAATTTATGCCCTGTATCTAAAACAAAATTGGTATCGTCTCTAAAGGTACGAATCAGCCTATTATGTTTACCGGGATTAAATTATGAAATTATATTGAGGGAAAATGGAACTCAAACCTGAAAATTTGCAGAGCTTGCAATCTCAAGTCGCAGTTGTTACTGGTGCTTCTCGGGGAATTGGAAGAGCAATTGCACTAGAATTAGCGATGCTGGGAGCAACCGTAGTTGTTAATTATGCAAGATCCTCTCAAGCGGCGGAAGATTTAGTATCGGAAATTACATCCGGCGGAGGAAGTGCGATCGCCATACAAGCTGATGTTTCTAAAGCTGAAGAAGTAGACGCACTTATTAAGACTGTTTTAGAAAAATTTAATCAGATTGATATTTTAGTTAACAATGCCGGAATTACTCGCGATACTTTGCTTTTGCGAATGAAGCCGGAAGATTGGCAAGCTGTAATAAATCTTAATTTAACTGGTGTATTTTTGTGTATTCGCGCTGTTAGTAAAAGCATGCTGAAAAAGCGTTCTGGAAGAATTATAAATATTGCTTCAGTAGCCGGGCAAATGGGTAATCCTGGACAAGCAAACTACAGTGCAGCCAAAGCGGGGGTAATTGGTTTAACTAAAACCCTAGCCAAAGAATTCTCATCTCGCGGTATTACTGTCAATGCTGTCTCTCCTGGTTTTATTGAAACTGATATGACAAGCGAACTTCAATCGGAAGAAATTCTCAAAATGATTCCTTTAGGGCGTTACGGTAAACCAGAAGAAATCGCGGGAATGGTGCGTTTCCTCGCCGCTGATAGCGCCGCAGCATATATTACTGGACAAGTCTTTAACGTTGATGGCGGAATGGTAATGGCTTAATCAGTGAGCAGTGAGCAGTGAGCAGTGAGCAGTGAGCTTGTAGGGTGCCCTTAGTGCTCCTCGTATGTATTACTTGAGGTTAAATTTTTGATAATGCCGTAACGCACAATTCTAATAGCAGTACCGTGACAGTGAGCAGTGAATAAGGAAAATAATCAAAAATTGATTGTTAAAAATCAACAATTATCTTTGTTATATTCTTTTCTTTTCGTTGTTATGAAAGGGCTGGAGTGATTAATCTGTATTGAACTCAACCAAAAATCGTTGTAATTATCGCCACTGACCTTTCAATATTAACTGATAACTGCTCACTGTTCACTGATAATTGATCATTGATCATTGATCATTGATAATTGATTTTTGTCCAAAGTACATTACTAAGAGTACAAATAAACCCAATCCAGTCAAATATTTAATTGGATCGGGAATGCTTGGATTGGGGGAGAAGAAACCTTCGATAATACCGGCAATAATTAACATCGGTACGATCGCAAATACTAATTGTACTGCTTGTAAACCATAAAGTTTGAGTGCATCTAAACGACGATATTTTCCGGGAAATAAAATTGCTTTCCCAATTAATAATCCCGCACCTCCAGCAAGAAAGATCGCAGGTAATTCTAAGGAACCATGTGGCAATACAAATGCCCAAAAAGGATAAGCTAAATTATTTTGACTTACTAAAGTCGCTACCGCACCAATTAATAAACCATTAAATATCATTAAATAAATTGTGAATGCTCCAGCGGTAATTCCACCGGCAACCGCACCAAAAGATACTCTTAAGTTATTGATCGTAATTCCAGAAGATGCCAAAGGCTCTATACCGACAATTGAACCCATCCACAATTCACCGTCGTCGCGTACTTTGGAAATAATTCTTGGAGGTACTATTAGGGACATAAAGCTTGGATCTTGCCAGGCATACCACCAAGCTACTAATCCCCCTAAGAAAAATAAAGCAGTAGCCAAGGCGGTATAAGGCAAAGTCTGCCGTACTATAGCTGGTAATCCCCAACGATAAAATTTTACGGCTCCGAACCATTCCTGCCGTCGCGAACCTTGATAAATTTGTGTATAAGCACGAGTTGTTAAACTTTGTAAATTTTGTATCAGAGTATTTCCTAAATTTTGCGTGCGAGCGCGTGCTAAATCTGCTGCAACGGAACGATACAAACTTGCTAGTTCTCTGATTTCCTTTGCCCCAAGGGATATTAAACAATATATCTCTATTTTTATCAACAAAGAATCAAAGCGTTGCAAATTTGTTTCTCGCCTGGCAATCCAACGTTGAATATTCATGCTTATTTTTTGGGACACTATTTTTTAGGTTAATTTAATATAGCCTTCTTATTACTGTGTCACTTTACAATTACTTTACAAATTATGTCTTCTAATCTCGGTTCCCCTAGCCCCATACAGCCTCTAAACATAGGTGATGTCGTCACTGGCGGCTTCCGACTTTATCGCTCTCATATAAAAGAATATTTTTTCATTGCCTTGAAAGCTTATGCCTGGGTGATTGTTCCAATTTACGGTTGGGCAAAGTTCTACGCACTGAGTTCATTGATTTCTAGATTGTGTTTTGGTGAATTAGTCAATCAACCGGAAGATATAAAGTCAGGACAAAATTTTGTCAATTCCCGGTTGGGGCAATTTTTAGTGCAGATGCTGCTAATGTCTCTAATTGGAATAGGTATTGTTTTGGGTTTTTCGATTATATTTGGTTTTGTCGGGGTTGCAATAGGTGGGATAATTGGTGGATTAGCTCAAACTTCTAATGCTGTCCAAATTATTGTATCGGTGCTACTAGGTATAGTAGTTTTAGCTGTATTCTTAATTGGTTTGTTCTGGGTTTTAACGCGATTTTATTTAGTTGATGTTTCTCTTGCCGTTGAAGATAATACAAATGCTAGCTCAGCTATTAGCCGTAGTTGGGAACTGACAAAAGGAAACATATGGCGGATTTTTGGGGTTATGTTAATTGCTTTTTTAATAACGCTGCCTTTGCAAATTGTGGTGCAAGTAATTGTGACTATTTTGCAAATAGTTTTTATTCCATTAATAGAACAAAACTCCGGATTATTTAGTTTGGTATATTTAGTCTTGGTTTTTTCTATTAGTTTTTCCAGCGGTGCGCTAATTGTACCTTTTTGGCAAGCAATAAAAGCAACTATTTACTACGATCTCCGCACTCGCCACGAAGGCTTAGGGTTACGACTACGAGATCATGAAATTTAAGCATTTGTAAATTATAAAGGTGAATAAAGGGCGCAGCAGCTTTCATTTTAGCCCCATTCCCCTTATAGATTTCCGGCTAGAAATTTATCCCTCCCTCACTCCCTCAATTCCTGATAGTAATCTGGAGAGTGCCTTGGGAGTAATCGGGGACAATTGAAGAATCTGAATTATTAATAATTAAGAATTATGCCGTCATGCATATATTTAGACGTGTAAAGTTCCGCACGCCGGAAAGTATAGAATTAGAATTTACTCTTGCAGGAATTGGTAATCGTGCTTGGGCATTGTTGATCGATTATCAGGTATTGGGGCTAACCATAGCTGTATTTATGGTAGTCTGGACAATGCTTTCAACTCAACTAACCGATTTTTGGATCTCAATTTTTGGTACTCAAACTACCCTATGGTTGTTGGCGATCGCATTCTTTGTTATCTTCGCTATTTACGCAGGTTATTTTGTATTTTTTGAAGCTTTATGGCAAGGGCAAACACCCGGTAAACGCTTTGCTAAAATTCGCGTAATTAGAGATGATGGTAAACCTGTAGGATTACCGCAAGCAGCTTTGCGTGCTTTATTAAGGCCAGTCGATGAGATATTATTTATCGGAGTTTTTCTAATCATGCTTGGTAGCAAAGAAAAACGCTTGGGGGATTTAGTCGCGGGTACGATTGTAATCCAAAATCAATTACCCATAGCATCAACAACAATTGAAGTTTCTGATGTTGCTAAATCATTCAGTTCCGAGTTACTCCAAGTTGCGGATTTATCGCCGATGTTACCCGATGATTTTGCTGTTATTAGCGAGTATTTGCGGCGACGTGTGGCCATGTCAGCCAAAGCTAAAGGTAATTTATCTTTGAAATTAGCCGAACAAGTCAAAGAAATTATTCACTTAGAAAATATACCTCCAAATATTAGTTCCGATATATTTTTAGAAGCTATTTATTTTGCTTATCAAGAAAAAAATGGAGAATGGGGAGGGTGATAAAAAGTAAGAAGTAAAAAGTAAGAAGTAAAAAGTAAAAAGTAAAAAGTAAGAAGTTAGGAGTTAGGGGTTAGGAGTTAGGAGTTAGGAGTTAGGAGTTAGGAGTAAGAATTAGGATGATAAATTTTAATCTCCCCCTCTCCCCATCTCCCCATCCCCC
>JBHJJJ010000020.1:0-15703 GCA_050042755.1 Rivularia sp. (in: cyanobacteria)
TCCTTCTTCATCTAATACTAAATCGGAAATGCCTTGAAAATAAGTGTCAATTGTCTGCTGTTGGGTAATATTATTTTGCTGAATGGTAAGTAAGTTTTGCTGAATAGTTAAATCTTTGGAAATTACATACTGTCGCCAAGCGATATAAACGGCGATTACGGCAATCAAAATTTGTCCTAAAGCGCCAAACCAATCGGCTAGGGTTCCCGAAATATCCCAGTCGATTTTGCCGGGAATAAATTTGACTAAGCCAGCAACTGCGACGGTTACACCCAAAAAAGCAATAATCAATGCTCGCTGTTTGGGTGTCAAGAAGTCGGTGATTACAACTCGTAACCACGGAAAAATTATTAATACGGATAAAAATAATGTTGCTACAGTTCCTGTAATGCCAAGGATTGGTTGATTTGTGACTATTCCAATCGCCGTTACTAAAGTAGCAATAAAAGATATTAATAATGCTCTTGGTTTGACTTGCAATTCCGGAGAACTACTTATATTAAATGAGGAACGGGCTTGTTGTAAAGCATGGGTGTTTTCTTGCGACTGAACCGAAGCGATGGCGGAGTTTACTTGTTGAGCGGTAAGCCCGTTGGGTAACTGGCTTTTATTTATTGCAATCTCAAATTCATCCGGTTGCCATTTGTCTTCGGATGGGGGCTGCAGGCTTGGAGGCTGTGATGAGTTGGAGTTAGATTCGATTGACATGATTATATTTTGGCATCGGCATCTCGAAATTGAACATTGAAAATAAACGGAACGGTGAATAATAAGAGATAGGAATTTTCTCTCCGAATTATTACATTAATTGAAGTAAAATTTATTACATTTACATCAAATTCTTTTTTAATATTCTGACGGACACCCATAAGATTTTTTCTTCTAAAAAAAATTCTTATGGGAACGCTTGACTTTGATAATTTCTTGTTCGCTGGTAATACAAAATGCCTTTTCGCTAACTGTAAGTAATCTCTTCAATTTTTATTTTATCTGGATTTGACTTTATAATCGTGATGATGAATGTATGATTTTTACCTATTAAACTATAGTTAGTCAAACTTTAACCGACATTAATTGTTTTTTATATGTGTATATAGTTACTTTCAGCAATATTATTATTGATTATTTAATTTATACTGTCAATAAGTTTTCTGAATGAACAATTGAAAGCAATTCGCATTCTGAATGATGAAAATTGAGATATTTGAGCTATAAACATAGGATTAATATGGCAATTTGATATGAGTTATAAAAAAACTCGGTATTGATAAATCTGTTTTTTTATACAACCGGTTAGATTAATTATAATTAATTAGGAATGGTCGCAACTAGCACATTTTTCTTGTAGGGGCACGTGAGCTTTAATTAACTTTTCAAGGCAGTAATAGGGGTTTTAGTGTCACGCACCATCTGGATCGTTGTGACAATATCGTAAATCCCGTTAATGATTCAGGAGCGCTATAGCCCTACAAGGAGAGCTTTTATTTATATAGTGGTAAATCTATAGTTTCTATGAACCAATAAAATATCATCCTGTATAAGTCTTACTTAATTGATTATGTTGTGAAAATAATATATTACAGCTACCTTATATGATATAATTTTTTTAAAAAAATAATAATCTAATGTCAAAAATATTACGTTCAGGACGAACAAAATAATCAATAAATTTACTTGTTCAGATACTTGTTAAAAAGATGAAAAACCTGTATTGTGAATTAATGATTTCTATGGATAGAACATGGCATTTTGGAGCCGTTTTGTTGCCTCTGGCTTAACTATTATCTTGATATTTGGTTGTAGCGAACGGGCAGAATCAATAAGACAAGATAGCTTCATCAAAATGCAAGAAACCAACGTCGATCGATTGCTGAACAAAGCCTCTGAAATGAAACAAGTTGAAGACTTGTTTGTTCAAGGAAATGAATTGTTAACAGCTAATCGTTACGAAGATGCGATCGCCGTTTACGATCGGGTAGTAATGATTTCCCCCGAGAAGACTGAAGCTTGGATTAACAGGGGAAATGCTCATTCTGCTTTACAGAGGTATGAACAAGCTTTAAGTTCCTACGATCGAGCAATCAGTATCCAATCGAAAAGAGATGAAGCATGGTATAACCGGGGAAATGCCTTATCAGGAATGGGGCTTGATGGAGAAGCAATCAAATCTTACGACAAAGCCATTGCCATCAAACCCAACAAATACGAAGCTTGGATTAATCGAGGTATAGCCTTAACGAAATTGCAGCAATATACCCACGCTTTAGCATCCTTCGACAAAGCCATTGCCATCGAACCTGACAAGCATCAAGCGTATTACAACAAAGCCTGTACTTATGCTTTGCAGAAAAAGACTACAGCAGCAATTAGCAATCTACAAAAAGCCATAAAACTGTTTCCAGGAAAGTACGAAAAGTTAGCAAAAACTGACCCAGATTTTGCTAAAGTACGTAATACTGAGCAGTTTAGAGAGTTAATTCATTAGGTAATTGAGTATGGGGCATGGGTAATTTCTTGTCATGCTCTGCCCATCTCCTCTTCCTTGTCTATTCTCATTAGGCGAGACACAGGGTATTGAAAATTCGGTGAAATAGTGTTAAATGTTTTCGCGAAGTGGTGATAACCGATCGTTTATAACTTGTAACCGAGAGCACGACAATGAAAAAACTTCTAATAACTGGCGCTAGCGGGTTTCTCGGATGGCATTTATGTCAGCAAGCAAACCAAGAATGGGATGTGTATGGGACATATTTTTCTCATAGTCTGGAAATTCCGGGAATTAAATTAATAAAACTCGATCTAACTGATTCAACGGAACTAAAAAAAGTATTTCAAGAAATCCAGCCATCAGCAGTTATCCATACCGCAGCACAATCTCAACCGAATTATTGTCAAACTAATCGAGAAGAATCTCTGTTAATTAATGTTACAGCATCATTGAATATTGCTCAGTTGTGTGCAGATAATTTTATCCCTTATGTTTTCACTTCAACTGATTTGGTGTTTGATGGTATTAAGGGTTTTTATAAAGAAACAGATAAGGTAAATCCGGTAAATATTTACGGCGAACACAAAGTTATGGCAGAAGTTGGGATATTAACTCGTTATCCTCAAGCTGCAATTTGCCGAATGCCTTTAATGTTTGGCAATGCCACACCTACATCTGCTAGCTTTGTGCAGTCATTTCTCAAAACGCTTCAAGAAGGAAAAGAACTAAAGTTATTTGTAGATGAATTTCGTACTCCGGTAAGTGCTTTAACAGCGGCTGAAGGATTATTGTTAGCTGCACAGAAAGTTCGGGGAATCATTCATTTAGGGGGAAAAGAACGAATTTCTCGTTACGATTTTGGTCATTTATTAGTAGACATCTTTGAAATTCCTGCCGCCAAAATTCAAGCCAGCCGACAAAAAGATGTAAAAATGGCCGCACCTAGGGCTAGTGATGTTTCTTTAGATAGTTCCAAAGCTTTTGAATTGGGGTATACACCTTTGAGTTTACGCGAACAACTTTTACAGGTTAGGAGTTGGGAGTTAGGAGTTAGGAGTTAGGAGTTAGGAGTTAGGAGTTAGTGGTTAGGAGTTAGGAGTTAGGAGTTAGTGGTTAGGCGTTAGGAGTTAGGAGTTGGGAGTTAGGAGTTAGGAGTTAGGAGTTAGTCGTGTAGATTTTTGGGCATTTTCCCAATGCCCCATGCCGTTGCGGCCTAATTTCAAACTGGATTCTCAAAATCCAATACTACTTTGTCTGCGCGAAATCGGGTTACGCCGTATTCGATTACCTTACCTGCTTGGTTAAGATTTATAGATTCTACTAATAAGATTGCTTGGTTAAGGGCTACTTGCAGCAATCTTGCATCATGAGGTTGAATTAAACGAGCGGAAACACTCGTATTACGGCGTATATGGTCACAATCGTACAGTTTATGCATAAATTTGGATATTGATTTTAATTCGTGCAATAATTCGACGTTTTCTGGCGATAAAAAGTTTGGAAATAATTTTAGAGGGAAATAACTTGTAGCAACTATAATTGGTTCGGAGTCAGCAAAACCAAGACGCTCTATCAATGCTACTGGCTCCCCTTGATCTATTTCTAAATTTTTAGCGACTGAAGTATCGGCAGGTACTTCGCTTTCACGTATAAAATCATACTTTCCTAGACGACCTTGACTTTTCAAGGCTTGATTATAGCGTACTCGCTTACCGATGGGATAGCGAATTGTTTTCTCTGCTACAAACATACCTCGTCCGCGATCTACTCTTAACAATCCTTCAAGTTTTAATAAACCAATTGCTTGCCTGATAGTGTGGCGATTTACTGCAAATTGTGCGGAGAATTTCGCTTCCGAGGGCAGTTTTTCTCCTTTTTCATAGATTCCTTGATTTATACTCTCTCTTATGTCATCAGCAATTTGAATGTACAAGGGCAAGGTTTCGCGGTTCATAATTTCGTCATCAAGTTCTTGTTGTCAAATAGACGTAGTTAAGTTAGCATATCAGTGATTGTCTAGATGTCTAGACAAGTGACCGATATTTCAAGATAATTCTTACACTGTGAAGTGGCAAACTACGCCGTGTAATTAATATTACTTTTGCTTCCAACTTTGTATCATCCGTATGTCTGCTAGTAGGTGACAGGTATAATTTAGATCAAGTGCCTTCTATAGTAACTATTGCGATGTGCCTTTGTTTAAGCAAACGTTGAAGAAAAACATTTTTGGTAGTTAGGTTTAATTGTCTGTTTTATTTCTACCTCCCTTATTATTTATAGCCGGGAAATAAAAGCAGATTGTTGCCTTACTAAGCCATTAAATACTTGCCAAACAGATTGCAAGGGTTTCGTATATTTGTTTATGGTATCCCAGACACAAAGACAAGCCTCTATGGCTACTTTAGCAAAAGCCGAGCTAAAGCAATTGGAGGAATTAGTTAAGCAACTAGGTCCATTACCCCAATATACCTTTTTGCGATCGCCAGAAATTGGTAGCGCAATGGTAAGGAGTCCCATCGGGGGAACCGATAGTGATTTTAACTTGGGAGAAATTACAATTACTCGCTGTGTCGTGCAGATAGAAAATACATCAAGTTGCGTTACAGGATTTGGATATGTAGCTGGGCGATCGCGCCGTCATGCTGAACTTGCGGCGGTATGTGATGGGCTGTTGCAATGTCCTTCGTGGTACAAGCAAGTTGAGTCCCAAGTAATACAGCCACTTGATGCACAAAGACAGCATCAACAAGAACTTGAACAGTGTCAAACATCTGCAACAAAAGTAAACTTCTTTACTCTAATAAGAGGAGAAGGTTAATTATGATTACTCAATTACCAGGATTTTTTAATCCGGTACATGATGCTCAGAATACTTTTAGGGCTTTACTTGCGGCGATGGCAGAGCCAGGTAAACTATTTGAATTAAGTATTATAAATAATACTAAAATGAGTGATGTCAAACCAGCATATGCAGCGGCTTGTTTGACGCTATTAGATTTGGAAACTCAGGTATGGCTGCAATCGGGATTTAGTAAAGAATTTAAAGCTTGGCTGCTGTTTCATGCTGGTTGTAATTTTGTTAGCACACCTAATTTTGCTGACTTTGCGCTAATTCATGATGTAGAGGCTTTACCGGAACTATCAAATTTTTGTTTGGGTACGGCAGAACAGCCAGAAGCCTCAACTACTCTGTTAATACCAGTTGTGAGTTGGGAAGGAGGAGAATCTGTAGAATTAATCGGACCAGGAATTTTGGGTAATCGTCGAATTTCGCCTAAATTACCGACTCATTTTTGGGATTGTTGGAAAGCAAATCATCAAGCTTATCCCCAAGGAGTAGATGTATTTTTCTTCGCTGACGATGAAGTGATGGGATTACCGCGCACGGTTAGTGTTCGTACCTAAGGAGCATTAATTGTGGGAATTTGGTTAAGTGTTGCATCTGCGCTCTCATAAGGTTAGGTAATATTACTCATCTGCGCTACTTGTTGAATAAATACTGGTTTCAAGCATCATTATTTATAGAGTTCGGCAATTACCGATTGACAAAGATAGCGTTTTATAAATTGTTTTTAACCCTATTTATTGCAAGCCAGGAATCTACCTATGACTTTTAAGATTCGGACTGCTAACTTTGAAGATGTACCACTGCTGATTGAACTATATGCAGGAATGGATGGTGAGTCTCCCTTACCCAATGCAATAGCTGAAGATATTTTTGCAGCAATCATCAAAATACCCAACTATCACGTTTATCTTGTTTTTGAGAATCATCAATCTGTCGCTACATTTAGTCTGCTTCACGTACCGACAATGATGCATAAAGACTATCACAAATATGCAATATTAGATGCTGTTACCGTACGTCCCCAAGTTCGGAATCAGGGAATTGGGAAGCAAATGATGAAAGCAGCAATGCAATTGAGTGCGGATGCTGGATGCTATAAATTAATGTTGTCTTCCAATTTAAAAAGAGAAGGTGCTCACCAATTTTATGAATCCTTAGGATTTCAGCAACATGGTTGGAGTTTCAAGTGTATGCTGCAGACTATGGGAGAGGGGAATATTAATAATTAGATGGGGGGATGGGGAGATGGGGGGATGGGGAGGTGGGGAGATGGGGAGGTGGGGAGATAATTTTTAACTCCTCACTATTCACTACTCACTCCTAACTCCTAACTCCTAACAACTAACAACTAACTCCTAACAACTAACAATTAACAGGAAAAATTTATGCCTTACGTAGCTGTCAAAGGCGGGGAACAAGCAATTGAAAATGCTGAAACACTGCTTAAATCTTTGCGTCGTGGTGATGGTGATGTACAAGAGTTGAGTTTGGAGCAAATTCAACAACAGTTGGCTTTAGCTGTTAACCGGGTAATGGCAGAAGGTAGCTTGTATGATGAAGAACTTGCAGCTCTTGCAATTAAACAATCTTGGGGAGATTTAGTAGAAGCAATATTTTTATTACGGGCATATCGCACTACCCTTCCTCGATTATATTACAGCAAACCTATCGATACAGAAAAAATGCGGGTTCGTCGGCGGATTAGTGCCATTTTTAAAGACGTACCTGGTGGACAATGTTAGGGGCCGACTTTTGACTATGTTCATCGTCTTCTAGATTTTAAATTGATGGCGGAAGGAGAAGTACCTGTGGCAGCGAAAGCGGAAGTTAATTCTGAATCAATGCCTAGAGTTGTTGATACTTTGAATAAAGAAGGTTTGATTGAAGAAGATATGGGGATGAAAGGGTGGGAGGAAGCAATTTCTTCCTCTTCTACCATACCCAAAGCTTCCGATCCTTACGATATCACTCGTCAACCACAGACTTTCCCCGCTTCTCGCGATGCACGACTGCAAAATTTGGCTCGTGCTGATGAAGGTTTTTTGTTGTCTTTGGCTTATTCTACTCAGCGGGGTTATGGGAGAAATCACCCTTTTGCAGGGGAGATTCGTATGGGGCAGGTAGAGGTGGTAATTTTCCCTCCAGAATTGGGTTTTGAGGTAGTGATAGGAGAAATTACTGTTACTGAGGTACAAATGGTAAATCAGTTTAAAGGTAGTAAGGATATTCCACCGCAATTTACCTGTGGTTACGGGTTGACTTTTGGTTATAACGAGCGCAAAGCAATGTCAATGGCGCTCCTAGATAGGGCAATGCGAGCTATTGAGTTGGATGAAACGGTAGAAAGTCCGGCTCAAGATATAGAATTTGTCATGTCTCACTCCGATAACATCGAGGCACAAGGTTTTGTACAACACTTAAAATTACCTCACTATATCGATTTTCAAGCAGAGTTAAATCTGGTGCGAAAGATGCGCCAGGATGCATCGAATACAACAAAAGATATACAAGAATCCAAAAGGAAAAATTCAGATTGTCAAGACTCTCAGCTAACAAAAAATACTCATAACTCAGAAAATATTTTGTTAACAGTCGAGGAAACAAAATGATTTCAGGGTTAAATCATATTACTTTATCAGTTAGCAATTTGGAAAAATCCTTCAAATTTTATACAAAAATTCTCGGTTGTCAACCGATTGCAAAATGGAAACAAGGTGCTTATTTACTTGCTGGGGAGTTTTGGCTATGTTTATCTGTAGATGAATTAACTTTTACTAATCCCAATCGAGAATATACTCATATTGCTTTTAGTATTCCCATTCAAGACTTTGATCGTTCTAAAGAACTTTTAATTGAAGCAGGTATTAAACAGTGGAAGGAGAATAGTAGCGAAGGTGAATCAATATATATCTTAGACCCAGATAATCACAAACTTGAACTTCACGTAGGTGATTTATGGTCAAGAATTGCGGCTACCAAAAAGCAACAATTTGAAGCGATGGAATTTTTTTAACCGCGACTACTCGCTCCCAGAGAGCGGGTATACATTATTCATAATTTGTTGTAAATTAATTAACTAACCACAAAATAATACACATAAATACATACATAATTTCTCATAAATACGCAATAATATTTGTCCGTCTACTGAATTAAAATCTAGCATTATTAACGGTATAAATCGTGGCATTAGAGCAAGAGATTAAAGAAAACTCAAGGTTAGATGAAACTACAAAAATAGCAATCGAAAGTGTAGATGTACTGACATCATTAGGTTGGGAAAAAGATACTACAGTTCTGATTGAAGATGGACGTTTTGTAAGTATCAAAAAAACTGCTAATAAAGATGGATATCAACGAGTAACAGCCAAAGGATTGCAAATGTTTCCGGGTATTGTCGATCTACATGGCGATGCTTTTGAAAGGACTATTTGTCCTCGCCCTGGAGTTAATATTCCTTTACCAATGGCGATGGTAGAAAACGACCGCAATTTATTGGCAGCCGGTATAACAACTTACTTTTGTGCTATTACAGATTCCTACGAACCCGGTTTGCGGAGTCGAGAAACAGCAAGAGACTTAATTGATTTTATTTGGGGAGAAGGACAGTATCTTTTAAGCTGCAATCATCTAATTCATATCCGACACGAACTAACAAATACTAAAGGACATGAAGAATTATGTAGCTGGTTGGAGAAGAAACGGATTCATTTTTTGTCAATAAATGACCATTTACCGCCGATTGAAAATAGATATAAGTGGAGGCGGCATATTAGTAGTTTACGTCAGCGAATAACGCTATCCAATCAAGAAATTATAGATATGCTGACGCAACTTCAAGAACATCGACAAGAAGGAAGTTTACAAGTGGAACAATTAGTTGAATTAGCCCATATTTATAATATTCCCGTTGGTTCTCACGATGATGACTCTGAAGAAAAAGTTGCTTTGAGTCATCGGCGGCGAATGGCGATCGCCGAATTTCCAGCTAATGTGGATTTAGCTGCACAAGAACGTCTTTTTGGTGCATCAGTACTAATGGGTGCCCCGAATTTATTGCGTGGTGGTTCCCATGTCGGTTTGATGAGTGTAGTCGAAGCAGTCAGAAACGGCGTGCTCGATTGTCTTTGTTCCGATTATCATTACCCATCTTTGTTCCATGCCCCATTTAAACTATATTCATGCGGTTTAATGTCCTTAGAAAAAGCCTGGCAACTAGTTTCTGCCATTCCTGCAAAAGCTATTGGACTTGGTAAGGAAAAAGGTCAAATTGCTCCGGGATTTGATGCGGATTTTCTCTTAATTCATCCGAATAATTCCTTACCTTCATCAATTGTATCCGTTTATGTCCGCGGAAAGGAAGTTGCTAAATATTCTTAATGGATCTCTATATCTGCATGTTAAAGGTAATAACTGATAAACTCATAACTCCCATGAAATTTTCTATGGAAAACATTATCAATCTATTTGCTGAAAAAGGTTCTCAGATGTACGGGCACGAAGCTGTAACTCAGTTGGAACACGGACTGCAATGTGCAACTCTAGCCTCTGAAAGTGGCCAAAGCAATGAAATGATAACGGCTTGTTTGTTGCATGATTTGGGACATTTAATTCACTCGCTAGGTGATGATGCTAGTTCCCAGGGTATAGACGATCTTCATGAATATCGAGCTTTACCGATGTTACAGAAATTGTTTGAACCTGCTGTAACAGAACCAATTCGTCTTCATGTTGCTGCAAAACGCTATCTGTGCGCCATTAATATTGATTATTGGAAAAAGCTGTCAAATGCATCAAAAACTAGTCTGGAATTGCAAGGAGGTGTTTTTTCTTTGGAAGTAGCAAGCGGATTTATTCGTCAACCTTACGCTGAGTGTGCTGTACAATTAAGGATGTATGATGATCAAGCTAAAATGCTAAATAAATCAACGCCTCCTTTGAGTTATTTTACGCAGTATATAAATGCTTGTTTGAAATAAGTTAACCGCTAACTCGCTAATAAAATTTGAGATTTTGGTTTGCCTATATAGCTAATGGAAAAGGTTTAGACCTGAAAATTGTGGTATTTGTTTTGTTATTTGATTATCAATTATATTCAAATCTCATTCTAAAATATAGGAATACTAATTGATTTAAAAAAAATCTGAATACAGTGTTTTCCTATTCCCTAAGTCAAGGAATAATTATGGCTTCGCCACGCTGCGCGAACATGAAGAAAACCTGATTTTCATAAAAGTAGTATTATTAATAAATAATAAAGAAGTATTTACACTTAAACAAAAGTATGTGAATATACTTTTGTTTTTACAATTAATCTTATCTGCTTACAGATAGCTGACGCGAATATAATTAATCTTTAACCTATGGTGCATCCTCAAAATAATTTAGATTCTGAAAATGGCTTTAATTTCGCTTATTTAGATGAGCAAACTAAACGTTCTATTCGTCGTGCTTTGCTGAAAGCAGTGGCAATTCCGGGACATCAAATTCCCTTCTCTTCACGGGAAATGCCCATGTCTTACGGTTGGGGAACAGGTGGCATACAGGTAACTGCTTCAGTAATTGGTAAAAATGATGTATTAAAAGTTATCGATCAAGGAGCTGATGATACTACAAATGCGGTTAATATTCGCCGCTTTTTTAAGAAGGTTTGCGGTGTCAATACTACAGAGAAAACAAGTGAAGCAACTTTGATTCAAACTCGACATCGTATTCCCGAAACCCCATTGCAAGAAGGACAAATTATCGTCTACCAAGTACCAATTCCCGAACCTTTACGTTGGTTGGAACCTTCAGAGGTAGAGACTTCCAAAATGCACGCTTTGCAAGATTACGGTTCGATGCACGTAAAGCTCTACGAAGACATTACCAATTACGGACATATATCTACTTCTTATGACTATCCGGCAATGGTGCATAATCGCTATTTAATGAGTCCAAGTCCCATTCCTCGCTTTGATAATCCTAAAATGCACATGAATTGCGCACTTCAATTGTTTGGTGCCGGAAGAGAAAAGCGCATTTATGCAATTCCTCCTTATACCGAAGTTAAAAGTCTTGATTTTGAAGATTATCCTTTCGCAGTTGAGAAATGGGATAAAGCTTGCCAATTTTGCGGTTCAACCGAAAGTTATTTAGATGAAGTTTTAATTGATAACGAAGGTGGAAGAATGTGGATATGTTCCGATACAGATTATTGCAATCAACGACAAGGACAAATTAAAAAGAGCTAGTAACCGATGGCTTCTAATTATAATTTCAACTACTGATAACTAACAACTAACAATTAATGAATGAAAACTCTTTTAAAAGTTAATCAACTTAATAAGTGTTACGGCAGCATTAGAGCTTGCAATGATATTTCTTTTGAACTTTTTCCCGCTCAAGTTTTGGGAATTGTCGGAGAATCTGGTTCTGGTAAGTCAACTTTGTTGAGTGCGATCGCTGGTAATTTATCGATTGATGCTGGTAATATCACTTATCTAAATAGTAAAAGTGAAAACTTAGAAATTTTGACAATGCCCGAACCAAAACGTCGTGCTTTGATGCGAACGGAATGGGGCTTTGTGCGGCAAAATCCCCGCGATGGTTTGCGGATGAAGGTTAGTGCAGGGGCTAATATTGGCGAGCGTTTATTGGATGTTGGCGTGCGACATTACGGAAATATTCGTGAAGAAGCAGCACGTTGGTTAAGAGAAGTTGAAATCGATCCAGTACGAATGGATGATTTACCGACAACTTTTTCCGGAGGGATGCAGCAGAGGTTGCAGTTGGCTCGCGTGTTAGTTACGCGACCTCGGTTAATTTTAATGGACGAACCCACTGGAGGTTTAGATGTTTCCGTACAAGCACGCCTTTTAGACCTGTTGCGATCGCTAGTGCGTTCTTTCGGTCTTAGTGTCATTTTAGTTACACACGATATTGGTGTTGTCCGATTGTTAGCCCATCGTCTGTTAGTCATGCAGAAAGGACAAGTAGTCGAATCTGGTTTAACAGATCAAGTACTTGACGATCCTCAGCACCCGTATACGCAACTTTTGGTTAGTGCGGCTTTAATGCCTTAGTTGGAAGGGGAGATGGGGACAAGGAAGGGGACAAGGAGAGAATTCTGAATTCCTAAATCTTAAGTACTAATTACTAACAACTGACAATTAACAACTAACTATTATTCATGATTAAAGAACATCTAACAACAACCAACAACTAACAACTAACAACCAAAAATTAACTCTAATTTATGATTACAGAACATCTCACAACGACTAACAACCAACAATTAACAAATCATATTCTACCTAATATACTATTGCAGGCAGAGAATATTTATAAAAGCTTTATTCTCCACAATCAAGGAGGAATAAAATTTCCAGTTATTGAAGGTATATCTTTAAAGTTGAAAGCAGGAGAATGTGTAGCTTTAGCTGGTGACTCGGGGACTGGTAAATCAACTTTTATGCGTTGTCTTTACGGTAATTATCGGGTTGATAATGGTGCAATTTGGCTCAAACATGAAGAAGAAATAGTAGATTTATGTCAGCTTCGATCTTATGAATTGCTAAGAGTACGTCAGAAAACTATCGGATATATTAGTCAATTTTTGAGGGTAATTCCCAGAGTTCCAGCAATAGAAGTTGCAGTAGAACCTTTGTTGGAATTAGGAGTAGATAAAGAAATCGCTAAAAACAAGATACGAGAGTTGTTTACTCGGCTTAATTTACCTCAACGTCTGTGGAATCTTTCTCCAACAACTTTTTCTGGAGGTGAAAAACAGCGTGTTAATATCGCTCGCGCTCTTTCGGTTGATTTTCCAATTTTACTATTAGACGAACCCACTTCAGCCTTAGATGCTAATAATAGTCAGGTGGTGATCGAACTTTTAAAAGAACGTCAAAAAAATGGTTGTGCGATGATTGGGATTTTTCATGATGAGGAAGTTCGTTCCCAACTTTGTAACCGCGAGTTAAGGATGGGGAGTTGAGAGTTAGGAGTTAGGAGTTAGGAGTTAGGAGTAAAAAGTAAGAAGTAAAAAGTAAGAAGTAAAAAGTAAGAAGTTGGGAGTTAGGAGTTGGGAGTTAGGAGTTGGGAGTTGGGAGTTAAGAGTTATGAGTTAGGAGTTATGAGTTAGCAGTTAGGAGTTAAGAGTTTAGAACTATATCTGTTTACTTAGTGGAAAAATATAGACACCTAGTAATGCTACCTCTCCAATAATCTGGAGTTATAAACTAGTACACCACGGCTTAAATAAGGCAACCATTAAAAATGGCTGAAAAGCTCATAAAATCAAACTTCTTACTTCTTACTTTTTACTTCTTACGAACGCAAGCGGTACTAGTATTCTGTAAAAATGTAACGCTCAAAACGATCAATTGTTAATTCATTTTTAATCTTTTAGCTATTACCTTTAAACTTAATAATTATGGAAAAAATTTACACTAACTATCGGCTGCAATTGCCAAATCAAGAGATTTTGGGAACGCTGATTGTAAAAAATGGCATCATTAGCGATATTCAACCGGGAATCTCGCCCCAGGGAGAAGATGGCGGAGGGGATTATCTAATGCCCGGTTTGATTGAATTACATACTGATAACTTGGAAAAGTGTATGTCTCCTCGCCCGGGTATTCGCTGGCCATTAGAGGCTGCGGCAATGTACCACGATCGCAATTTGGCCAGTGCTGGAATAACTACTGTGTGCGATGCGATCGCTATTGGTGATGCTGCTGCGGGTTCGGCTCGATTGACTGAGTTTACACCCATGATTGATGTCATTTGTCAAGGGCAAGCAAAGGGACGTTTTGCCGTAGAACATTTGCTGCATCTACGTTGTGAATTATCTTTTGAAAAGGTTTATGAGGTGACGGAAAAATACGCCGACAATCCTTTGCTATCAATGATTTCTTTGATGGATCATACACCCGGCCAACGTCAGTTTGTGCGGATGGATAAGTTTAAGGAATATTACATGGGAAAGCATGGAATATCACCAGCGGAGATGGAAGAGTTTATCCAATTTCGTCAGCAGGAACAGCAAAAGTACGCGCCGAAAAACCGTCAAGCATTGGTTGCTTTGAGTCATGCGAAAGGTATTTCCCTTGCGACTCATGATGATGCAACTATCGAACATGTACAAGAAGCGATAGAAAATAAAGCTGTAATTGCGGAATTTCCCACGACTTTAGAAGCAGCAAAGGCTTCTCATGATGCAGGTTTACAGGTTTTGATGGGTGCGCCGAATTTGGTTTTGGGTGGTTCTCATTCGGGTAATGTCTCTGCAATGGAATTGGTTTTACAAGATTTGGTAGATGTGATTTCCTCTGACTACGTACCCCAAAGTTTGCTGCAATCAATCTTTATTATTGCTCGTAAAACTGGTAAGCCGATTTATCAAACAATGCGTTTGGTTAACAGCAACCCTGCTGCTTCAATTTATCTGTTTCAAGATAGAGGTAGTTTAGAAGTTGGAAAACGTGCCGATTTGATTACAGTTCATGATGATGGTGTAGTACCTCGTTTGACTTCAACTGTTTCTCAGGGAAAGCGAGTAGCTTGAGCAGTGAACAGTTATCAGTCAACACTCAGCACTCAGCACTCAGCAGTGAACAGTGTTCGTGAAGCGTGCCGGTAATAACTCATAACTCCTAATTATTAATGCTGCTCTGGGCGTTGCTGAATCCAGCAATGAATTATATTAATTAGGGTTTGCTGATTAAGATTTCTTTGACAAGGCAAGGGGTCAGGGGGCAGTGGGCAGGGGGAAAACAAGATTGTATATTTGGCCAAGTTGACTAAAAGTGCAAGGTTTTTTGAACGAGGATAAGTTATATCTTGCACTTTGAAAGCATAAAGACGTCCTCAAACCCTTATTTTTGATTTCTTTCGCTTTTTTTCAGCATGCCCTAATTACATTTTGTATTGCATGGGGAATCTTTGTAGAGACGTAGCACTGCTACGTCTTTAACTATGTGAAATCGTAACTTCATATTTAAATTCAGCAATTCCCTGCTCTGTAAAGTCTAGACAAGCCGGAGATTACTTCCTACTACACACGGAGCATGGAAGCAGTTATCCCGTACTTTGGCTTGCATGGCTGAGCCGTGCGCACTTCAAGTAAAGCAAATCTCTTGATAAGTGCTTGGTTGTCGCATATTTATCAAAAGATTTAGGACTTACGCAAGCCCCCCAAGGCATAGGGGGGTTGGGGGGATCTAGAATGTCTGGGACACTATACTTTCCCTTATTGCTGGGTAAGTCCTAAGATTATTGAATTATTTTTTTGATTCTAGCAAAAATAATTCACGACCTATATTGAAAAGTATTGAAAATCGTCAACAAATATTCACTCTACTCGACAAAAACAAGATCGATCG
>JBHJJJ010000021.1:0-4783 GCA_050042755.1 Rivularia sp. (in: cyanobacteria)
TAAGTAGGTTGGCATTGAAAATAGTAATTGGGATAAGGCAATAGGCAAGCCGGCAATAGGCAATAGGGGTAAGGGTTTGAGCGCAATTTACATTTTGTAATATGGCTTGGTTTATTTGTGCCCACCTACTTATCAACCATCAACTATCAACCATCAACTATCAACCATCAACCATCAACTATCAACTATCAACCATCAACTATCAACCATCAACTATCAACAAACAAGGAGAGCTTCATGCAGTTATCAAAACAAGATTTACAAGCATCCACAGATAAGGTTTACGATACTATTGTTATCGGCGGTGGAATTGGTGGTTTATCTGCCGGAATTTACTTACAAAGATATCTTTTAGATACTCTCATTATAGACAAAGGAAAAGCTCGCTCCTTTTGGATGCAGGAACTCCACAATTATCTCGGCGTACCCCCAGATACCCAAGGGCGTACTCTACTCAAAAATGGTAAAGATCATTACTTATCTCTGGGAGGAGATTCACTTAATGGTTATGTCGAAGAGGTGATTGATGAAGGAGATACCTTTGCCGTTAAAGTTAAAGTTGGTCGTAAAAATAGCACTTATTCGGTATTCCGCGCTAAATATTTGATTGCAGCTAGTGGCATTATTGATAATTTACCTTTTGTAGACGATATGCAAAATGTCTACGAATATGCTGGATACAATTTACACGTCTGCTTGATATGCGATGGTTACGAAATGGCAGATAAAAGAGTTGGTGTGTTTGGTAAAAATCAACGTAGTTTAGAAGTCGCTTTTAGTCTCGGGTGGTTTACACCGTATATCACCCTTTTTACCCAAGACATGTTTGAAGTTAGTTCCCAATTCCGCGATAGACTGTGGGAATATGAGTATGATTTAGTCGAAAAACCATTTAAGCAATTTATTGGTAAAAACCATCAAATGACTGGCGTGCAAATGATGGATGGTTCAATAATAGAATTAGATGCTGGATTAATTTCCATGGGTTCCCAATTTCATTCGGGCTATCTTTCTGGATTAAACCTCCAAACTCAAGGTGAGAATTTGGTAACAGACAATATGTGTCGTACATCTCATCCCCGAATTTTTGCAATTGGCGATTTGAAATTAGGGCTGAATCAAGTAGTGGTTGCAGCTTCCGATGGTGCGATGGCAGCTACAGGTATTTGGCGGGATATTCGCCGTGAAAGAGGTGTCAAACGTCGGTTAGATAATATTGATGCTCCGCTCTTAGCCAGCCGAGATATCTCAAGGTGATAATAATTGATAATTGATCATTGATAATTGATCACTGATAAAGAGACTACCTAGTCTACTAATGTCCATTAATTAGAACCTGTATGCATAAAAACGGCTAAGGTTTCGCGAGCATATTTAGCCCCTGTAGGAGTATTTTCAATACTTGCCATCAAAATTGAACCACCAAGCAAGAGCAAGTATTGTTGAGAAAACACTTCAGGGGATTGAATACCAGCTTCGAGGGCTAGTTTGAAAATGTAAGTCCGAATTGATTGTCTCACCATCACGGCTATTTGGTTTACGGGATGAGAAGCATCTGCGATTTCTAAAGCTGCTTTAATAAAGGGGCATCCGTGATAATCAGGACTTGTATACCATTCTTGTAACACATCAAAGCTTGCTAATATCTTTTCTTTAGGGCAATTAGCCCGTATATTAAGAGTTTCCTCAAACCAATTGAGCCATCGCTTTGCTTGGAAGCGCATTACTTCCACTATTAGTTCATCCTTAGATGGGAAATATCGATAAAATGTACGTCTGGCAATATCTGAGCTTGTGATTACCTCGTTGATGCTAACTTGATTAAAACCTTTGTAATAAAACAATTGGGCTGCTGCAATCAAAATTTTATCCCGTAGCTGATGTTTTCTAGGTGTATTGCCCAATAAGATAGGATTCTTTTGGTACTGACAATTAGTTCTGTCGCTCATAAATCAATTTTATTATGTAGACTAATCTGTATACTTAGTAGTATCTTAAAATGCAGGCTTATATATTTAGCTATCTGAGATTTCCTCTCGTTCCGCTTTATATAGAGTGTTTCATTAATAAGCTGCATTTGACAACAGTCTACAAAATTGATACCCAGGGAGCGTGGGATGACAAACGAAAGACAGCTCGAAATCGGATTATTTATCATGCGTTTGAGTATGTCCATATTTTTTCTAGCTTTAATAATACAGAAGCTGATAGCTGCTCAAGGAGCAGAAAGTATATTTGAAGGGTTTTATTCTTTTGAAATACCAATTACTGCGTCTTATCCACTATTGTTTGTTGGAGCAGTTTCAATAGTAGCTTTCTTTTTGGGTTTATATAAAACATTTTCGTACGGTGCTTTGTTAGGTATGCAGTTAGTTTTAGTAGCTTCTATATATAATGGAATGCTTAATACTGACGAGCCGACTTATATTTTATTTTGGGGCAGTATCCCATTACTCGGAGCTTTAATTGGGTTATTTTTATTGCGAGATAATGATAATTTTTTGACTTTCGATCGCAAGATAGATCGAGACTTAAAATCATTCGATAATTGCTACTGGCAGCACAAACAAAGAACCTTAGAAATTTTATCACACCTGAGTCATCGCACGGGTGAATATAGCGTATATTTAAAAGAAATAGCAAAAGGTGTTAGCGAACTAATTGATATTCATTTTTCGGTAATTACTATTTGCCAAGAAGGTTTTGGTCAAATATTAGCTAGTAATATACACATAGGTGAGGATAACGGTTCTCATTCCTTACATGGTCAATTAACTGGTACTGTGGTAAATTCTGGCCAGTGTCTCGTTGTTGAAGATACAAAAACTTGTACAAAATATGGTCAAGCACCAGAAGGATATCGTGCATATTTAGGAATACCATTACGCACTTCTCAAGGCAAAATTTTAGGTACAATTTGTTGTTTTCATAGTCAACCGCGCAAATTTTCTGCTCAAGAAATAGAAATTGTTGAGTTATTTGCCGAAAGAGCAGCAACAGCGATTGATAACCACCATCTTTATCAACAACAAAGACAGTTTAATCAAACTTTAGAAACAGAAGTAACCAGAAAAACAGAAGAGTTACGAACAGCACAGGCTAAACTTGTGGAACAAGAGCGCTTGGCGGCAATTGGTGAATTTGCAGCTTCTATCGTTCACGAAATTCGTAACCCTTATTCTACAATAAAATTAGTTTTAGAGTATTTTAATAAACTAGATTTATCTACAGAAGTAAAAAAAAGATTAATTTTAGCAGTAGATGAAGCAAAACGATTAGAGAAATTATTACAAGAAATCCTACTTTATGCTAAACCACAAATATTAGAATTATCACAAATTGATATTAATAGATGCCTTTACAAAGTATTAGAATTACAGCGCAATTTACCAGAAATAATTAATAAAAATATTGAATTTTATCCCGCAACAGCCGAACCAAAAATACAAGGTGATGAAGATAAAATTAAACAAGTATTCATCAACATCATCCAGAATGCTTGTCAAGCTATAGACTCTGGGGAAAAAGTTAAATTACAGGTAGATAGTCACTTGAATCAGAAAGAAGTTTGTATTCAAGTTTGCAATGGCGGTGAACCCATACCGCCAAATATTTTACCATTATTAACTCAACCATTCTTTTCAACAAAGCCTTCTGGAACTGGATTGGGGCTGGCGATTACCAAACGGATTGTGGAAGCACATAACGGAGAATTTTTGATTGAATCTAATGCTGAAGAAGGAACTTCAGTCACAGTAAAATTACCATTGGTGATTGAATGAGTAAGGAGTTAGAAGTTAGAAGTTAGGAGTTAGGAGTAATGAGTAATGAGTAAGAAGTAATAACTAACAACTAACAACTAACAACTAACAACTAACAACTAACAACTAACAACTAATAGATAATGAGTGAACATATTATTCTAGTTGAAGATGAAGTCAAACTAGCTCAGTTTTTAGAGATGGAGTTAAGTAGCGAAGGTTATAATGTCAGCGTTGCCAATGACGGAATCGCAGGATTAATGTTGGTGCGAGAATCAACCCCAGATTTAGCGATTTTAGATTGGATGCTTCCTGGTTTAAGCGGAGTAGAGCTTTGTCGTCGTCTGCGAGCCACGGGAAGTAAAATTCCGATAATTTTGCTCACTGCCAAAGATGAAGTAAATTCCCGGGTTACGGGTTTAGATGCAGGGGCTGATGATTATGTAATCAAACCTTTCAGCATTGAGGAACTTTTGGCTCGAATTCGCGCTCATTTACGCCGTAGTAGCGAGGAAGATAATCGCCATTTATTGAAATTTGAAGATTTAAGTTTAAACCTTCAGACTCGTCAAGTATTTCGCGGCTCGCGAGCAATTGAATTGACAGTTAAAGAGTTTGATTTGCTCCAATATTTGATGGGCAATCCCCGTCAAGTGTTTACAAGAGAGCAAATTTTAGAAACCGTTTGGGGTTATGACTTTGTTGGCGATTCTAATGTGATTGAAGTATATGTACGCTATGTACGCCTCAAACTTGAAGAAAATAATGAAAAACGCCTAATTCACACCGTGCGCGGTGTTGGGTATGTTTTACGCGAGGAGTAGTTGGTTGATTTGAGCCACTCGCCGTCTATAAATAGGCGGCGATTCAGGCATTACCTTCCGTTACACTCGCAGCAGCATATTATATCATGTCCGGTTAAACTAGCATTCTGTGTGGGTTGAGTAACAAGTAAGAAGTAATGAGTAAAAAGGTTATGTTGGTAATAACCGCCATCTTTTCAATAAGGTTATATAGTAAGT
>JBHJJJ010000022.1:0-11536 GCA_050042755.1 Rivularia sp. (in: cyanobacteria)
GAGTTATTACCGGATAATAAAACATGGTTAAATCAGGGAATTTCTGGAGAAAAAACTGCTGGTTTATTAAAAAGATTAAATTTATTTGATAAAACCGCACCGGAAACCATTTTTGTGATGATAGGCATAAATGATTTAGTCGCCGGTATCAGCGATGAGAAAATTTTAAAGAATCAACGGCAGACTATGGCTTATTTGCGTAAAAAGCATCCCAAAGCACAAATAGTTATTCAGTCAATTTTGCCACATCAAGGAAGTCTTGCCACTTGGGAAGGAAAAGATAAACTCTTAGCAATTCCTAATAGTCGCATTCGCAACTTAAATCAACAGTTGCAAACCATAGCAGCAAAAGAAGACGTAAAATATTTACACCTGTATCCTCTGTTTGCCGATAAACAAGGAAATCTCCGCTCTAAATTGACTACCGATGGGTTACACCTTAATCCGAATGGTTATTTAGTTTGGAGTTCCGCTTTACAGTTATACTCTCAGATAGAGTTAGAACAATAAAAAATTAATAATTGATAGTTGATAGTTGATAGTTGATAGTTGATAGTTGATAGTTGATAGTTGATAGTTGTTCCACCAACCACCAACCACCAACCACCAACCACTAACCACCAACCACTAATATGGATACAAAAGCTTTTAAACGTGCATTGCAACATTCGGATAATTACCATCGTAGAGGATTTGGACACAAAGAAGAAGTAGCAACTCAGCTAGATTCGGAATATCAAAGCGGCTTAATTCAAGAAATTAGAGATCGTAATTACACTTTAACTCGCGGTGATGTTACTATTCGTCTAGCGGAATCTTTTGGCTTTTGTTGGGGTGTAGAACGTGCTGTAGCAATGGCTTATGAAACTCGTAAGCATTTTCCTAAGGAACAGATTTGGATTACTAATGAAATTATTCACAACCCATCTGTAAATCAACGTTTGCGAGAAATGCAGGTTGGGTTTATTGCCGTAGAAGCAGGTGAAAAAAACTTTTCTGTGGTTGAGTCTGGGGATGTTGTGATCATACCTGCTTTTGGCGCAAGCGTTCAAGAAATGCAGTTACTTAATGATAAAGGTTGTAAAATTGTCGATACAACTTGTCCTTGGGTTTCTAAAGTTTGGAATACTGTTGAAAAGCATAAAAAAGTTGATTGTACCTCTATAATTCACGGTAAATATAAACACGAAGAAACTGTTGCAACTAGTTCCTTTGCGGGTAAATATCTAATTGTTCTCAATTTAAAAGAAGCGGAATATGTTGCCGATTATATTTTGAATGGTGGCAACCGCGAAGATTTTCTCGCTAAATTCAGCAAAGCTTGTTCCAAAGGATTTAATCCCGACACTGATTTAGAAAAAGTTGGCATTGCCAATCAAACTACAATGCTTAAAGGGGAAACCGAACAAATTGGTAAATTGTTCGAGCGTACGATGATGAAAAAGTATGGCCCTACTGAATTAAATCAGCATTTTCAAAGCTTTAATACTATCTGCGATGCTACCCAAGAAAGACAAGATGCGATGCTGGAGTTAGTGGAAGAAAAACTTGATTTAATTGTAGTGATTGGCGGCTTTAATTCATCGAATACCGCTCATTTGCAAGAAATTGCCGAGGAAAGAGAAATTCCCTCTTATCATGTTGATAGTGTGGAAAGAATTTTATCGGAAAATAGTATTGAACATCGTCAGTTAGATGGCAATGTTAAAATATCTGAAAAATGGTTGCCAGATGGTTCAATTTTTGTCGGAATTACCTCTGGTGCTTCTACTCCGGATAAAGTTGTAGAAGATGTAATTCAAAAGATTTTTGAATTGAAGAAATCAGTCGCAGTCATTTAAAAATCTATAACTGTATCTGAAAAACTTAAAGATACCCCGGAATAAAGCCCAAGGAAATGCAGTGGGCTTTATTTTTATAGAGAAGTTATCTCGGGAACATTATTACATCCTCCACAAAATAAAATACAAATTTGACGAGCACCCATTAAATTTTTTTTTAGAAGAAAAAAATTTTAATGGGAACCCTTGACTTTTGACTTTTGCGAATGAATGTAATAATTACGCAATCAATCAAGTATTTCTTACAAAATATATTTATAGAGATAGTTTTATAGTCTACATAAAAATACGCCGATTAGCTTGCGCAATCTGAATCAAGATTCCAATATTAAACTACGATCGGATAAATTAAGCTTAAGATCCTATCAGGTTAAGTACTGATAAAGTTGTATGATAATGAACACTAATAGGAAACTTTTTTTCTATAGGCAAATTTTTAATTGTAACATAAGCTCGTTGATTTATCACGGGCAAAAATAGTAAAAGTAATAGAAGCTAACTGCTATTGTTAGCCAAAATTTAGGTGTATAAAGACTTTTCCTCTCTACCAATTTTTGGGTAAGAGTAAGGAATTATCCTCATATGTCTAAATATCGAAAAAGATAAAAAACGTTACGGATTATAATAGAGGATGACTCACAAATTAGCATTTGCAGCTGCTTGTTTAGCGATATGTTCTGCTGTAGTTGTGAAACCGGCGAGTGCTATCGAAAATAATTTATCAGGGGAATTAGTAGCACAGTCTTTCAATACTGAACCATTTATTGAGGAAACGCCAAAAACGCCTGATTCGAGTCAACAAAACGATCAAACAAACTCAAACAGACAAAGTTCCGATGATGCTTGGTTAATTCCATTGTTATGGGGATTAGGTGGATATTTGATTGGAAGTCTTGTCGGAACACAAAAAACTTATACTAAGATGAATAAGGGAGAGCGAAAAGTTCCTCCACTCTTTTAGAAGTTATGCATCTCGCTCGATAATCACTGTGAAATTCAAACAGTGTGCTTCTCTTCAAATAGCTTGGCTTGAATTGTAGATATGTAACTCCCTATAACTAATAAATGGTGGACAATTATGATGTTGTCCACCATTTATTAGTTTAAATGTGAAAGTTTAATTACTTACTATATAACCCAGAGCCATCCTAACTCCTTATTACTTATTACTTATTACTTATTACTCCTTACTTATTACTTATTTCTCATTACTCCTTACTTATTACTTATTACTTATTACTTATTACTTATTACTTATTACTTATTACTTATTTCTCTACCAAATAATGTAAAATACATCAAACGATAAATATCTGTATTGTCTACAGTTGATGGCAATTTATCTGCATTTAATCCGTGTGCTTTGGTAACAACTGAACCAGTAAAATCACTAAAACCCGCCCATGCAACCGCAAAAGGATATCTGTTTCCTGCTTTATCTGGTGCGGAAACGAAAGGTAATGTAGCTGTACCTTGTTTACCATCTACCGGTGCGCCGTTTCGAGTTGTTTCAGGTATTGGTTTATCTAGAGGCAAATTTTTAGTAGTGACTCCAATTACTTCCAAACCACCTGCATCGCTATCGGCGGCGGTAACTAATAAAGTGTTAGGATTTTGATCGATAAATTCCATTGCCACACCAACGGCATCATCGGCGCGTTTGATTGCTTCTATACAACCTTTGGCGTTGTTGTAATTACAAAAGTTGTCGCTTCCTTCTTCTTCTAAGACAATAAAAAAACCATCTTCATCTTGAGATACAACTTTTAAAGTCGCTTTTAACATTTCGGCGACACTCGGCGCATCGGAAACGTACAGCGGTAAATTTTTCTCTTTTAAATCTTCTTCGGATTCGTCGTTATAAGTATCTGTAGCTGCAAAAATTCCTAATACTTTTTTAGTATCTGGGGGTAAATTCAAAAGTTCGTCGCGATTATAAACTACCGTATAACCCTTTTGTTTGGCGACTTCAATTAAATTTACTCCGTCTTCTCGCTGACTTTCTGAGGCTAAAGCGTATCTTCCCGCCGTACCTTTGGGGAGATAAAATACTTCACCACCGCCTAATATTACATCGACACCAGACTCAACTATTTGCTTGGTGATTTCTGCAAACTCCCGTCTCGTCTTGGTTTTAGCAACAAAAGCACCAGTTCCAGGTTCTGGTATTATACCAGAATTGATAATCGCCGTCGCCTTACCTGCTGCTACAGCTTCTTCCATAATAGTTTGTGATTTACCCGAAGCTGCTACTATAGGTTGTCCTTTTTCATCCAAACCAAAAGAATCGGCGTTGGCTTTGACTCCCGTAGCGTGAATTACCGCACCGGCGTTAGAAGTGGCGGTAAGTTGGTTTTTCAAATGTCCTAAATAGACTCCCAAGTTAGACATTTTATCCCAATTCAATCTACCATCTGGACCATAATGCAGCATCCGCGCCGCTCCCCAATGAGATGCACTGGTACCATCTGGATGGATAAATATTACGTTTCCTTGGTTGGTTTGACTAATATCAGTATTGTTTGATGGTGCAGCACATGCAGTTAAAGCTACCATCGTTAAGACTGTTAAACTAATTATTTTTCTGTTTATTTGCAACACGGTTTTTTAGTGACTCAATATAGTTGTGAATTTTATAGTCAAATATTACCCTTCTCTAGAAATTAAAACTATTGCGTTGCCACAACAGTAAGTTTTCGAGCTTCAGATTTTACCCTTGCCTTGGAAATTAAAACTATTGCGATGCCACAACAGTAAGTTTTTAACCTAATATTTTATCCTTCCGTAGAAATCAAAACTATTGCGCTGCCACAACAGTAAGTTTTTAACCGCATTGGATAGAACCTTAAAAAATATATTTAATTTGTCAACTTCCTTTAGATACATTTAAGAGATATTAAAAGATCCGATTCTTCTGCGATCGCAAAAAATATGCAAGCAGCAGTACATCTTTGATTTGCAATATGAAGAAATAATAAGTACTACGAGTAACATTAATGCTACATCCGGATAAATAAAGTGTAATGTGTATATATTTTTTAGTATATATAAGTATTGTTACTATGTTTTTTACAGAAGCCTTTACAATTAAAATTACCGAAGAAGTAGTCAAAAGCTTAGTAGGTATTTTTCTGGGGGAAAGCTGGGAAAGAATATCCAAGTTAGGTTCTATTTTAGATAGGAAGAATCAACAGATGTTTTTTGATGCGAAAAATATATCCAAAACTATACAGTGCGTCATGGTTATCTGAAAGTATTAGGAATGCGAGAGCCTGTAGCGCTGGAAAAGGTATATACAAATGTGCGTTTTCTGGAAAGATGGAATATCCGTCAGTTTGAATCTATTGAGAATTTAGAACAAGCTTACCGAAAAAATCGCAGTTTTCAACCAAAAGATACTTTAGATTTAATTGGACTTGAAGTTGCAAATGAAAAGCAGTATTTAATGGTATTGGGTGGCCCCGGAGTTGGTAAATCTACGTTTTTAAGAAAGATGGGGCTGGAAGCACTTAAGGGGAATCAAGGAGGATATTTACATAAGTGTATTCCAGTTTTTATTGATTTAAAAAGATTTGAGTCAAAAAATATTGATATTAAACAAGCGATTATTGAAGAGTTTAGTATTTGCGGCTTTCCTGATGCCAAAATCGCTACAGAGAAATTGCTTAAATCGGGAAAGTTATTAATATTATTAGATGGATTGGATGAAGTTCCCGGAAAAGTTGTTCGTTATGCGATAAACTCTATTCACGATTTTTGCGATCGATATGATGCAAATCGCTTCATTATTTCCTGTCGAACTGCTGCATATAATTATAATTTTCGTCGCTTTACTGATGTGGCGATGGCGGAATTTTGTAATACTCAAATCAAACAGTTTATTAAGAATTGGTTTCAATCAGAAGCCGATCTAAAAATCGGTACGGCAGCTAAATGCTGGGAATTATTGCAAAAGCCAGAAAATGCTGGAGCTAAAGAATTAGCAAATACTCCTTTATTGTTGACTTTACTATGCTTGGTTTATCACCGTTCCCAAAACTTTCCTAATAATCGCAGCGTTTTATATCGCAAGTCTTTACGACTCTTTTTAGAAGAATGGGCTGCTGAAAGAAGAATTATGCGGGAGGCAATCTATGAAGGTTTAAATACAGAACACCAGGAAATATTGCTCTCAGAAATTGCTCATACTGGTTTTGAAACAGACCAATTATTCTTTGATAAGCGAGAAGTTGTAGATAAAATTAAGACTTTTTTGCAAGATAATCTCAACGCACCAAATAATTTATCTGGAGAAAAGATTTTAAACGCGATCGCAATTCAACAGGGAATTTTAGTTGAACGTGCTGAAGATGTATTTTCTTTCTCTCATTTGACACTACAGGAATATTTAACGGCACAATACATTGTAGACAATTGTCAAATTAACAAATTAAATAACTATCTTACAGATAGAAGATGGTATGAAGTCTTTCAATTAGTAGCAGGTTTGACGCGTGGTGGTGCGGATGAATTATTATTAATGATGGAAGCTCAAGCACAAAATTATATTAATAGTTCAAAGTTACAAGGTTTATTAAGATGGGCACAAGAAGTGACCACCGATACTGTAGAAGATTATAATTTAAATGCAAAACGTGCAACAGCATTGTTTCTTGCTATTGCTAGAGATAGCGTATTAGAACTGGTGACGCTTTTGAGTCCGAAACTATCAAGCATAATGGAAATCACCTGCACTTTAAACTTTGCTCGTGCGGTTAATCTGAATATGGCTCGTATGATTAATAATACTCGGACTCCTCGTCGTAAAAGTACTACGACTCGCACTTTATCTCATGCTTTTTCTCGTACTGTCATTGAAGAATTAGATAATTTTAAAATTTTTAAAGATATAGAATTTAAAACTATAGTAGAAAACTTAAAAAGACTAAAAAATCAAGCTCCCAGTCGCTACGAACCTTATAAAGCCCACGAAGGATTTAATAATCGCGTTTCCAATATCTGGTTTCGTTCTTTAAAATTGAATGCTGAATTAGTTAATTTATCAAGTGATGAGTTAGAAGCTTTGGATAATTTTATCTATATTAACTCGCTAATGGTACGTTGCAAACAAGCAGCAGTACGCGTATCTACTAAAACTTGGTCAGAAATTGAAAATCGAATGTTATTGGTAATAAGTAATGAGTAATGAGTTATGAGTTATGAGTAATGAGTTATGAGTAATGAGTTATGAGTAATTAGTTAGGAGTTATGTGTTATGAGTTATGAGTTTTATATTCAACACTGTTCACTATTCACTTATTCCGTCAAAAATATTCTTTAATAGAATAAAATTACGTGTCATTTGAGCTACTATGAAGTATAAAATAATAGACCTATTACAGTATATATTTTTATCTTAATAAATTAAAAAAATCATAATTGTAAAATAAATACAGGTAGGGAACTGGTTTTAATATTGTTTCGTAAGAACAAAGAAGGTTATTGATGAGATTTGAATGGACGGATATTTTTGCAGATATTGATCCGAGGTTGCAAAGACTTATACAACGCCGTCGTCATGGATTGACTACTCCACCCACAGCTTCAACCGAGGTGGGAGAAGTTGCTGTAATTGCTAAAGTAAATGATATCGAAGCATGGCTCACGATGAGTGAAGTACGGGAAGGTACTCAAATTGGCACTACGCGAAGCGGGGAAGTTATTGTCACTGCCAGAGTTCCCGTGTCGCGATTGCAGCATGTACGTACTTCTCCTTGCGTCGTCAGTTTGCAAGCATCCCAAAGTTTGCAATTAACCCTTGAAAATACATCTGAAGATATATCAGTTGCTCCTAATAAGGTAACAGCTGATTCTACAGAACAAAAAGGGAAAAATGCAGTTGTAGGAATTATTGATGTCGGTTGCGATTTCGCTCATCAGAATTTTCGTCATGCAGATGGCTCTACTAGAATACTCGCTTTATGGGATCAAGATGGCTCCTCGACACCCGATAGCCCTTTTGGTTATGGAAAAGTTTATCGCAGCGCCGAAATCAACCAAGCTCTACAAGCAGAGGATCCTTATTTAGCTTTGGGTTACTATCCCGGAAAACTCGCTCACGGCACCCATGTAATGGATATAGCTGCGGGAAATGGAAATGGTACCGGAAACCCGGGTATTGCTCCTGATGCCGATATCGTATTTGTACATTTTTCCGATGGTGCTGTGGAAGCAGTTTTAACCGATGGTGGTTCGGCTGTAGACAATTCTTTAGGTGATACTACTGATCTTGTAGAAGCCGTAGATTTTATCTTTGAAATTGCTGACGAACGCCCTTGTGTTATCAATATTAGTTTAGCCTTACATGGTGGCCCCCACGATGGCACTGCTTTGGTGGAACAAGGTATAGATGCTTTAGTGGCCGAAAAGCCCAATCGAGCGGTAGTTATTGCGGTGGGAAATTCTTACTATAAGGGAATTCATGCTTCCGGTAAGGTGCCACAAAATGGTTTTACCGATTTGCATTGGGATATTCCTAGAGGGCACAGACAGTATAAAGCGATCGAACTTTGGTACGATGCCTTAGATAAATTCCGTTTAGAAATCATTCCTCCCGGTAGCGAAACCCTCGTAAGTATGGAATTAGGTGAAAATGGAGAAATTGTAGATGAAGATGATAACACCGTAATTTACTTATCTCACCGTTTTTGCGACCCCAACAACGGCGATAATATGATTGGTGTTTTTATGGAATCCCGACTTCCCGGAGGCATTTGGACTTTACGACTTCATGGAGTTGAAGTAAGTAATGGTAATTTTCACGCTTGGATAGAACGTGAAGATGGTTCTCAAACTAGCTTTGTCCCTCCTCATGATAATACCCATACCGTTAACACCATCGGTTGCGGACAGAATACAATTATGGTTGGTTCTTATAACCCCACAAAACCTAACCAACCCTTATCATACTTTTCTAGTTCTGGCCCAACTCGCGACGAAAGACAAAAACCCGATTTTATCGCTCCTGGACAAAATATATGGGCGGCATCTTCACTTACACTAACTAAATCTTATCGAAAATCAGGCACCAGTATGTCTGCACCCGTTGTCACTGGAATAATAGCTTTGATGCTAAGTGAAGCTAAGGCTCGTAATATTAATTTAGATATTAATCAAATTCGCGATCTCTTAATCCAAAGCGCTGAAAATAATCCTCCGGAAGAGCCTTTACAAAGATTGCGTTATGGTCACGGCCCCATAGATATTAATACCCTTATTTCCAACATACGGGCGATGTGATAATATCAAGGGATAGAATATAATATTAAATCAACGATCAAATCAATAAAATGATCGCCTAGTTGATTTATAAAATACAGTCTATGATTAATAAGGAATGGTACTTATGCTTTACATAGCCGGTAAACCAGTGCGTGTAAAAAAAAAGTACGATGCACCACTGCAATAAGAAAGAACACGGCTCCGAAATAGCACAATCGCAACAATTAAATAGCGATAATATTTTTGGAGTAACTGTAAAAGTTGCAGAGCCTGGGTACGTACCCCCTGGTCTTAAATTAAGAGGTCATATTTCGGATAATTTGTTTACGGCAACTGTTACCTCGAAAGATATCGAAAATTTAGAAACTGATTCTAAAGTTGTTTCAATTAGTGCGCCGAAAAAACTACACACCGCTAGAAAGAATTCTGTGGCCTGAACACCCGTTACAGGTCAACTGTTGAACGATAGTTGACAATTTAACTATTGTGTGCATATGTTAGGTATTGTAGCGTAATTTAACAAAAGTTGTGAACTTCGATCTTAAATTTTGATTAAACAACAGCAATTGAATCGAAATATGATGCGAAGGGTGGCTATTAACTAGTCACCTTTATTATTTGTTTAAATATATACTTTTTCGAGAGAAGATTAAATGGCTGTGATTTCTTCCTCTTCAATTAAAATAAAAAAATAAGCCACTCCCTAAAAAAATCAGAGAGTGGTTGAAATGCAAGTCTATTAATTATCTCAAAACTGAATCAAAAAAGATTTTGTTATTGGAGTATTGGATTGATTTAAGTATTAAAATTGGATGAGAGTAAGGTTGTTGAATCAGTCGGAGATTAACAATTAATTAAACTTGATTTTTCGACTTTTGGATTCATTTTAGCGATTTTTTCTGATATTGCTTCCGTGAAGGAATGATAACTTGGTATAGGGCATACAGGCATTTCTTGCCAGCAACTTGGACAAAACCAGTAAACATGATTATTACTAATGTGAGCTAAAAGTTTATCTTTACAGCAGGGACAGTAGTTCATAATTATTTTTTAAACCTCTATTAATTCACAGGCAATTGTCTCGGGAAGATAAAACAAGTAGGGGAAACAAGTAGATGAATAGTTATTCTTTGAGGATAGAAAACAAATGTGAGAAACTTGTGAGTAAAATAGGGGATTTTTAACTAAGTCGGTCAGCTAAAAAATAGTAATCAGGACAAGTGAGTAGTGAATAGTGAGTAGTAATAAGGCAAATAAATCGATTTACATTCTGTAACATAGCTCGCGGTTTATTGGTGCCGACTTACTTACTGACTACAAACCTTAAAAAATTAGCTTTTAGGTAAAAATAACTCAATACTCACAAAATCCTCATATTGTTTGACTACAAGAAAGACATAACCCAGCCCCAGTAAACTGTTTGTAATCGGCAATTAGTTGAGGATAAATATCATGTTTAACAGAATTCTTGTTGCAATCGATAATTCAATTCGCACTCAGCAAGTGTTTGATAAAGCTGTATTTTTAGCAAAAGCAACAGATAGTAATTTAATGTTGCTACACATTTTATCTCCACTTGATGAGCAATATATCGATCCTTTGTTTTTACAGCCAAGTATTCTTTATCCAGAATTGCCAGGAAATAATAGTAAGGCGGCTAATGACTGGGAGAAATTGAAAAATGATAGACTCAATTGGTTGCGTTGGTTATGCGAAGAAGCGACACGATTAGGAATTAAGGCCGAATTTTCTCAAAATGTTGGCGAGCCATCTAGAATTATTTGCGATATGGCTCGAAATTGGCAGGCTGATGTTATTGTAATTGGTCGTCGGGGCCGTCGGGGGGTAAATGAACTTTTAATGGGTAGTGTTAGTAATTATGTGCTTCATCATGCTCCTTGCTCGGTGTTAACAGTACAAGGAATTATTCCTAATACTTCCGAACAACGACAAACAACTTCGTTGCAGGCGATAATCAGAAGCTAATTGACACTCCCCGGCGTAAAACGCACGGGGATTCTTTGATCTACGAGCCAACTTGCGAAGATTGGATTTCTCCAACCATCGTAGAGGTCGATTCTCCCAAAGCGTTGCTCATGTTTAGCATGAAGGTTCCGGTATGCCCTACCGTACCCAATCCTCGACTAAGGATGTTTCTAGCAGCGTTTTCATCCCGATCCATCTTGGTGCCACACTTACAAATATGGGTTCGAGTAGATAAGGCTTTTTTTACAATTGCACCGCAGCTAGAGCATTCCTGGCTAGTGCCCACAGGATTAACCGCAACCGTGACGCGCTTAAATACTTTTCCAAAATATTCAACCCATACACGGAATTGATACCAAGATGCATCATTAATAGACTTTGCTAGACAGTGATTTCTCACCATATTTTTAATCCTCAAATCTTCATAGGCTATCAAATCGTTAGATTGA
>JBHJJJ010000023.1:0-17396 GCA_050042755.1 Rivularia sp. (in: cyanobacteria)
GGTAAGGGAGAATAAAGATTTGTACCGCCACCACGAGCTAGAGAAACTATATCGCCATAGTTTTGGAATAATTGACTGGTAAAACCTAGAGAATCTCTCACAAATTTTGATATTAATATAGTACGTCCAAATAGAGGTAAAGTTTTAGGACCAGGAACTGTTAATTCATTCATTATTATGATTCCCACTACGATTTTTATATGTAGAGGAATGTTAATATCAAAGTGGAATTTTTAATGTTTATATTTGACTTTTTGAGCAAATTATGCATTTTCCGATAAATGTAGAGACGCGATATATCGCGTCTCTACAATTGTGAATTGATATTCTTCAAGATAAATGAATTTCACCACACCTCTATATAATCTCAATCCCCTAAATCGTTTCTCTGATAAAGCAGGAAACTATAACAAATACCGTCCACCTTATCCAGATGCAGTAATTAATAAAATTTTGGAAGGTTTAACGTTAACAAATCAATTTGTAGCGGCGGATATTGGTGCTGGTACGGGAATTTCAGCGCGTCAGTTAGCAAAACGCGGTGTAAATGTAATTGCGATCGAACCAAATACAGCGATGAGAGAAGGGCACGATTCATCACCAGGGGTTGAATGGAGAAATGGAACTGCGGAAGCGACTAATTTACCAGATGCATCGGTTGATTTAATAACTTGTTTTCAAGCTTTTCATTGGTTTAAACCAGAACCTACTTTATTAGAATTTCGCCGGATTTTGAAACCTCAAGGAAGATTAGTGGTAGTTTTTCGAGATTTGAATTTGGATGATGAATTTACACGGGTTTATGATGAATTTATTTGTCAATTTGACGAAAGTTGTCCTTCGGGGACTTTGAGTTATAAAATTGAGCCATTGAAAAATAATTTAGATTTTCAATATATTGATTGCTATACATTTCCTTATAAGCAGGAATTCGATTTATCAAGTTTAATTGGTCTTGCTCAAAGTGTTTCGTTTATTTCTTCAGAAGAAGCTGTACAAAAGCAACTTGTTGATGGTTTAGAAAAATTGTATCAGCGCTTTTGTAATCAAGATGGTTTTGTTTATCTTGATTATTGTAATAGGGTACATTTGGCGGAGGTTGAAACCCTCTCCCTTGAGGAATTCTTCTCGTAGAGTACCTCTCCCCTTATGAAGGCAGAGGCTTTAAAAATCTTATTCCCTCCCAGCTTGCGGTTTCAGTTAGGGTGGGTTGAGAATTCAAACTAAATATTTAACTTCTCCAATGAGCGAAACGAACAAAGAATTAACGCCATTACATACACTAAATCCCCAAAACCGATTTTCCGATAGAGTAGAAGATTATGTAAAATATCGTCCTAGTTATCCAGCAGCAGCAATCGATCAAATCCTGGAGAATTTTACATTACCGATCGCAGCAGCAGATATTGGAGCAGGTACGGGAATTTCTTCACGGTTGTTAGCTGCGAGGAGTATTAAAGTAATTGCGATCGAACCAAATACAGAAATGAGAAATGCCGGTATTAGAGATGCGACAGCTCTAGTGGAATGGAAAGATGGAACAGCAGAAAATACTAATTTACCAAAAGCGTCAATTGATTTAGTAACTTGTTTTCAATCCTTTCACTGGTTTACTCCCGAAACAACTTTAGCGGAATTTCGCCGTATTCTCAAACCGGAAGGGAAATTAGCGGTAGTTTACAATAATCGCGATAAAAATGACGAATTTACAGCAGAATATAGCAGGATAGTTCGCGAAGCATCGAAAAATCATCCAGCTGAAGCGAAAACGAAATCGGTGGAACCTTTAAAAGAAACTGCTTGTTTTAAAAATTTTGAAGAATATAAATTTGTTTATCAACAAGAATTAGATTTAACTGGATTAATTGGACGTGCAATGAGTGTTTCTTATCTTCCTAAATCAGGGGAAGGTTACGATCAATTAATTTCTGATTTGGAGAATTTATATCAGCGATTTAAGAATCCACAAGATTTTGTTTATATGACTTATTTTACGAGCGTGCATTTGGGAGAAGCGGTTGTCAATGAACAATGAACAATTGACAATTATCAATTTATGACTTTTTAATTAGAAGAATTTATCCAAAGTCAAGGGTTCCCATTTTTCTTCTAAAAAAATTCTAATGGATGCCCGTCAAATTGAAAGTGGTAAATATTCCTCAACTGAGGAAGTCATTATTGCGGGTATTAAATTGCTTAAGGAAAGAGAAAGGATTTATCAAGGTAGATTTGAGGAATTGAAACGGGAAATCATGGTTGGAGTTGAAGCTTCTGAGCGTGGGGAAGTTATTGATGGAGAAGTAGTTTTTCATCAACTAGAGCAAAAATTACAACAGCCTCGTCAGCAAGCTGGGAAATGAGTAAACAATACTACATTTATATAATCACAAATCAACATAATACTGTACTTTATACAGGTGTTACGAATGATTTAATTAGAAGAATTTACGAACACAAAGAAAAAATAATTGCTGGTTTTACAAAAAAGTACAACGTTAATAAACTGGTTTATTACGAAATTTTTACCGATATTAATAGCGCTATAACAAGAGAAAAACAAATTAAAGCTGGTTCCAGACTGCCATAAAATTGATTTGGTAAATAGTATAAATCCACAATGGTGCGATTTGTATGACGGTTTATTGTGAATAAACGCTAAAATAATTAACTGTCATTGCGACGAAGGAAGCAATCCCAATATTTCCAACACCAACGAATAATTGCGATTGCTTCACTCCACTTCGTTACATTCGCAATGACAATCACAAAAAACTAAGAATCATCCCGACTTTCTCTCAGCTTTGCTCGTAAATCTTCAAAATTATTGCGATAAAGCACCGTATTCGGATGATTTGTTGCCAAAACCCGCTCCACAATATCTACAGCTTGGATATAAAGCGCTTCAGCTTCTTCATACTTTCCTTGACTGTCCTAGAGTAAAGCTAAATTGCTCAAACTGCTTGCTGTGTCGGGATGATTAACTCCCTGTAGTTGTTTTGTTAATTCCAAAGCTTGGATATAAAGCGCTTCAGCTTCTTCGTACCTTCCTTGATTTTTGTAGAGATAAGCTAAATTGTTCAAACTGGTTGCTGTGTGGGGATGATTTTCTCCTAAACGCGATAAGCCTGCATAGCATGCGCGAAGCGATCGCACTGTTGATAGACTTTGCTCTAACCAAGGTTGTGCTAATGAATATAAACCTTAGTTGTGTTGTATCCGTGGGATTAGCTGCTAGAATCAAGATTTTTTTCTTCATAGCTCCGTTTATTTACAAAATATTGATGAAGCTAGCTTTATAAAGAAACAGTGAATAACTATATATTTTCGGAAAACAAAATACAGAAATTCATCAAAGCGAGAAAAGATAGAAGAGAAAGGAAATATCCTCCCCTTCCACCTGAGGAGCTTTGGAATGTAATCGCTGCTATCTATTAATAGGTCTGAGTCAAACCAACTTATGCAATTGGGAGTTAGTTGTTGGGAATGAGAAGTTGTGAATGATTTACTCTTCCCCCTCTCCCCCCTCTTCCCCCTCTTCTCCCTCTCCCCCCTCCCCCTCTCATTGATTAAAAATCACAATAATTTCAACAATGCCAAAACCACAGTACCAATACTATTGCATCAACACTCCCACTAAATTAGTCAAAGAAGTCTTCGGAGATATTAATATTTACAACCAAAATGCCAAATCACTACTTACTAAAGCCACTGGTTTTATTAACGCTTATGACTTTACTTTAAATCCCTATCGCGGTTGTCAATATGGCTGTAGTTATTGTTATGCTGCCGCTTTTAGTCCTAATCCCAAAATGCGTCAAGATTGGGGAAAATGGGTGATTATCAAGCAAAATTCCGCAGAAATTTTAGAAAAAGAATTGGAACGATGGTACAAAAAAAATCCTCATAAACCTCCTCGAATTTATATGAGTAGCGTTACAGATCCTTATCAACCAATCGAATCCAAACATGAATTAACTCGTTCATTATTAGAAATCATGTATCCCTATTATCCAATCTTAGTAATTCAAACTCGTAGCCCAATTATTACTAGAGATATTGATTTTTTACAACGATTTCAGCATCTGCGAGTTAATATGAGTATCCCCACCGGCAGCGAATCTGTAAGACGAGACTTTGAACCACGATCGCCAAGTATTAAAGCTAGATTAAATGCAATTACAAAAATTAAACAAAGTATTGATTCTCTTAAAGGCTTTATTCCCAAAGTTTCCATTACAATTACTCCCTTACTTCCAACTTTAGAAAAAGACGAAGCTACCTTCATCGAAAAGTTAAAAATCGCCGATCGAATCGTCATTCAGGATTTTCACCCTAGCCAAAATCGTTCGCTGATTGCTACAACTCGTGAAGATGCCCAAGAAGTTAAGCAGAAATACGCTTGGTGGTATGACACAGAAAAATTAAGCTATATAAGATTCAAAGAAAAATTAATGTCTTATCTTCCTGATGTTGAAATAAAGGAAGGAAAAGACGGTTTTGGTTATGATTAACTCGATCTCTAATTGGTGGCATTCTTTCCAGTTCAAATCAGCTTTACAACAAGGTAATAAACGAAAAGCAATCAAATTTTTACGAGTAATTGAAAAATCTGGTGCAAAATTATCGTCTTTAGAAAAGCTATTTCGAGATAAATTACAGCTTGAAGATTCTGCGAAACAATATAAAACAGAAACCGCTATTTTGAACGGGAAACTCAACACCGCATTACAAGAGTTAGAAAAAAAAACAGATTTACCAGTACCTCTTGAAAATAAAAGTAATCTGAAATTAAATTCAGATCGAGATTTTATTGCTTATATTCACAAAACATTTAATTTAATTCAACACGACGAAAATAAATTACAATGCACTGGTATAGATGAAAGAATATTTGATGATTTTGAAGCTCAACTAGTTGAATACCTCAAGGAAGAGTTTCGCAGAATTCCCGAAAAGCAATTATCAATAAAACTCGAAGACGCTTTAGAAGATATCAATAGTTTAAAGTGTGGAAAAGATCCAGATTACCGTTTTAGTCTGACTCCACATGTTTACTATATGAAATATTTCCTCGAAAATGTATATTGCCTCTACTTAGCTTGGTTTCTAATTTACGAATCTGGATTACTCCCAACTAATATTAAAATTCTTGATATTGCAGCAGGCCCTGGAACTGTTGCTTATGGATTAGCTTTATTTTTACAAAGTACCAGCGGCTTTTTTAATCTTCCTGGGATCCATATATCTTATTACTCCTTAGAAAAACAAAATGCATTTCAATTTCGAGGTTTACAATTTTGGAGAAGATATATAGAATCGCGTAAAACTCCCATCAATGCTTTTTTCCGCTTCGTAACTTCAGATATATTCACCTGGAATCAGCAATCAAGTAATATCCCTATAGACTTCTTTGATTTCGTTATCATTTCTCACTGTTTCTTCAACGATTCTACTAAAAGCATTCAAGCAAATAACATTTATCAGCAAATCATCGATCTGAGTTTAAAAAATGAAGGTTATGCGCTGTTAATTCTTCAAGACAAGAAGCTATATAAAGCTTACAACACTTCTCAATCTGAGGATCGCGAACAAGAAAAGAAATTGATAAATAAACTTCTTCAAGAACTAGGATTAGAATTAGTTTGGTATAAGTACTTAATATCTACAGGCTTAAGAAGTCCTCTACAAGTTGCTGAATTTGCTAAATTTGCTCAAGAAAAATTGCCAAAACAACTTTACATGACAACCATACTTCAAAAGTATTTAAGTCAAAAATTTCGATCGCACTATATATTAGATGACTATATAATTTTGGCTAAAAAATCTTAACTCTCAAAAAACACAAATCGAAACCCATCGAATCAGATATTCATCAAGTTTTGTTAAATTATTTTCTTATTCTCAGATTTTATGTATATAGAAAGTTAGACTTGCAGATCGAATTAACATATAGACACCCAAGTAGATTATACAAAATTTTTTCGATTTTGAAAAAGCGATCTAGATCACATGCCAAAAACAACGTAATTGCGTTGATTAAATGAAAATTATTTTCGTTATTAATGAGAATGGTCTCAATTAGGAAAAAAATGGTTTTAATTACAACTCAGTGCGGAAATTTTTCGAGCAAAATTGTTTTATTTATGACATAAAAATGCGTAGTTAAAGTCGTTTAAAATACGTCAAAAATATTTATACAGTATTTTTATGGAGAAAAAGCCGATATCAACAGCTTCGGGGAAGTCAAAATTTATGATTTGATGGAATAAATATTGAACCGATAAAAAGCAATGAAACAACCCTGTCGAGAAACAAGATCGGAATCTTCTAAAAGCTGGCATGGGAAACTCAACTTAGTTTATAGCGATCGCCAAAATAAAACGAGATTAATAAAAAGTCAAAACCAAGCACCGTTGAAAATACAACGTCCCTTTTATCCCGAAGGAGAATCAGTATGTCATAGCGTAATTTTACATACCGCTGGGGGAATAGTTGGTGGCGATCAATTATCTTGTAACTTTCACTTGCAACCTCAAGCAAAATCATTAATTACAACAGCCGCAGCCAATAAAATTTATCGTAGTAACGGTAGAAGAGCCAGACAAAATATAGAAATTAAAATTGATAATCAAGCTTGTTTAGAATGGTTACCTCAAGAAAGCATCGTGTTTAACGGTGCAAACTTTCGTCAAGATATACGGATAGAATTAGCGGATTATGCAAACTTTATTGGTTGGGAAATTACTAGATTTGGACGTACCGCTAGAGGAGAGAAATTTGTCGAAGGAGAATGGCGATCGCACTTTGAAGTTTGGCGAAATAATAAACCATTATGGATTGATAGACAATATTTACCCGGTAGCCAAGAAATTTTTCACAGTCCCCACGGTTTAGCAGGAAAACCAATTATAGGTACTTTAGTATATATAGGAAAACCAGTCTCTAGTGAAATAGTAGAACAAGCACGCAATCTCTCCCCATCCTATGAAGGTGGTGTGACTCGTTTAGAAAATGGATTTTTGTGTAGATATCGTGGTGATTCGACAACAGAAGTGAGAAACTGGTTTATTAGTGTTTGGCAGTTATTGCGGATATCTTTTTTAAATCGCGATCGCTGTTTACCCAGAGTTTGGATGCTTTGAACAATGAACAATGAACAATGAACAATTAACAATTAATAATGAACAATGAGCAATTAACAATGAACGATTGATAAGGATGGAGTGAAAGAATGCAATTAACACCACAAGAGAAGGATAAATTATTAATTTTTACCGCTGCATTGTTAGCAGAAAGACGGAAAGCAAGGGGTGTAAAATTAAATTATCCCGAAGCGATCGCCTTTATTACTGCTGCAATTTTAGAAGGTGCAAGAGATGGACAAACTGTAGCTGAATTAATGAGTTTTGGAACAACTTTATTGACAAGGGATGATGTCATGGAAGGTGTAGCAGAAATGGTAGAAGAAGTTCAAATAGAAGCAACTTTTCCCGACGGAACCAAATTAGTAACTGTTCACAATCCAATTCAGTAACTTGGACAAGGGATGTTGTTTGATATTTCATAAATTAGATAATGAAGGAATTTTCACTTATTACTCATTACTCATTACTCATTACTTATTACTTCCCATGATTCCAGGTGAAATAATTACTCCAGAAAGCGAAATCGAGTTAAATGCAGGTCGTACAACCGTAAAATTAAAAGTTGCAAATACAGGAGATAGACCAATTCAGATAGGTTCCCACTTTCACTTTTACGAAGTTAACGGCGCATTAAACTTTGATAGAGAAACTTCTTTGGGAATGCGTCTTGATATCCCAGCAGGAACAGCAGTTCGATTTGAACCAGGTGATGAAAAAGAAATTACGTTAATACCCCTCGTAGGTAGTCGTCAAGTTTACGGTTTCAACGCTCAAGTAAACGGAAAATTATAGAGATATGATATCTCACGTCTCTACATTACTCCCTCACTCCCTCAATTAGTTAGGTAATCATAAAGCCGCTTCGGGAGTAATGGCGGTTTTACAATTATGATTCAGGTAATTAAAAAATGAACGAAATTCAAAAACCAAACCCACTTCTGAAAGCAGACGCGATCGAACAACTTCCCGAACAAAAATTTTCCCATCCTTTTAATCCAAATTCAGAAATAAGTGGAGTATCACTGAGCGAAGCAGTAGGTTTACAACGTATCGGATTTCATTTAGCAAAAATACCGCCAGGGAAAGAATCATTTATTTATCATTCCCACGAATTTGAAGAAGAATTTATCTATATCCTTTCTGGAAAAGGTATTGCTGAAATAAACGATCGAGAATTCGAGATAGAATCCGGTGATTTCATGGGTTTTCCTACTCCTTCCGTTGCACATCACTTACGAAATCCTTTTGAAGAAGACTTAATATATATCATGGGTGGAGAAAGAAGGGAGTATGAAATTGCCGATTTTCCTCACTTACAAAAAAGAATGTTTCGTAACGGTAAGAAAATACAAATAGCTGAATACGATAACCTCAAACCATTTATGTAAAACCTCTTCCTCTTCCTATGTAGCATACCCTCCACGCCTACTTTCCTTTCCTTTCCGTTAAAAAATAGTAATACCCGAAAATTTACTGAACATTTAAATTAATCAAATAAGCTATATTTAAAATCACTAAATAAATCTTGATATCTAAATCGAAGTTTTTAAAAACCTCGATTTATTTCCTTTTGTCTAATTAATATTTAAATAAATGAAAAAACAAAAAAATAAATTTAGTCACCTTACTGCAATAGAAAGGACTAACTTATCGTATCCAGCAAAACTTTTATTAAACCAAAACCTACTTCAAGGGAAAATTTTAGACTTTGGTTGTGGATTTGGTAATGATGTTAAAGTCTTGCAATCAAAAGGATTTGATATTATAGGTTACGATCCTTATTATTTTCCCCAATATCCCGATCGTAAATTCGATACAATAATTTGTTTTTATGTTTTAAATGTATTATTTCCAGAAGAACAAGCTAACGTACTGATGGGAGTATCTCATTTATTAAAGCCGGGAGGAAAAGCTTATTTCGCCGTCAGAAGGGATATCAAAAGAGAAGGATTTCGAGAACATTACGTTCATAAAAAACCTACATATCAATGTATGGTAAAACTTCCTTATAATTCAATATATTTAAACGAAAACTGCGAAATATACGAATATATTCATTATAATCATCAGGAAAATTCTTCTCATAACTGCATATTCTGCAATCCTCGTAAAAGTTTGACCATTATCACCGAATCAGCAACAGCATATGCCATACTTGATGGATATCCTTTAAGTAAAGGACATACCTTAATTATTCCCAAACGCCACGTCAGTAACTATTTTGAATTACCCTTTAAAGAACAATCAGCTTGCTGGTTGATGGCTAATAAAGTCCAAGAAATCATCCATAAAGAATTTGCACCAGATGGTTTTAATGTGGGAATGAATATTAATCGAGACGCTGGACAAAATGTCATGCACGCCGGAATTCATATAATTCCTCGTTATAAAGGAGATGTTGAGGGGAGTAGAGGAGGGATAAGAGGTGTAATTCCGAAACGCAGAGGAGCGCCAAGGTAAACGCGGAGGTACGCCGAGGATTTATTTGTTTGTATCAAGCAATTTGAACTGTGCTGGGTTCTGGAATAGATTCTCCTGACTCTTCCCAAGCTTCTAAATACATTTCAATTACTTCTTCACCACTACGAATAGCTTCTTCACGAGTTTTACCATGAGTACAAGGCATGATAACGCGTTCGCTAAATTCTGGAATAGTGACTAAAAAAAGTTGGTCTTCATCTGACCATTGAATAATCATACTGTATCTACTCATGAATCTTCCTCGTTTAAATCTTCAAGTTGAGTTAACAACTGCGTTAACTGCTTTTCTAGATATGGTGGCACATCCGAACCATCCTTACTTCAAAATGTAAGTAAAATTACTTATTTTAGATATAAATAAACTATAATATATAACTAAATCAAAGCGTTTTTCAGGGTTATCTATAGACACTGATAGCTTTGATTTTTATGTTTTTGTGCCTTACCAAACTTAGGAATTACGAATTTTACGATATGGACTATTACGTAGAACTCAAGTTCGATCCTAATCTTATTAATGTTGATGAAATATCTTCGGAAGCTGAATTTTCGGGTGGAAAACTTGTCGAAGGATATGAGGAAAACTACTCAGAATATCTTGCTAAAGTCCAATTTAATGACCAATACAGCGCAAATGATTTTTTAAGGTCGTGCAGAGAGCGTTATCGTTTCGCAGACCTTAAAGGAATGGTCAAAAGAGACTGGTAAATACATATAAATTAATTTCATTCCAATAACCAAGCAAATAAATCTCCCACTGTAAGCTGTAACTCACTTGCAAAACTTGGTACGGGAAGTAACGCATCTAGTTCATCAAACACTTCAGTTTCTTGCTTAGGACGAAAAACAAACACGGTTTGCTCTAATGGATCTATCAACCAACCCATTTGAGTTCCATGCTTAAGACAATGAAGAATATTTTTGGTGACTTTTGTCTGGCTTTGATCGGGTGATAAAATTTCAATTGTCCAATCTGGTGCAATTAAGAATGCATTGGCAACTTCTCCATTTTGATCGCGGGGAATCCGATTCCAAACAAAAACGGCAATATCGGGTACAGTTGAGCGACCGCCAAAAGTGCAACGCAACTCAGGGAAAGCACGAGCGATACGCTTCGGTTTTACTACAGTATTTATAGTAGGTACGAGTTCACCTTGAATCGTACTGTGTTTCCCTTGAGGCATGGGTTTAGGGATAATTTTTCCATCAATATATTCGTTGGCTGGTGTCGTTTCTGGTAGTTGCACAAACTCTGCCAATGTTATGCTTTTCGATAGGAATTGTACCATTTTGGGGTTATCAAAAAATCTTAAGTTTACTCGGAAAGCTTGTCTACATACCATTATTCATAATTCGGTTTACATAGTTCAGCTTCATATTGTTTTCTATTAAATGTAAAAGGACCTAAATCAAGTTCCCAATCGCGATGAAATTGAGTAAATTCTGACCATATGACAGTTGATTCATTAACAGTTATACAAACCTGCATAAACCAACATCCGGGATTACCACAACTACACTCTAAAATAATTGATTTATCATTTTTAGGATCATCTGAGTCTAATAGAAAACCATGATTACAAGGTTCATCAAGAAAATTGCGTGAAGGTAATAATACCTGTGAAGGTGGTAGATACATATAATCTCCCGAAGGAAAACTTATTTCATCAATATCATCACCCTGAGCACGACGTTCTTTTATTTCAGCTTTAACAAATGGTTCTTCTGCTTGACGGGCACCCATAAGAATTTTTTTAGAAGAAAAAAATTCTTATGGGAACCCTTGACGTACTAGTTCTATTAACGGTTTGTCATTAATGTAAATTTCAGTGACACAAAGTCCTTTATCTTGTGTCCAGTATGTTTTAAAAGATGGATTGATTTCAAGTTTAAAGCTATCTAAAGTTGTCATTTATAATTTATTTTACAGCCTCGGAGCGTAGAGGAAAACACAAAGGAACGCGAACCAATTATAATTTCACTTAAATCATTTTCATAGATACTCAGCGTCCCGAGGCTGTAAAAAACAGAAAAATCAACATAACTTCGGTTTTTCCCAAACTACTGAATAACGCCAAAATAAATGCTTTCTAAGCTTTGCTTTTCTTAAGGAGCTTTGATAAATTTTTCTTGCTTGCGACAGTGTAAGATACTTGTCTGTACGAAGATGCTCTCTCATTGCTTCTGCTGCTTCCGGTGACATTTTGATATCCCTATTCTTCGTAGTTTGAAAAAACCAATTCAAAGGAACAGCAATAAAATCACTCAACTTATCTCCCAAGTTTTCATGTTCTAACAAATCTAAAATTATCAATTTAGCACCGGGTTTTAAAGCAGCTTTCAGATTCGGAAGTAATTGTTCTACTGGTAAATGATGAACTGTAGCGATAGAAACAATAGCATCAAATTCCTCTGTTGGAATATCCCATTGCAAAATATCAGCAACTTGAAAATCAATATTTGTATACTGTTTTGAACGTTGCTTAGCAACTTCAATCATATTTGGAGATAAGTCGCGAGCAATAACCTTGTCCGCACGTTTCGCGAGAAGACGTGAAAATTCACCTGTTCCACAACCAATATCAAGAACAGTTTTACATTGAGATGGCAACTGTTTGAGTAAGAAACGGTGATAATGATTGTTGTGATTCCATCCCTCTTGTTCGTTCAAAGCAATGCAATCAAAATCATTCCGAATTTTTTGAGTTAAACTTTCATTCATATTGCTTGACCATTTAAACGCACTACTTTATAAACTTATACAAAATTTTCTCCTCCCTTCCCCCACTTTCCCCAACAATATTCAAAGTAACTATAAAGAAGTGCATCTATGTCTTACCGAATGTCCCGCAAAGCTTACGCTGAAACTTTTGGCCCTACTATCGGCGACAAAATCCGTCTCGCTGACACCGAATTATTCATCGAAGTCGAACAAGACTTCACTACCTACGGTGACGAAGTCAAATTTGGTGGTGGTAAAGTCATTCGCGATGGTATGGGACAATCTCCGATTTCCAACGCCGAAGGTGCGGTAGATACGGTAATAACTAATGCTTTAATTCTTGATTGGTGGGGTATTGTTAAAGCCGATATTGGCATCAAAGACGGGAAAATATTTAAAATTGGTAAAGCCGGAAATCCTTATATTCAAGATAATATAGACATTATTATTGGTCCAGGAACCGAAGCGATCGCCGGTGAAGGTATGATACTTACAGCCGGCGGTATAGACAGCCACATACATTTTATCTGTAGGCAACAAATTGAAGTGGCGATCGCTTCTGGAATTACCACAATGTTAGGTGGTGGTACTGGTCCTGCTACTCGTACAAATGCTACTACTTGCACGCCGGGACCTTGGAATATTCACCGAATGCTCCAAGCTGCTGATGCTTTCCCTATATATTTGGGATTTATGGGTAAAGGTAACTCCAGTCAACCCCAGGGACTCGTTGAACAAGTGAAAGCCGGAGCTATGGGGTTGAAGTTACATGAAGATTGGGGAACCACTCCCGCCGCTATTGATACTTGTTTAACTGTTGCCGATGAATATGATGTACAAGTAGCGATTCATACCGATACTCTTAACGAAGCAGGATTTGTTGAAAATACGATCGCAGCTTTTAAAAACCGGGTTATTCACACTTACCATACAGAAGGGGCAGGAGGAGGCCATGCACCAGATATTATCAAAGTATGTGGGGAAGCCAATGTACTTCCATCATCGACTAATCCGACTCGTCCTTATACAGTAAATACTTTAGACGAACACCTTGATATGTTAATGGTGTGTCATCATCTCGACCCTAATATAGCCGAAGATGTCGCTTTTGCAGAATCCCGCATTCGTCGAGAAACTATCGCCGCTGAGGATATTTTGCACGATTTGGGTGCTTTTAGTATGATTGCTTCCGATTCTCAAGCCATGGGAAGAGTAGGAGAAGTAATAATTCGTTCCTGGCAGACGGCACATAAGATGAAAGTACAGCGAGGAAAATTATCCCCTCCTTACCAAGGGGGGGAAATAGGGGGGGTTAATAATGACAATTTTCGAGCAAAACGATATATAGCTAAATACACGATAAATCCAGCGATTACTCACGGTATTTCTCAGCATGTGGGTTCTATAGAAGAAGGGAAAATAGCAGATTTATGTTTGTGGAAACCGGCTTTTTTTGGAGTCAAACCCGAAATAGTTATCAAAGGTGGATTTATCGCTTATTCGCAAATGGGTGATGCTAATGCGAGTATTCCTACACCGCAACCGGTGCATATGCAGCCGATGTTTGGTAGTTTTGCTAATGCACGTCATGCTACGTCGTTTACCTTTGTTTCTCAAGCAGCTATGGAAAGGGACATTCCTAATCAATTGGGGTTGAGAAAAAAGGCTCAAGCAGTTTCTGCTGTGCGGGAATTGAGTAAGCAAGATATGAAACTAAATGATGCTTTACCGAATATAGAAGTTGATTCAGAGACTTATGAGGTGCGAGCTGATGGTGAATTATTAACTTGCGAGCCTGCAACAGTTGTACCAAAGGCACAAAGGTATTTTTTGTATTAAATATGAAAAATTAAATGGTATAGCTCAATGTAAGTATGAATTAAATTTAATGGATAACCGAAACCTGGGTAGAGACGTTACATTATAACGTCTTAAAATCTAAATTCATCAACGCCAATTAAATTAATTGTAAGGTACTGTTAGTAGGAAAGTACGGCACCCCGCAAGTAAGAAATAATTTTGAAATTTGATTCGATTGCAAACACTAAAATACAAACTAAGGAGACTATTGATGAGATAGGATATTATGCTAACCAGTTCAACCACTCATGAAATTACCTGGGAAAAACGATCCAATGATTTTGTATTAGATGATTCGCGGGTGGACAATATTAATCAGCCTTTAATGGCTGCGGCGTTAACAGAAAGTTTGGAAATCGCCCTTAAGTTACCTTTCATTTGCTTTAACTACCACTAATTATGCTATTAGTGCCACCTTAAATCATAAATTTGTAGTCAAACCACCAGATTGGAGTTATGCATCATCAATCAAAGTTTCGCGGGAGGTTCCTAATTATGCGATTTTTGAACCAGAGAGTGGAGTTTTATAAGTCTATTAATTAGATAATTCGGGACAATATCAACTGCAAACAGCGAATGCAAATAATCGTTATTGGATTTTTCAAATGGAGCTTTTTCTTGGTGTATGGGAAGGTATTCGAGAAAATTGCACTGGTTATTGCTTACCCTGGTGAAATGAAAATTACGAATGATTGTTATGGAGTTCGGAATTAGAAATTAGAGAACGATAGCCAAAGATTAGCACAACAATTAAGGGCTGCGACAATTGAACCGGAAGAATAACTATTTTTATAAATTATTAATAGGCAAGTCAAATGAGTCAGATAAAAAACTTTGAAGGATTATCGAAACCAGAGGGAAAGCTTGAAAAAGCACGAGCAAATGTAATTAAAATTATTCAAACCAGATTTAAACAAGTGCCGGAGCAAGTTATACAAGATATCAATACGATAGATGATGAATTGGTATTAGAAAAACTTTTTACAAATTCGATTATTGTTGCCGATTTTGAAGACTTTCAGAAAGTTTTGGGAGGTGTTGTATTTAGGAAGTAATGATGAATAGTAATCAATACTTCCTATTCTGCTTTAATTTACGTAAAACAGAGTTTAATCTGGCAATCTAATTTACTAGCTTAGAATAGTCATACAGTTAAATTTTAGTTAATTATGATACCATCTCTAATACTTAGCTTTACAAATCACTTATTTATCAATCAATTAACAGAGTGATTTTTATCACTGCGATTAATTCTATATTCCCTATACTAATTACAAATAAATCAAGTTAATTATTTTTCACTGCGAGGAGTATTTTATAGTAAAAGAAATCACAAAAATTTAATTTTGCTTCGAGCTACTCTTGTCACATAATTTATGAGAATCAAACATTCCCAATAAACCCAAAATCAACTGTTTTAATCAAAATAAAATCTTATATTAACCTTTTTACCTTTACTATGGATTACTCCAGTTCTACATCTGACAAAATTTTAGTTGTTGATGATTCTCCTGATAATGTTTTCTTAATCAAAACTATTTTAGAGGAAGAAGGCTATGAAGTAAGTACGGCGGAAAATGGTTCTTCTGCATTAAAAAAAATTGAAGAATCAAGGTTTGATTTAATATTATTAGATTTGATGATGCCAGAAATGGATGGTTATGAGGTAACTAAACATATCCGAGGAAATCCTGAAATATCTTTTATTCCAATTTTGTTAATTACCGCTCACGATTCGCCGAATGTTGCTCACGGATTAGATTTGGGCGCTGATGACTTCATTCGCAAACCTGTCACGGTAGATGAATTACTTGCACGGGTACGTTCGCTTTTAAGGCTCAAACACAGTATAGATGAACGAGATGAAATTGCTCGTCAGCGAGAAGATTTTGTTTCTCGTCTTACCCACGACTTACGCACCCCTTTAGTAGCAGAGGAGCGAATGATGATTCTGTTTCTCGAAGGTGCTTTAGGGGAACTATCTGGGTCAATGCAAGAAGCACTTACTATCATGGCTCGTTCTAACAGCAATCTGTTAGCGATGGTAAATACTCTATTGGAAGTATACCGCTTTGAAGCCGGACGCAAAACCCTGGCGTTTATACCATTTGATGTTTGTCAATTGATTGAAGAAGTAGCGAGTAACTTATCCCCCTTAGCGCAACAAAAAGGATTGGTAATTAAAGTTGATATTCAACAATCTGCAAACGCTACAAAATTAATGGGCGATCGCCTAGAATTACATCGATTATTCACCAATTTAGTCGGGAATGCCATCAAATTTACAGAAAATGGCTCGATTACAATGTTTTTAACTACTGAATCGAGTGATTACGGCGCTATAACTATTAAAGTAGTCGATACTGGACAAGGTATCTCCCCAGAGCAACAAGCCTCCTTATTTGAAAGATTTCGTCCAGGAAGTCACAAACGTTCCGGTAGTGGTTTGGGTTTATACCTTTCCCGGCGTATTGTTGAAGCTCATAAAGGTAATATTGAAGTTAATTCAGAACTTGGCAAAGGAAGCATCTTCACCGTGACTTTACCTATGAAACAATAAGCTGTAAAATAATTAATTTGATTCGTTTTACACCTAAGCTGTTCCCTGTTCCCTTTAATAAATCAACAGATATTCCTTGTCTCTTGTTATGTTTGCTGAAATAATCCACAACCAACGCGATATTTTTCAAACTGGTAAAACTAAAGATATTTCTTTTCGCATTCAGCAATTAAAAATTCTCAAGCAAGCAATTATTGAGAATGAAACAGTGATTTGTAAAGCATTGAAAGCCGATCTAAATAAACCATTAGTAGAAAGTTTTATCGCTGAAATAACCTTAGTGATAAAAGAGATTGAATATGCTATTAAATATATAAAAAATTGGACTAAGCCAAAAAAAGTACAAACCCCTTGGCAATTCTTCCCCGCTTCCGCAGTAATTTATCCAGAACCTTTAGGTGTCGTTTTAATTCTTGGTGCTTGGAACTATCCATTTCAACTGGTTATCGCGCCTTTGATAGGTGCTATAGCCGCTGGTAATTGCGCCATTCTCAAACCTTCAGAAATTGCTTCTCACACTTCTAGTCTCGTCGCTAAAATTTTTGAGAAGTATTTTGATAAATCATATTTAACGGTAATAGAAGGAGGTGTAGAAACTTCCCAACAGTTATTAGCAGAAAAATTTGAC
>JBHJJJ010000024.1:0-31773 GCA_050042755.1 Rivularia sp. (in: cyanobacteria)
TGTCTCTAATGGAAGCTCGCGATTCCACTCTAATGCTTTCCAGTTGCTGGGGGCTAATAAACCAACTTCAGCTTCGCGGGTTTGGGCGATCGCATCAAGTTTTCCTTGATTGACACCGACTACATAAGCGTGGCTAACGAAGAGTACGCGTATCGGATTAGTCATACTAACTCCTGTTTTGGTAAGTTTGCATTGGACTTTTTCATGAAACCAAAGCTGAGTTTAGGACGCTTATGGGGGACAAATAACCAAATAATTGCCATTTTCGCCAATACTAAAGGCATCAATCCCACCCAAATAAACCACAAACTGAAGATTAGTTTTTTAAGCAAGTTATAATTTGAATATTTCCACAGCGAACGGATACCCAAATAAACCAGTTCCAGAGAGTTATCGTCAGGAATAGGGTGATTTTGAGGATCCAAGCGTAAAGATGCCATTCTAGACCATAAACGCCCTATAAAGCGTTGTTCAAAGTCTTCAGGCAATTCATAGCCCAATTCATTTGCTTTTTGTATCAACAACTGGTGATTCTGCAAATCGTGACGCACAAATCTGTGGAAGCGCTCTGCGTTTACCGTAGCTAAAGCCCACTGATTGCTAGTATGAATCCGATAAGCCGCTAGAGGAGAATCAATGGCAACGATTTCCCCATAAAAGGGAATTAGCATTGAAAGATAATCGTCAGCAGTCAGCTTGTACTCGTCGGAAATCGGAAAAACTTGTTCTAATGCTTTACGGTTAATAGCATTACCGCTGGTTGCGACACTTTGATAAGCTCCTACTTTCAAAATAGTCCGCCAAACTTCCCCACTAGATAACGGTTTACCACCTTGGGGATAAGAAAATCCCAAAGATTTCCTGTGGGTGTCTACCACTTGTAAGCGGTAATGCACTTTAGCAAGATTTGGTTTCCACACTGAAACAACACGTTCCACTGCATTCGTGTGAAGATAGTCATCAGCATCTAAAAAGATAATTATTTCACCTTTACTGATTGCAAATCCACTGTTAAAGGCTGCGGCTTGTTTGCCATTTTTTTGATGGTAAACGGGAATCACTTTGTCACCATAAGAGGCGATGCCATCGCGGGAGTTGTCAGTGGAACAGTCATCGACAACAATAACTTCAGTATTTTGGAAAGTTTGAATTATGGCGCTGTCAATCGCTTCTGGTAAAAAGTGCTCGTAATTATAGTTGTTGATAATTATACTTACTAATGGCTTAAACTCATAGTTCATTTACTCTTTCCTATAGTTAAATAGTTTGAAGTATATCTATTAGGACCGGCAAAATTATACCCAAACAATTCTATGTCTTGCGCATATCTTTGACTAACTAAATAAATTAGTTCTGGTGTATAGAATTGTTTATAATCAGGTAGGTTCGTTTTCCAATTTCTCAATTCAGAAGCTGAAATCTTTGCAAAGTTTTGCTGGCTATTTGACGAATCTGAATATTCTGTTTTATTTAACTTAGGCAGTTCTAAAGATAAATTTAATTTGTTTTCTATGTACTGTAAATCTTCAGATAAATTCTCCATCCGAGCTAAAAAATAGTTATTAACCCCACCCAAAAATAAGTATTGAGGTATACAGTGTTGGTCTAAATATCTGTCTTCAGTAGCACATAGGTAGTCGATTAACTGTTTAAAAGTAATATTAATCGAATCTCTATCTTTTAGATCTTCTCCAGATATATATTTTACTGAATCTCTAACTAAATCTGTAGGTCGTCCATGCTCGTGAAATCGAACAAATAAGTTTAGGTATGTGGATACTAATCGTGCCCAAGGATTCCGAACTATGACGAATTTGAAGTAATCACTATTTATTATTTTGTTAGCTTCTGCATAAGTATAGCTAGCCAAGCTATAGTTAAGTTCTACATAATTACGAATAGTATCCCTTGAGGAATTCAAAAGTTTTTCTTTTCTTTTTGAGTTACGTAAACTAACTATAGCTTTCATTAAGCTACTAGATGCATTTTTAGGGATTGCACAATAAATAAAGCGATACTCATGATTAACAATTAATCTTTTTTGTGCCCATGTTTCTGCATACCAATTATCGGCTGTTTCAATTTCACCCCAATCATTTTTAATTTTAGAAATAATTTTTCTTAACAATGTAGATGGTTCTGCAACAGATAATTGTTTGGTTCTTCTTTGTATTTCATTCGCCATAAATAAAAAATTTTTTGAGTAAGATGTACACATGATAACAATAAGTATTTTGCAGTTTTTTAAATTTCCGATTTTTCAAGCCGTAATTAATGCTCGTTCAAGGAAAATTAGAACACAAAATTTTGAAATTTTTCAAAAAAACTGTTTATTAATCATACAAACTCATATCCAAACATTTCTAGATCTTTCGCGTATCTTTGAGCAACTAAATCAATTAACTCTGGTGTGTACAAATTTTTATAACTAGGAAATCCGGTTTTTAAACTTCTTAGTTCAGATGGAGAAAGAGTTGAATAATTATTATTTATATCTGATGAGGTAGAATAATCAGTTTTATTGACTTTCGGTAATTCTAAAGATAAATTTAGACTATTTATTATATATTCTAAATCATGGGATAGATATTCCATACGACCAATAAAATCGTATTTCAGACCTCCAAGAAAAAAGTATTGCGATTTACAGTGTGGATCTATATATTGATCGTCTGTATTACAGACGTACTGCACAAATTGTGCAAAACTTATAGAATCTTCATATTTTCCAAAATTATCCTCTCCGTATATATATTTTGCTGAATCCTTTGCTAATTGTGTTACTTGGTTATTTTCAAATAAGCGAACAAATAAATTTAAATAAGTCGAGACTAATCGCGTCCAAGGATTTCTTACTATTACAAATTTAAAATAATCACTATTAATTATTTGTACTGCTTGTGCATAAGTATAGTTAGCCAAACTATAATTTAAGTCTACATAAGTACGAATAGTATTTCTTGATGAGTTTAATAGTTTTTCTTTTCTATTTGATTTACTTATATTCAGTATGGCTTTAATGATGCTGCTGGATGCATTTTTATGGATAGGACAATAAATAAAACGATATTCATGATTAACTATTAATTTTTTCCTCATCCCATGTTCTTTATCCCAATCATTTGCTAATTTAACATTAATTCTTGGTAATATATTAGATGTTTCAACTAAAGGAAGTAGTTGAATTTTATTTATTACTTGTTCTAACATTTTTTCATCCTTTTGTGACTACGACAATAATCTTAATTTATTTTAAAATACTCTGATAATAGCTTATATGGCAAGGTTAATATCTTAAATAAAATTAGGGTTAAAAGCGGATATCTGTATATTTTATTTTGGATGATTATTTAACTTTTGGCATATTTTTATATTTATTAATTTATTCAAATTTGTTTACCAAACTTTCTAAACTTAGTAATTAAAGACGGTTGAATTAAATATACACTTAAGAAGTATACAAATAGAGCAATTACACTACTCAGAATAAATGAAACTAATGTATCAACTGAATTACCAATCGTATATTGAAATACTAGTATAGATAACACCATAAGTACTGAACCAACAAATGATGCTTTAAACTGACCAATATATTTTTTAAAATCAAGTTCGATCAGTTTATGAACCATCAAAATTGAAATAGGATATAACAAGTAGCTTGAAACTACATAGGCAGTAGAAACAGCTACAAGTCCCCAACGAACACCTACAAAGAAACCAGTAAAAATTACTACAGCACTTAAGATTTTAAACTTAAGATTCCAAGAGGGCTTTCCAACAGCAAAGATAATAGAATCATTAAAGTTACTAACTGCATGGAGAATACCGACAAATGTCAGAATTTGCATAATCGGGATACTTTGAGTCCACTCTTCTCCAAGGAATAATGTAATCAGTTGAGGTGCTAAAGCAGCTATACCAAGAAAGATAGGAAAAGATATAAAGCTTGTTAGCTGTGTTACTTTATAAAATGCATTACGCAATCTTTCAGGTTCTGTTTGCAGTCTTGCAAAAGCGGGAATTGCAACTTTCTGGCTAACCCCTATCAGTAGCTCTGTAATCATTAACAACAAACGATAAGCGACATTATAGTAACCAAGTGCAGTGGTTCCTAGAAAATATCCAATTAGAAAATCATCAGAGCGACGAGTTGAAAAGTTGAATATTCTCCATCCTAGTATGTTGATACCAAAAGAGAATATATCTTTGAAGTGAGTTAAAGAAACTTTGAATGTTGGCCGCCAATCACTAACCCACCAAACTAATATAGTTTGGATGAATCCAAATATCAGAAGTTTAGTGACTAAACTCCATACTCCCCATCCCGTGAATGCCATTGCAACACCAACCAAACCACTAACAATAGACGAGAATAAAGAACGTGAAGCAAGAGCCTTAAAATTAAGCTGCCGCTGTAGGATTGCTTCTTGAACTTTACTAAGGCTACTTAATGGAAATCCTAAAGATAACCAACGGATAATTGGTGTTAGGGCTGGTTGACTAAATGCATTAGCAATCAGATCGGCACTAGTAAGGGTTAATATTGTCAATAATAGACCTATTCCAATATTAATCCAGAAGGCGCTATTTAAATGCTCTGGTTCTAAATTTTCACGTTGAATAATCGCTTGAGAAAATCCTTGATCGATGAAAATCTGAACAAAATTTATGAAAATACTTGCTAAAGCAACTAAACCAAAAGATTCCGGATCGAGAAGGCGAGCGAGTAAGAAAAAAATAGATACTGAAATTATTCTACCGCACCAACTTTCAATCGCAGACCAAATTAAACCTTTAACTGCTTTTTGTTTTAAGCTCATGGAAGAATAGGTTGATGAATTAATTTAAACTAATAAACTTTTTGATTGTACTCAGTTGTATAATCGAGTATTCGTTTTGATAACAAGCAAATATAGGAGCTAAACAATCAATGTATAAAAATAATTTATCCCTAAAATATAGGAATAATTATTGTCTAAAATAAAGCGAGAAAACGCACAATTTAACTTCCTAAGATAAAATTAAAGAATCCGGATAAATTTGACCTTTGCCCTCACAATCTAAGTTTAATAACAGTTCACTTAATGCTAAGCTTTGAAATTAAGGAATTTTCCCAATTAATCTTCATCCAAATAAGCCATTAAATTGTATAAAGATAAAAATAAAAAGTTGTTTGCTTCTGTTGCATCACCTCCGTTGCTATTCAACTTAATTAAGCAAAAATAAACAAGTACTTAGCAATACAATATAAAAATTGATTATTCAAGATTATTCGCAGTTGGGTGCAACTAATTGCCTCGTGTTTTATCAACTGTTTCATCGCCAATAGCTACCCCAAAATCTGCACCTTTGCTGCAAGCAACGATATAACCATTCAAAACTAGCCTTGCTAATGGCTGCGCAGTAACCTTTTATGTATGCCTGCATTAATGACCTACACTAAAAATGTCAGGCTGGCCCCAAACCTGACTCTTTGATAATTTTAGTAATAGTCAGGGGTTCCCATAAGATTTTTTTTGGAAGAAAAAAATTTTTATGGGTGCCCGTCAGCAGCTAAGACAGATCGATGCAATAGGCTGTAAAATAAAATGCTTAGCTTCCCTAATAACCTTTAAAATTTATACTTTATACTTAACATACTCAGTACTTATTCTTACAATCTTATATGGAGGTTAGTGAAAACTTTATATATTTTATTGAAATTCTTCACATAAATATTATAAGTGACATAGATAACAAGAAAATTTACTAGCTAAAAAAAATACTCATCAAAAGGCTCCAGCCTTATAAATGTATCAGGCTAGTACAGCACGGCGTAAATAAACCAACCATTGTCAACGGTTAAAATCCTTATTATATAAGACTTTTGACTTTTGACTTTTGACTTTTGACGAACGCGCAGCGGTACTACTCCTATCCCGCTAGAAGATTACCATTAGTCGAAGGCAGGGAGCAGGGAGCAGGGGGCAGGGGGAGAAGAAATTATATCGGTAATTTTAGAGCCCGAAGGGAGTAGTAGCGTTAACAGTATTCAAGTTAACAGCTTGAGGTACATTTTTTGCCAATAAAAAATGGCTTAATCTTGCCACTAATTCTGAGTCTGTTGAAATATAAAAAAAACTAGATCCGTATTAGATCGGCTGTAGCGAACTTAAATTACCAGAATTGGCAAGTTCAAATCCTTGTATAATTCACTTAACTTTGTAAAAGTAGATGCATTGGGGGAAAGTCTATTTTTTCATCAACCGTTTTGCTAAACGCTTAAAGCGAGTTGGACCGTACAACTGATTGAAAAATACCTCAAACTTTGCATCTGATAAATATTCTCCCCATTGAAACAGCCATCTTTTGGATAAAGACCATTTCCTGAACTCAGGATGATTGATAATCGTCTGACGTATCTGTGTACGTTCGGACTTGTAGATTCCCTTAAGGCGACAAAGCAAATAGCGATCGTGACAGATAGATAGACTGCACTCGAGATTTGTTAAACTCTCTGCCGTTTCTGGGCCATAAATATTTTCCAGAAACTGTTTCTGTTCTTGGTGAACGCGCTGCAAAGTAATTTGCTCTTTCTCTAAAAAGTCTACTGTCAAAATCGTCTGAGAAGTAGTATTTGCTCCATGTAAGCGGAACTTACTTAATGCTTCTCCAACAGCCCCGATTACTGTGATAAATGGAGCAAAACGAAATATAAGGCTATCTGCATTTCGTGTAAACGCTTCATTAAGTGGAAATATTTTCTCCGCAATTTCTCGTCTTATAGTCAATGCAGAAGCTGGAGGTATATTGTAGACAAAACCACCATTTTTCAAGGCAATTTCTCCCATCCAGCCTGAAGCTAGACGGTCGTATTTAGGGGTTGTTTTGAGCAATTCCCCCTCTCCATCTATTTCAATGACATTGTGAATAGCAAAACCACATGTAGGTTCGGATGTATATAACTCCAGAACCTTTTCCAGTTTGTTATTCATCCAAATATCATCAGCGTCCAAGATACAGATGATTTGACCTTTACTTTCGTCATAGGCCACATTTAAAGCGTTAGCCACGCCACCGTTTTCTTTGCTAATTAACTTAATTCTGGAGTCTTTCTGGACATAGTTTGCAATGATTTCACAAGAATTATCTTTAGAACCATCGTCGCAAACTATTGCCTCAAAATGAGGATAGGTTTGCTCAAGAATACTATCTAAAGCTTCGCCGATATATCTTGCGTAGTTGTAATTTGGTACCAAAATTGATATCAAAGGAGCCGAAGTTAGCGGGGGAAGTTCTATAGCTCTTGGCTTATCAGTTGCTTGTAGCATATGTAATATACATTTATTTAATTTAAGTACCGCACACTTCTTTTTCAAACAGCCCTAAAGCCCGCAAAGCCGCTTGATCCATATTGTAATATTTGTATTCTGCAAGCCTTCCAGCAAAGATTACACTACCATTAAGTTTTTGAGACTCTTTAACATAAAGCTCGTAACGCTTGCGGTTTTCTTCGCGGGGAATAGGATAGTAAGGGTCGTTTTTATCGGGAATGTAAGCCTGTGGATACTCCATCACCAATGTGGTTTTGGGTGAAGTTTGCCCGGAAAGATACTTCTGCTCGGTAATTCGGGTAATGTCGTATTCGTTAGGATAGTTTACTGTACCCACTTCTTGGTAATGCTCTCGATCTAGAGTTTCATGATGAAAGCGTAAACTGCGATAAGGCAATTCTCCATGCATATAGTCAAAAAAAGTATCAATTGGGCCGGTATAAACCATCCGGTTGAACTGAATATCGTTGACTACTTCACGGTAATCGGCATTTAATAACACTTTGATGTTGGGATGAGAGAGCATTCGCCGGAACATCTCGGTGTAGCCATACTTAGGCATGGCTTGGTAGGTATCCTGGAAATATCGATTATCTCGGCTAATGTATACTGGAACACGCCCAGTTACTCCCCGATCTAATTCTTCCGGTTTCAATCCCCACTGTTTGGTTGTGTAATGGAGAAAGACATTATTATAGATGTAGTCAGCCAGAAAACCAAGATCGCCACTGGTACTTTCACGTAATTTTAAAATGGGTACCTTAACCCCAAAGCCAAAGTTTTCTAAAAGCAAATCCTCTAACTTTTGAGCATAGTGGGGTGGGAAAAGTTCATACAGAGAATTGAGATTAAAAGGAATAGGAACTTTCTTACCCTCTATTACCCCTAAAACATGATGAAAATAAGGACGCCATTCAGTGAACTCAGACAGATAATCCCAAACTTTTTTAGATTTAGTGTGAAAAATGTGCGGACCATATTTATGGATAAGAATACCATGTTCGTTATAATAATCGAATGCATTTCCACCTATATGATCTCTTCTTTCTACCAACAGTACTCGCTGTCCAAGTTGAGTAGCAATCCGCTCAGCAAGTACACAGCCTGAATATCCTGCTCCGACAATTAACCAATCTACTTTCATTTTGTTTATCCATTATTGTTACAAAAACGAAACTTTTACTTCTTAGTGGAAGTATTGATGAATGTAATCTACAAACGGTTGATAGGATGATTGTGGAGAAAGTTTCTCTGTTACGTACTCATAAGCTTGCCGTTCCATCCACTGGCGCTTCTCTGAATCGCTTAAGAGTACCTGTACGGCAGCAGCAAAATCATCTGCAGTATCTGCTAGAATTGCTGTCTTCCCTACAATTTCGGGTAATCCTTGAATTCCCACACTGGTTGAAACGCAAGCACGAGAGTAAGACATTGCCTCCACGAGTTTGATTTTCAGTCCGCTACCAGCCAGTAAAGGAACCAGACAAACTTCAGCAGCAGCATATTCGGGTTTCAAATCGTTTACTCTACCTAGAAAGCGTACCTTCGGAAACGTTCCTCGAATTGAATCACAAACGCTACCACATACGTGTAGACTGCAATTGGGTACTTTTTCTACTATCTTTATCCAAACATTTTCCAGGAACCACTGCAAACCATAATAATTGTGTTGCGTTCTACTACCTACAAATAAACAACGGGCAGGTACTTGTTCAATAGTATAAGAGTGAGATACAGCTGACATAGGCATATTAATTACCCGAGCTTGGGGTACCATTTGCTTGAAGACTTGAGCATCTTCTTTCTGAATTGCTAATAGTACCTGCGCTTTTTCTAATTGTGCAGTTTCTGCTTCCTGATTCCAGTTACCATCACCAATTACGACACCTATTTTCTGGAATAGAGCATTTCTTTGGTGAAATACATCATGAGTGAGAATAACTTTGAGAATATTTTTATCGCTCTCCAGAGTATCTAAGATGTTAGCTAAATAAATGTAATTCACAACTACAACATCTGGTTTAAACCTATCAATTTGAGCTTTAGCAAAAGCAATCTCTTGTGAGGTTGCTAAAACATCTTTCCAATCTCGAACATTGATATTTGGTGTATTATTTATTTGCGGATTTGATTTTTTTTTGAGTTTTTTTGCAGCAAGCCTAAATATATTTTTAAGATCCTGAGGTAACTTATGAAAAATCAACCGTAAAGGTCCGGCAATCCAATCTGATAACACATTAAACCGCAGCAGAATACGACCTATTTGTAAATTATTTCGTACTCTGACGTTTTCAGGTTTTCCAAATGTAGAAGGAATGACACACCAAGGATATTTATCAGTAGCTGAAGGGTTTGTTGATACAAATTCAATTTCACAATCTACTTGTTGTAAATAGTTAACAAAATCTAATATATATGCGTCTCTACCCGCATTATTTTTTACGGGAAAAATCCTACTAATAATTTGAATCTTAATTTTTTTATTCATATTTCATGTTTAGTGTTTTCTTCCCATTTTTTATTGAGTAAAATTATGAGTAACTGATGATTTTAACGAAATTATTTCTAGAACCACAATTATTAATCTAAATGAATATAAATTAAATTTTCTTATTAATAAATTTAGTTTTTAGATACGATAATAATTCTTGTGGTTGAGTATACAAAAAAATAAATCTATCTAATTTAGAATAGAAAAATTTTAAATAAACAACTTGAAATTGTTGAAATTTAGTAAGTTGTTTGCGATGTTCTTCTATCAGATTAGAAAGGTGTTGATAATGCTCACCGCTGTTAACAAGATTAATGGTTTTAGTCCCTTCTATTTGTCGATGATTACCCCAAATTTCATCTACATACTTAACATTCGCATTTTGAACAGATTTGAAGATAAAGTCCAAATCCATCATGTAATGTTCCTCGACTTTGTAAAATCCTATTTTTTTATGCAAAGACTTATGATAAAAATAAGCCGATGGATTTAATGGAAAAATACAAAAATTTGTTCTCGTTAATAATTGCACAATTTTCAATCTTTTTGGTTTATTAACAGATTTTATTTCATCATTATTATCTAAAAGATTACAGTTTCCCACAAGTAAAGTTGGCTCGGGTAATTTGTGAAAAATTTTGCATACAGATTTTAATGCATCGGGTTGATAAAAGTCATCAACATTTAATAAAGACAATATCTCACCTTTCGCCATAGCAATGCCTTTGTTCATTGCATCTGACTGTCCTTTATCTTTTTCAGAAATCCAGCGAATATGGGGATATTTCTCTGTATACTGCTTAATTATTTCGACAGTTTTATCTTTTGAACCACCATCTACAATAATGTGTTCTAGGTCTTGACAATTCTGCTCAATAACATTCTTAATACACAATTCGATGAATTTTTCGCCGTTGTAAACTGGTGTAATAATACTAATCATTTTTTACTTAATTTAAGAAGTATAATATCTATGACATTACTGAAAACTACAGGATTCACTTATTTGTACCTTAATCCTTACAAGAACTGAGAAAGTTTTTTTACTTTAGCTTTTAGAGAATATTCTTCAAGAGCAATAGTTAGATAATCAATTTGACAATAGATATTTATAAATTATTATTTCTTAGCCTTATTTTTATTCCCAAAACTTGGATGAAGCATAGCTAAATTTCCTGGTGTATGATGTTTGAAAATTACTGGTAATTTTACCAATAAAGCCCAAAAGAAAATAGGATTCTTGATTGCCTCAATCAATGCTCCAAAAAAAGCTCTTTTCTTAATAAATGGCTTGACTCTATAGTAGCCTCTTTGTTGGTTGATAGTAAAAAAACGGCTAGAGAGAGAATGTAATAATTCCGGATTTTGTTTAGTAATATCTTGCTGTAAAAGATATCGATTTGTCTTGTAAGCTTGTTCGTAAAATTCTCGTTGTTTAGTCATTAGAGAACCTGTACGAGTACGATAAAAATAATAAGCTTCCGGTACTACGACAAAGATTGCTCCTTTTAAAAGACAAAATAGGAAAAGAATAAAATCTTCTTCATATTTCAATGCTTCATTAAATTCGAGAGAGTGCCGAACTAAAAAATCACGTTTAATTAAAGGTTTTGTAATACTGAGACTTAAATCAATCAGATTGACAGTATCTATTTTTGTTGGCTTATTAAATGATATTCCTTCATTAGCAAAAAATGTACTATGAGGATATTCTGCATCGTCTTTAATTAGATGCATATTATCTGCAATCATATTTGCATTTTCCACATCAGCAGTATGCAGCAGTATTTCTAATCGTTGTGGCTCGTACCAATCATCTGAATCTAGTAAAGCAACCCATTCACCTTTAGCCACTTGTAGTGCCCGGTTGCGGGAATAACTAGGTCCTTGATTACTTTGATTAACTAAGATTTTCAATCGCTTGTCAAGAATTTTTCTAACAACTTCTACGGTATTATCACTAGAAGCATCATCTACTACAATCACCTCAATATTTTTTTCAGTCTGTTCTAATGCTGACTCTATTGCTTTGGTTATGTAACTACTAGTATTATAAGTAGGAATAATAATAGACACTTTCGGATTCATAAGGTTTATCCTCTGGTTTCTAAAATGAAAGCTTAGTTTTGAATGCCTCTAATTAGTTAGATAGATAATTTTTATCATCTGGATATTAGATATTTAACCTTGCGCTCAAGCCCTCTTTTCTTTTTATAAAATTGACGTTTGGCAGCTAATTGAACGCGCAAAGCAAAAGGTAAATTTTGACGATAACTGTCTAAAATTCTTCTTATTCGCTTAAGTGTTTCACCACTCTGATTACTATTGAAGGTTTTTGTACCCTGGATTACTCGAAAATTTCCCCAAGTTTCATCTACATACTTTACTGTAGCCACTTGTACAGTTTTTAAGATAAAATGTAAATCCATTGCATCACGGTCTTCGACATCATATAAACCGATTTTTTCATGTATTGAGCTATGATAAAAATATGCAGATGGATTAGCAGGAAAAGGATTGATATCCCATCCCAATAACAAATCATGAAAATGCATTTTTTGAGGTTTATTGATTTGAATCATTTCCTCTTCATCATTCCAGATATTGCAATTGCCAACTAGAAAACTTGGTTCTGGTAAAGTTTTAAATATTTCTAATACTCGATTCAGTACATTTGGCTCATAATAATCATCAACATTTAAAAAAGATAAAATCTCACCTTTCGCCATGCCAATGCCTTTGTTCATTGCATCCGACTGTCCTTTATCTTTTTCAGAAATCCAGCGAATGTGGGGATAATTCTGTGCATAATGCTTAATTACTTCTACAGTTTTATCTGTCGAGCCACCATCGACGATAATATGTTCTATATCTGGACAATTTTGAGTAATGACATTTTTAATACAAAACTCGATAAATCTTTCACCGTTATAAACTGGTGTAATAATACTAATCATGTTTGACTTGATTAAAGAAGAATAATATTTCTTTGCAGAAAAACTACAGGATTTTAGATTTAAAGTCTCTCCCACATTGCAGGGAGAGGTACTTAAAAAAACTTTTAAAAAGTATCTGGGTAGAGGATTTATAACTGTAATATACTCAATCAAAAACTGCTATATTAGCTATTCAATTTGTTCCCTGTGTTATCCGTATATTACCTTAAAAAATTATTTAGTTAGTATTTTATTGTACAAATCAATATATTTTTGAGTTTGTCCCTCTAGAGGGTATTCTTTAACAGCGATCGCTCGACAATTTTGACTCATGCTATTACGCAAATTTTGGTCTTCCAAGAGTTGTACGATGCCGTTACAAAAATCATTGGCATTCTCCGGGCTAGCCAAATAGCCAGTGATTCCAGGGCGCACTAAATCAGGTACACCTCCAATCTTGAATGATACTATTGGGGTGCCACATGCCAAACTTTCTTGTAATATTAAGGGTAGGTTATCAGCACGGGTAGGAAAAACAAACAAGTCAGCAGCGGAAAAAGCAATGGATTTTAAGCGATCGCTACTGACATAGCCTAGATTTAAATTTGCCATTCCTACGGTTTCCGAAATAGATTTACCGCCGTGCCCTAAAGTTAGCAGTATAGTTTCAGCTTTGAGAGATTCAGGTAAACTAGAGAGTGCTTTGACTAGTAAATCTCCACCCTTGCGCGAGTCTTTTAAACTTTCAGCGCCAAACATCAAAACTTTTTTATTAGGTGGAACACCCAGTACAAACCGACATTGCTCGGAGTCGAGGGGTTGATAAGCTTGTGTATCAATTCCGTTGGGAATGTGATAAATTGGTAAGGATTTGAGCATACTCTGCTTAACTTGCTCGTCGAGCCAATTACTCAAAGTCACTATAGTAAGATTAGAATGGCTGTAAACCCAGTTTTTCAGCTTCCACTCTAGGTGAGTATTGTCTCTAGCAACAGCAGGATAACTATCTGGATAAGGACATTTACCACAGCCAATTTTCCAGCGATCGCAATCATAGGTGTAGGCACAGTGCCCTGTAAAACTCCACATATCATGGAGAGTGAAAACAGCAGGTTTATTTTTAGTTAGTGATGGTATTGCTAAATAATTAAAGTAACCGCTATGTATCACATGAAAATTAAGAATATCGGCTGACTGGTAGAATTTATTTTTTTTCAAATTATAAGAACTAACACAGTGAATATCGTAGAGTCCGACATTTTCTGTAATTTTTTTGAGGGCTTTCTCTAATCTTTGAGAACGGTTGATTTTTGAGGAATCAGGTGAATCAATAGTTTTGATTCCACTCAATATTTTACAATCAAAACCAGCTTGCTTCAAACCTGTATAAAGACGGTACATAGCAATTGTACCGCCACCTCCATTAGCATAATCGCTACTATTTATTTGTAATATTTTCATTGATTAATTCCTCATAAATAAAATTTGCTTTCTTCTATTTGCCAGAAGGCATCTTGTAATTCAGCATTTTTTCTAACTACTTTCTTGCAGGTATAACCAGAATTTGACAGTACTAAGTCTTTGACTTTAGGAATTTTATTTAACTTTAACTTTCTCGGAATATTTCGTAACACATTGGGTCGCCAATTTAAAACTTCACGCGTATTCGATAAAGATTTTTTAGCATCAAGAAAATATTTTTCAAATTGTTGGCTTTTTTGATTAGCTTGAACGCGAAAACCAGCCAAAGGCGCTTCAATACCATATAAATCTGTATTTTGAAAAACGCGTGCCCATAAATCAAAATCGCCAGCCATTTTGAAGTCCATACAGATTTTATTATTCACTTTTTGCCATAAACTTCGTCGCCAAAAAGTAGATTCTTGTTGTATCCAACCCTTGCCATTTTTATTCTTAGGAAGGTGGCAACCGTCTAAAAATGCTTCTCTTGAGTAACCTGGAATTGAGCCAAAACCCATACAAAAACCATTACAATCCCATAACCCAGGATTTAGAGTTGTTAACCACTCAATTTCGGGAAACTCGGACATAATACTTGCCACAGTTTTGAATGCCCAAGGACAATACATATCATCACTGTTCAGCCATGCCATTACTTCACCACTAGAATGGGCAAATCCCTTATTTATGGCATCATATTGACCAGCATCTGATTCACTACACCAAAAATGCAGATACTTTTCATACTTTTTGATAATCTCCACACTTCCATCTGTGGAGCCTCCATCGATAATAATATATTCAAGATTTGGATAATTTTGAGTTAAAATACTATTGATAGTTTCTTCAATAAATTCAGACTGATTATAAGAAGGGGTAACGATAGAAATTTTTGGTAGAAGTTGCGCCATAAATATTACCTCTAATTTAAAATAGAGCGGAGGATTAGAAATGTCAGCGATTTTTCTTCGACTATAAATATCAAATATTTAAAATATTTGATATTTATAGTTGTATTTTCATTTTGACAAGATTAACTATTTCCCCGAACAAAAGTATCTAAGGATTTTTTTGATAGCAAACGTATATAGTATGTCCTATAATTAGCTTCCGCAAAGGAGAAATATTTTTCAGAGCAGGCTTCAATATATGTCGAGCAAAGCGAAAACATAAACTCTTCACTAGTCTTATTTTTGGTAATCTGGACAACTGTATTGAGATGTACCAATCAACATGATACTCAGCTAAAGGTTCAAAGCGAAAATTCACAACCTGAATCGGATAGATAGAAGTAATGTGATTGAATGTGTCTCTACACCACTGAGTCATGTGATGAGGGGGCTCATCTAATAAGTTATTTTCTGAATATTTAGCAAAAGATTTTGAATTAGGAACAGCAATTATTAATTTGCCTCCTGGCTTCACAAGTTTAACAAGAGACGATAAAAAGTTCCGAGGTTCTACAACGTGTTCTAGTACTTGGAAAGTACATACAGCATCAAAGTAGTTTGCTTTTTGATTAGACAAGTCATACAAATCATCCTGTGACACAGGAATCCCTTTTTTGCGTGCATATGCAACAGCACTTGAATTTAGCTCAATTCCTTGAGCGTCTACCTTTAGCTCTTTACATAATCGCTCTACAAAAGCTCCTTCACCACACCCGACTTCTAAAATTTTATGACAGTTATCTAAATCTTGAATTGCTACATCATGCTCCCACTTTTGTGGCATGTAGTACCATTCAAACTTTTGTAAGTGCTCATAAAGTTTAGCAGAGCCAACTGTTTCAGTAGGTGCAAAAAACTTTAGCTGTGTTTCGTTACATTTATAAAAGTAAATATTCTCATGTTCGCGAACTTCTTCGGTAATATCGATTTCAAAAATATTTTTCCAATCTTCAATTAACTTCTCTGTGGGAATCGTTTTTAGTAAGGTTACATCTTGAGAATTAGTCAAAGGACTCTGAGGAATCATAAGCTAAGCCTAAATATTATTGAGTAACTAAATTTGTTTCAATTTGAGCCATAAATTGCTTTAAATATGCCTCGTGCTCTAATCTACCATCTGCATAATTTTCATAGAAAAATTGAGGAGTTACTTCTTCTCCAAAACCTACAATGCAGGGAACATTGAACAGTAACTTCAATGAGAGACAAGCGGAACTGAATGTCAAGACTCCAATGTTTCCTCGTACTGACATATCAGATTGCAGAAAAACTTGTGCAAATAAAATCTCAAAAGGTAGAAAGAATAGATGCGGTTCTGATAGAACTAATATATTGGAAAATAAATCTGCTAGTAGTGATTTCAACCTCTGAATTTTAATGTTGCCATCTCTAGGATGAGGTTTAATAACCAATATTGTATTCGGCTCTATCTTTTGAGAAATCAAAAATTGACGATAAGCATTAATCTCATCTTCTTCTGACATCCGTCCAGCCTCAGAAAAGTTGGAAGTTAGTAGAATTAAAATCGGGCTATGCTCAATCTTTTCTTTTAATTGCAATATATAATCTACATCTATTAATTCTCTGAGGCTATCAAAAGTTTTTAATAATTCTGATTTATCTAGAATGATAGTCTTCATGGGAGGTAACTCTCCCATAATATCAGGCAAGCTAAAATAACCAATGTCAAATTCTACATTTTTTAAAACAGTTTTTAATTGTAGTTTTTCCTTAACTTTACTGATAACTGTTTTAATTTGTTTCTTGATATTACTACCAAAATTTAACTTCTGTGGAGTAGATGCTGCAAATAAACCTTTAGCATTTGAGAAGAAGTAAATACCAACACTATCTCCATAACAAATTTTTTCGGCCGATTTATAAGTATTTATCAGAAGTTGATTGCCAAACTGCCAGTTACGGCACAGATAAATTTCATCAGCAGAGTTAGTACCAACTAATTGATGCACTATACCGTAGATTTTTCTCGGAGATGAAGTTGCTAACTGATTAGATATAGCATCGATTTGAGTCGGATTTATATAACTAATAGCTTTCCATTCATGGACTAATTGAGCCATTTTCTTGATAAAATTGGCAAATTCCTCAATTTGTCCCGGAGGAGTATAGAGATCGTAAATTACAAGGTAGTCTTCATATTCTTGATTCAAGTTTTTCTGCTCTTTTTGCCGATAGTTAAGAACAGATAAAGCAGTAACAAACTGAATACTACCTTGACAGGTAATAATTCGTTTAACGAGTTGGTGATTACTCATTTTTGATTAGAGATGCCTGAATTTTAGTGTTTGTTTGAGAATTCAACAAGAGATTGCAAATCTCTCGGACACATCCCTGACCACCTGCTAGTTTGGTAATATATATAGCACAGGCTTGATTTTCTGGCATTGCATCAGCTACCGTTAAGGGACAACCCACAGTATCTAAAACTGGCAGATCGACAATATCGTCACCCACATATGCTACTTGAGAAAGAGAGATACTTAAATTTTTAGAAAGTTCCTTAATAGTTGTTAATTTATCTTCAATCCCAAGAAAGGCGTGTTTTATACCTAGCTTTTTAGCTCTATGTAGTACCGCAGCAGATGTACTAGTAGTAATTATAGCTACCTCAATACCAGCCTGCATTAAAAGCTTGATTCCCTGTCCATCTTTAACGTTAAATTTTTTTAACTCTTCCCCACTTTCTGTGTAATAAAGTCCGCCATCGGTTAAGACACCATCTACATCCAAGGCTAAAAGTTTTACTTGAGATAAACAATTTTGCAGTTTATATTGAGAAATACTTTTCATGGTCAATATATCAAAATAAACATATGGGATTCACATCAAACAAACTATCACATCGCAGTATTATTGATAATATCTATAATTATCTAGTCAAACTAAAGATAGATTTGAACTTACCAATAGTTTTTGTGTAAGTTTGATAATTGTTATTCAAAAAAATGAATTGACGCAAATTATTCTCTATTGTAGTCTTGATATCAATATGACAGATAAGTTATGATACTTAAAAAATTTACAGAGCAACTAAATCAACAGTTTCTAAAGCATTACGAACGTTGATAATTCCCTTGAGTACGCTTTCAAGTTGAGCTAAAGGCACCATATTAGGGCCATCGCTGGGAGCTTCATCGGGGTTTTCGTGCACTTCCATAAATAGGGCATCAATACCAACTGCGGCTGCTGCCCTTGCTAGGTAAGGTACAAACTCTCGTTGCCCACCAGATTTATTTCCCTGTCCCCCTGGCATTTGTACGCTGTGGGGAGCATCAAAGACGATGGGATAGCCTAATTCTCGCATTTGAGGAAAAGAACGGAAATCAACTACTAGGGTGTTGTAACCGAAACTAGTACCTCGTTCTGTCAACAAAATATTTTTAGCACCTGCTGCTTCTAATTTTTTGACAACATTTTTCATATCCCAAGGCGCAAGAAATTGACCTTTTTTGACGTTAATTGCTCTACCTGTAGCGGCAGCAGCCAAAAGTAAGTCAGTCTGACGACAAAGAAAAGCTGGAATTTGCAGAACATCTACTACTTGAGCAACAGGTGCTGCTTGGTGACTTTCGTGAATATCGGTTACTACGGGAACACCAATGTTATCTTTGACTTTCTGAAGAATTCCTAATCCTTTTTCTAAAGACTGTCCCCGGAAGGAATTAATAGAAGTCCGATTTGCTTTATCAAAAGAAGATTTAAAAATAAAGGAAATATTTAGGCGATCGCATACTTTGCGAATCTCCTCTGCCATTTTTAAGGTAAAATCTTCTGATTCAATAACACAAGGACCACCAATTAAGGTTAGTTTACAATCATCGCCAATGAAAAGTGTATCGGTAATTTGAGTGCGAGTCATATTTTCCTCTGATTTGTGATTCATTATACATAAATCTCAGAACTTGAGATTTGTTGGTTAACTAAAGCATACATAGCTTTTGATAAATATTTTATCTACAAACTGTCAAATACTTACTACGGATAAATTAGCAATTATATTGTGATTTTGATATTCTATTTAATCAAGTCATTTTAATTGCATTGATGTATGGGGTAGGAGAAGATTTAGTGAAGAAAGTGTTAATTAATCTATGACTGAAGAAAAATCATATATCCGAAACGATTGGCAATATTGATTTATTGTATCTTGAACTATTTAAGTATTATCAGGAGCTACGAAAAAAGTTTTTATAAAAACAGATTATCGTGCTATACTCGCAAAAGTCGGCGCTTAAGGAAGTAATTAGAAGATTACGGGATATTACGTCAGATATATGGCTATTAATTCCTTAATTACCATATTTAGACTTAATTATGAAATATTGCCTCATAATAAAAGGCATAAATAAATGAATGGAAAAAGTACACCAGATATAATTATTTTTGGCATTAATTCTCAGCCTTCTGAATAGATTCGATTTGCGAAATTAAGCTGTTAGTATAGACTTTGGCCGCAGAATAAACTAAATGATCGGCATTTTCCATCTCCTCTTTGGGAAAAGTAATTGGCTCTCGGATGTAGTATACTCTATCACTTTTAGCAGCATAACTATCGAGAGTATCCTGAAGGTTCGTGAAATAAGCTTTAAAATCCTCATTTTCGTATAGTTTTTCATATATTGGACTGTTTGCTAAGTAGACATTAAAATCATATTTTTCTGCAAGTTTTACGATGTGTTCTAAAGCTTTACGGTTGGTACTAGAAAGATTAAATTTATTTTTTCTGGTGAAATCAATATGCATCTTTCTTTGTGCTTCCACATACTCAGGGTTTGGTTTCTCCCAAATCATAAAGCCATCTTCTTCAAGCCGAAAGCTTTGACTGCGATTAAACGCCTCCCCAGGAAACTTTAATGAATATGCCAGACTTTGATTTTCCGAATATAGAGGGATGTATTTTTCAACAAACAATTGAGAGGAATCTCTTAAGCCAAAGTTAATTTGTGGCTGAAGCTGCTGCCAGTAGCCCCAATTTAAAGGTACCTTTGCTAATAAAGAGCGATTCACTTCACGATTCCAGGCATCATAAACATGAACTATGAGAACATTTTTTGGAGTACCAAATCGCTGTATATATTTTTCCAGCATCCAGGCATTGTCTAAGCTCAACATATCCCCGATGGTACAAAGATTAATAGAACTAACATTGAGCCTTTGGTTAAGAATGCTTGGAACTACTCCTTGATTACAGCTAGAATCCCCTAAAACTAGCCAATCAACAGGCTTTTTTTGCTGCAATAAAAGTTCCCATTTTTCTTTAATCAGCCAAAAAGCCCGATTAGTTGTATTTTCCTTTAAATATAGTTTAGCTGCAAAATTAAAAAGAATTAAAAAAATTAAAGTTCCTAACAGAGATAAAAAAAATTCTTTAGTTTTGATGGGCTTGACAATCTCTCGTGGTAATTGTTGATTTTTAGGTTGAGCCATGGATTTTTTGAGTATAAATTCTTATCTTAGATTAAAATTGGAAGTAAATAAATTCTCCTGCTTCGCGAGCTCCAAAAACACAAATCCAAATAATTAAAAAACTATATATTGGAACTCTAATTACTGGTTTGAATTTTGTCAAAATCAATAGGTCACGAGTGATATACTGATAAACTTGAACTAAAAGTAGTGGTAAGCATAAAAACAGCAAATCATATCCCCATAGTAAAGATCGATCTGATATGCTAAAACCGACGTTAGAGAGCATATAATAAATTTGATGAATTGAACTTGAGCGGAAGATTACCCAGCCAATATTTGTCAGGATAAACATCAGTAACATCTTGCCAAAGATACGTGGGTAAGAGTATTTGCCACTCCAAGGATCTAAATGTTCTGGTTGTTTATCTAAGATGCGATAAAGAATCAAAATTAGCCCGTGAAATGCCCCCCAAATAACAAAATTCCAAGCCGCTCCATGCCAAAGCCCACCCAAAAGCATAGTTATAAATAAGTTACGGTTAGTATTAAAAATTCCTCCACGGTTACCACCTAATGGAATATAAAGATAATCTCGTAACCAAGTCGATAGCGAAATATGCCATCGCAGCCAAAAATCACTGGGATTGAGAGCAAAATATGGTAGCTTAAAATTCACCATTAATTCAAATCCCATTAGCTTAGAAAGCCCTCGGGCAATATCAGAGTAACCGGAAAAATCTCCATATAGCTGGATGGTAAAAGCAAGAATACCAATTAAAATATCTAATCCTTGATATTGGGTATAATCGTGAAATACTGAGTTAGCAATACTCGCCATATTATCGGCGATGACTAATTTCTTAAAATATCCCCAAATAATTAGATAAATACCAGCATTGATTTGTTCTAATTTCACATATCTGGGTGAAATTATTTGGGGTATGAGAGTAGTTGCACGTTCTATGGGACCTGCAACTAACTGTGGGAAGAAAGAAACAAACAGAGCAAAATCAAGGAAACTACTAATCGGCTGCAAATTTCTTTTATAAACATCGATGGTGTAACTCATCGTTTGAAATGTGTAGAAGGAAATTCCTACTGGCAGCAGAACATTTAGAGTAACCCAGTTAGCTTCCAGTCCAAAAATTTGAAATAATCCAGTAAAACTTTCTGCGAAAAAATTAAAATATTTGAAAAAACCTAGAATAGATAAGTTAAAAAATATAGATATAAATAATAGTAATTTTCGTTTCTTTTCTTCCTTGGAATTTTGCAATAATTTTCCTACCGTAAAGTCAACTATTGTTGACAGAGCAAGGAGTCCAGTAAAGCGCCAATCCCAGTATCCATAAAATATATAGCTAGCAATCAACAGTAGAATATTTTGTGCTTTATAGTGACTCTTTAATAAGAGGTAAAGCGTGTAAACAATAATGAAAAACGCTATAAAAATAAATGAATTAAATAACATATAATAAGGCTAAAATTTAATTTTGACAAACTACCGACCAAAATAACTGGCTTGGAGAAAATGAGTATATATAGAACAAATATTAATCGCCTTTTTCCATTTAGGAAGTTGAGATTGCTTAACTATAGATTTATACATATTAAATTCTTTTTCATTCGGTTTAGGAATTGTTTTGAATTCAAGATGAGCAAAATTATCTAGGTTACTTGGACAATCAATTTTTTCGGATAAAAAGGAGAACAAACGAGTTTTGGCTTGGTTATGTCGTTCTGCATACTCAGGCGTTCTTTTTTCTTTACGTCCGTAATGATTATTATTGCCATGCGCCCTATATTTTACTAAAGGCAGATCTAGATAAAATTTTCTTGCTCCTACTATTGAAGCTCCATAAATTATGCAATCATCAGCTCGAACACGCCAATCTTCAAGGTAAGGAATTGGTAAAAATTTCTCCAGTACACTTCTACGCATTGAAACAGTAGAAGTTCGATGACCAATCCATACTTTTTTATAGAGAGTTACAATTTTAGAATAGCCAAGATCGCGAGTATTTTCATAACAATTAGCAATTCTTTCTTCGTTACCAAAAACTTCAGCACTACAAAATAAAAAATCACATTTTGGATTTTCTTTGTAAAACTTAACTGCTTCCGCAATATAATTTTCTTTATAAAGATCGTCAGCATCTAGGAAAAATATCATATCTCCTTTAGAAGCCAAAAATCCTTCATTAAAACTTGAAAGCTGTCCCTCATTTTTATCTTTGAGTACTAATTTTACTTTTTCGCGATCGCCAAAATTTTCCTGTAAAATTTCTACGGAATTATCTGTTGATTTATCATCAACAACAATAATTTCATCTACAGGATGGGATTGGTTTAGAACACTTTCAATACTATCAACAACGTAGTCTTGATAGTTGTAATTGTTGATTAGAACGGAAATTTTCATAAAAACCTTGGCTAAAATATATAAAGTTGATGATTCTTTTTTCTTGTAAGTAGAACTTGAATTTCATTTACATTCTCGTCTCGTGATGCTCCGGTTACTTTCGGTAACGTCGATACCAAGTAGCTCCCAAAACTAGCACTCCTATCAAGGATAATGCTCCCATTAATGGCAAGATATCTCCAGTTCTTAATGCCTGTAAACCAGAACTACCCAGAAATACAAAAGGTAAAATACCAGGTATAGTGCCTAGGGTTGTACCTAAAAAATAATCCTTGAAGCTTACTGAAGTTAAACCAGCAGCAAAGTTGACTAAACCATAGGGAATTATTGGCAGTAATCTAATCGCAAATATGTAAAATACTCCCCCTCGACGTACTTCAGCATCCATTGCTGGTGAAGCGAACTTTTTAACTAATGCTTTACGCGCAAAACTACGGCTAGCGGCAAAAGATATCACTGCCGCTGTTATTGCAGCAATGCTAGTCCAAAGAGTACCTAACCATAGACCAAAAATTGCTCCTCCAGTTAAATTAAGTGCTGTAGAAGGCAATATTAACACTGTTGCTACAATATACAGAGCTATGTATAAAACAGGTGCCCAAATGCCAGCCTGCTTTAGCCATTCCTGAAGTTGCTCTGGCTTAATACCTCCAAGAAAATGCATAACTAAAGCAGTTAAGAAAAAGCAAACAAATGTCAGTAAGAAAACAAAACCCTTAGAATTGAGCTTGAAATATTGCTCCTGTTTGTCTAATCAGACATTACATTTATCTCTGAAAAAAGTAAGTTGGTAGCACTACAAAAGTATTTTTTTTTACTTGTATGGACTGCCTTTTATTGAGGTAGATACTTTTTCATTTACTTGAAAATCACCGTACAGTTCAGTATTTTGCTTAAAACCGTATAGTTCTCGAACTAAATAAAGATGTCTATTTTATACTTCCTCAAAAATACGACCTATGTATTCGCCAATTATTCCTAAAGTTAGTAATTGCACTCCTCCTAAAAATAGTATGACTACCATTAAAGAGGCGTAACCAGGAACATCAATCCCAAAGAGTAAAGTCCGAACTATTAATGCTCCTGCATAAACAAATGCTGTTAGAGAAAATATCACGCCAACATAACTCCAAACCTTCAAAGGTAGGAGACTAAATGAAGTGATACCATCAATTGCAAAATTCCAAAGTCGCCAATAGTTCCACTTAGTAATTCCTTTATAACGGTTAGGGCGATCGTAAAAGATGGAAGTTTGTTTGAAACCAACCCAAGAAAATATGCCTTTCATAAAACGGCTTTTTTCAGGCATTTGCTTGACTGCTTCAACTGCACGGCGATCGAGCAAACGAAAATCTCCAGTATTCGATGGAATCTGTACGTGGCCAATCTGGCCGATAATTTGGTAAAAAAGATTGGCTGTCAAACGCTTAGCCCAACTATCACCCTGACGACTTCGACGAGTTGCATAAACAACATCGTAGCCCTCGCGCCATTTGTTAATCATTTCCCCAATAAGTTCGGGAGGATCTTGCAAATCGGCATCAATTGGGATGATGGCAGCACCACTCGTAAAATCAATGCCGGCACTCAGAGCAGCTTCTTTACCAAAATTACGAGATAGATTGATAACTTTGATTACCGGATTCAAGTAATGGTGCTGGATCAAACACTTGAGCGTGTTATCCTTACTGCCATCATTTATACAAATAATTTCGTATTTGATATTTAGTTTATCTAGTGTTGTTGTTAAACGTTCAAATAGATAATCAAGATTTGATTCTTCATTATAGACAGGAATCACTACGGAAATTTCAACATCTTTTTCTGAATTAGATACCATAATAAATAACCTCTAGTTACTGTGGCCAAAAAATAGAGACAGATTAGGTTTACAGAATAAATTCTAAAACTCACGTACATTAAAAACACCCTTAAAAAATTACTACCAGTAAGATTATGCAGAACGTTCTAAATACAAAAGTTTATTTTGATATGCAGGTTTTAGTTTGTATTTTTTTTCTAGTTCGCGTTTAACTGATTCTGGTGTTTTGTATAAAAACACATTTTTGAATTCTGTAGGAATTTCTGGTACATTAGGGTCAATTATTAGTTGAAGTTTGACTTTTGGATCTAATAAGTGACTCATCACCATAATGTCACCAAAAGTACCACCACCATTGTAAGAAAGTTCACCACTGACTACTAATGGCATATCTGTTTGATTAATAATCTTAGCCATTTGTTGATCTTCAATAATGCGTGGGTTAACTGATTGAATCACACCAGACAAAAACCCTACAGTCATTAGCGTGACAGTAAGGATTTTTAACTTTCTTTGCAAACCAAATTTGATTTTTGTGGAAGTGAACCCAATAGATAGTAAATAAGCGACAGCAATTTGGCTTCCCAGGTAAGTCGGAACAAAATAACGAGCATTAGTTGAGCGTATTCCCCCAGATATTAAATCTGCTAGACTTAAACTAACTGAAATTGGTACAATTAAAGTGACAACAAATAGCCATACTTGTTTGGGAGTTCGTCGCCACAAGACATAAATTGAGTATCCAATTAGTAGTGTCATAGCAATGGCAATCAAAGTTTTTAAAGAACTTGGAAGCCAAAAATTAGTTTCAAAAAAGACAGATTGTAGATTGAATATCCAACGTTTTACTAAATCTTTTACAGGCAGTGACGTATTCATCCAGGCTGTTACTCCCCTGATTTTGTCCAGATGAGTCAAAATCACCAAAATCCAGGGTAAAAAAGCCACAACCGCAATAAATGATGTTAATAAATAGGCTATAAATTTTCGACTTAATCGGAATCCCTCAGTAAAAGCCACATAAACTCCATGGCCAAACATAACAAAAACAGAAAATACAGCAGAATAAAGCCCCACTATTGTAGTTACTGCGTAAATTATCCATGATGATTTTGTGTTTAATCTCATTGCTCGCAGTAACGACGCGCTCATCAACAAAGTTGTTACTCCCCAGAGGCTATATTCCCGTATTTCTTGCGCGTAATATATATGGAAAGGAGAGACAGCCGTTAATCCTATTGCTATCCATGCTGTCAAATGGGATTGAAAAAGTTCCAGGCAAAGCCAGTAAATAAAAGGAAATACTAATAAGCTAATTAGAACAGTTAAAATTCTATTTAGAGCCACAGAATCACCAAACCATTGGTTCCAAAACCTTGCCATTACAAAGTAAATGGGTGGGTGATGTTGATCCTCTTTTACCAAGCCATTAATTGTGCCAATTAAGCTTTTTTCCGAATTGACACTTTGATACTGTCGTAACTTTTCAACTCCAATTAGATCACCATTAAATACCTCTTGAGTAACTTCCGGTATTGTATAACCAGATACCCGAAGTAAAGTATAAGTTTCATCATGCCAATAAGCTCTTTTTTCGAGATTGGCAAATCGAAAGAATACTCCTAATATTAATAGACTGATAATCAGAATTCTTAACCAAACAGGAGGAAATTCCCACCTTTGTTTTAGTGTTCTGTTCATATTGTGTGGATATCTATAAACACTAAAAATTATCAAATAAGAAATACTTAATTTCAATCATCATTTTATACCTCGTTCGTAAAGTTTTGAAGAAATCATGTGAGGCAATCATGAATTTCTAATTAGCTTCTTTGCCCGACTTACTAATGGTATTGAATCTAATTGATTTTTCATTTTTGCTTGAAGATTTAGCTGGCTAACATACAGCTTTGGTGTTGAATTTAGTGAATCAGGAGATGAAGAAGCTTCTGCATGTTTTTGGTAAACTAAACAAGCTCCAACTCCCAATTCGCGGTTAGAATTTTCAAAACAAAGATTTACTGATAATAAGCCATGTCTTCTGAAGAATGAATTGAAAATTCCTTTTTTCCAACTCTTAGGCTTTCCTACTATTAACAAAAAGCCAGATTCAGCAATAGTCGGTTCAATATCCTTCCATAGCTGCTTCATTGCTGCCAAGGTATCTGGTAAATCTAAGATAATCATCTGAAATTGAGATAAATCCTTCTGTTGTGAAGGTAAGCATTCCAGAGAAACCTGTTCTTTTACACCGACTTTGTCACACCAAGTTTCCACATCAGCTAAAGCTTCTGAGGAATTAACATAAGTAATATCTAAACGAGGTAAGTCGGCTAAATCGGATAGCAGTTGTTTATTTGCACCCTTCCAATAAAGAAGTTTAATTCGGGAGTTCAGACGATGAATTTCTTGAATCAATTCGTAAGTCTTTAAGCGAATATCAAAGGCTTTGTCGTTTCTAGGTAGATTTTCGAGGTGCAACACCCTTTTATCATGTTCTAGACGAAAAGGCGCTTCAATTTCACCATGCAAGACATAGCGGTATAATTTTTGCCACACTGCTTGCTGGTTATAATAATCTATCAGCCTTCGATGACCAGAAAAAGCTATTTGTTCCGCCTTCTCGGGGTTATTTAGATAAAAATCTATCTTTTGGAGTAGTTCATTTTCGTCTCCATAGCATTCTAAGTGAACGCCTTCTTGAAAAATAGAAAATAAGCCAGACTGAAGACTTAAGCGATCGGTAAGTAGGAAACCGCCTGCCATCAGCACTTCAAAAATCCGTCTATTGCTATCGGAATTTAAGCCACAATTGAAGACTATTCGCGATTTAGTGTAGTCTTCTAAGGATTCAATATATGGCTTACGGCTAACATCAATATTTATCCCAGAATTCTCTAAGAATTTTAGCAGTCTGCTGCGGTAAACGTGTTGTTTAGACTGAGAACCCCGAAAAATGATATCGTAGGATTTCGATTCTTGTTTTTGAGGAATATAATGATTTATAACAGGTGTTCCAGGCAGCCAGAAGACATTTTTTAAACCTGCTTCCACAAAGAAATGTAAATGCTGAATCCCTTGGTAACTCCAATGGTAATCGCACTGAAAAAGTTTGCAATATTCAACAATACTAGTCAGGGAACCATCGCCCAGGTGAAAAGTATCACCAATCTTCATGACTTTTGGGCATGTGAATTTCTCTAATCCCCGTGGGATAAAGCTCATATTCCTGGCAGTTAACTGCACAAAATCCGGAGAAAAGTTACTAGGCAATTGATCTAAAATGATATCAGTAGAAAATTCTCCCTTGGGAACAGCAATGGCTTTACCTGCCTTTACTGCTTCTGGTGGTGGAGAGGGACAAGCAATTACTATTTGATGCTTATTTTCTTCTAATCGATTTAAATCTAGCTGTGAAATTGATATCGAGGAAGAAATAATACGAAGTTCTTTAACCATTGAGGTATTAATATAGATTGATCGGAAACAAAGTTATTATGACGCTTTTATTCACATTAGGTTTTGAGCATTTGCTCAATGTTTTTTCTCAATAATTTACAATCTACAATTAAATTAGCTGTATGTGCATCCTCTTCAGGATCTTCTGAATCACAAATTTGATAAAAGTATCTCAAGTTCAGGGCAGATGCTAATGAAAAGTAACAATTATTACTTCTATCGCCTTTTTTACGTAATTCAAAAACACTACTGCCGGATTTCATAAACAGCATGTTTGTAAGCCCAGCCCCATGATTTGAAATCAAGTAGCGAGCATCTAAGGCAATTTTTACCTGTTGCTCAAAAGAGCAATCCTCAAAGTAAACAACTTTAAAATCATACTCTTAGAGAACAGCTAAACATTCTTCTTCATTTTTAATTTTTCTTTTTTGGGCTTTCCCTCGACTTATGTAAACTTTGTCTCCAATGTTCTCACTGTATGTTCTAGAATAAAAATCACTGTAAAAACTTCTTAAATCTCTGATTAAAGTTTCATTGTAATTTCCAGTAGGCGCTGTATGGGTAGGTATTTGCAGAGTATTGCAGCGAATAATATGATTTAAGAACTTTACTTCTTGAAAAACGAAGGGAGACAATGAAGATGTTATATATTTCTTTTCCTGATATGCACCAGGTAGCAGCAAAGTGGCATTAACTGTTTTTTCTCGGATTGTAAATAGCCGTGGCAGAGCATCGGTCATCCAGTGAAAATAAAGAACGCTCCAATTATCAGTGAACCAAAAGACCTCTGAATTAATCTTTTCGATATGCCTGAATAAGTTATTTTTTAGAAAGAACTTCAACTTCGCTTTAGGTTTTAGCCAAGCATCCAGATGCTTGGGAGAAGCAAATGATTCGAGGAAAATCTGATTTCCACGAAAAATTATGCCGTCAGGATTTACATTAACATTTTCCAATTTAACTAACTTACTTGCAGGAATATCTTTCTTAAATTCGCGTTCAAATAATGCTGAGTCTGCCTGATTAAAATTAATCGGCAGTTTCCGTATGGAAATGCTATCTTGATATGAATTTTCTTGATTTGACATCAATTATCTCTCTATTAGAACTAAAAATTTACCTATTAATTTGTGTAGATTATTATTCAGATTTCACTAACAATCAAGCCTTGAGCTTGAGCTTGAACTAAATCATCAGGAGTATTAATTTCCAAAACAACCTTTTGAGTCAGACAAACCCGAATAGAAAATCCATGCTCGAGCACTCGCAATTGCTCCAAACCTTCACACTCCTCTAATGGAGTCGGTTCCATTTGAGCATATTGAGCAAGGAAATTTCTTTCAAAGGCATAAAGTCCTAAATGGTGGAACACCGGTACTTCCCCACTATTACGAAAATAAGGAATAGGAGAGCGGGAAAAGTAAAGGGCGTTACCAAGACGATCGCACACTACTTTTACTGAATTAGAATCTAAGTAGGATTTATCCATATGCAAAGGACAGCCCAGAGTAGTCATTGCTGGCAACTCTCCTTGAAGATAAGGACTTATCAACTCAGTTAACATCTGGGAAGTAACAAAAGGTTGATCTCCTTGGACATTAGCTATAGCACTCATCTGGGGATAGCGCAAAGCAACTTCAGCAACTCTATCGGTACCTGTAGCACAATCAGAGCTAGTCATTTCAACTTCTCCGCCAAATTTTTCCACGCAATCGGCAATAATTTCGCTATCGGTGGCGACAACTACTTTACTAAAATGAGGACAGCTTTTCGCCGCTTCGTAAACTTTTTGTACCATTGGGCGATCGCCAATCATTACTAATGGTTTTCCGGGGAATCGGGTTGAGTTGTAACGAGCAGGAATAACAGCAAGGATATTCATAGTTGTTTCTACTTAATAATTTACTGATTTATTCGTTTTTTTCAAGAAGCACTTTACTACTGCCGGGGCGCTCTCTAGATACACGAACTGATATCCCTGAAAAATTAACCTTTTTGATGCCTTCTGGTTTAATTGCTGCCTCGCTATATGGGGACTTTCAAGCAAACAGCTTTTAATAATAAAAAGAAAGGAAGTTAAACTTCCTTTGAAATCAGCTTACAAGCTTATAGTGTTAGAATTGGAGGCTACATCAAGTAATAACTACCACACTAAGCAAAAGTAAATACATCTGAAGTGATAGCGTTTGCTTGTACTCCTAGCAATAGAGCCAATTGTTCATCACCGCTCATAATCCAAGTATCGTTTGCATTGCTTGAATTACCTGGGATGATAGTTAGTTGCCCAAAGTTTAAATCACCAGATAGCCCTAACAAATCTTCGCCTACTGTAAAATCATTAATGGTATCAGTACCCTGTTCATGTGCTAAGATAAAAAAGTCTTGTCAAGAACCCCCTCTGAGCAAGTCATTACCACCAGCACCAGTAATCAGGTCATCGCCACCACCACCCTCAATGATATTATCATTGGTATTACCTTTAAGTTGATCGTCATAGGCTGTACCAATAATGTGATCGATGCCGCCGGTTAAAGTATCTTCGCTGCTTTCAATCCAGTCATACCAAGTATTTGCAATCTTTTCATAACCTTCTATTGAAGGATGAACGCCGTCAAAAATGTCATCTACCGTTAACGCTTTATTGACATCAACAAAAGAAACTTTTTTGCCTGCTGCTACTTTTTCCTCTACAATTCCTGGTATTTGAGCATTGTAAGTCTTGGCATTCTCACTCTGAGTCGGCCTCAAAGTTTCATCTATCGGCGCAATCGAAGCTACCAAAACATGAGTTGTTGGCGAGTGGTTGGTAATTTTATCTATTAGAGCACTCAAACGCTCGTCAGCTTTGTCAGGATTGGTATTGCTTTTCGTATCGTTAGTACCAATCATCAGCAGTACCATATTTGGCTGCTGTGCGTTCAACCTACCTTTGATTTTGTTGGAGATAAAGTTAATGGTTTTACCACCATATCCTTCATGTTCGTTATCCTCAAAATCACCAGTTTTTTGCGAACCGACAAAATCTACTGCTTCGCCTAAACCATCAGCAATCAAAAATTGGTCCAAGAAATTCCGGTAGCCACCGGTATTATTGTTTTGAGGCAGATTCGCAAATTCGGTATTTACGAAACCATATGTAATCGAATCGCCGACAGGTAAAATCTTGTATGGATCTTGAACTGATGGCGTAAATTCACGAGTCACAATACCTGTACTCAAATCGGCAACAATACCACCTGTTGCTTGAGCATAGTTGACCGTGTTAAACTCATCATCACCATTGAAGGTTTGATTTGCAGCACCGCCAATGAAAGATTTACCTAAGCTAGGAAGGGGATTGGGATTGGGATTGGGATTTGGATCTGGATCTGGATTGGGATCGGGATTGGGATCTGGTATTGGTTCAGAAATACTTTGACGGGGAATCAACTCCAAATAATTGATATTGACGTAACCCGTAACTATATCCTAACTTAATTCGTTTAC
>JBHJJJ010000025.1:0-2285 GCA_050042755.1 Rivularia sp. (in: cyanobacteria)
AATCAAATTGATTTCCAATACAAGCTGCTAGCTTCAACACATTCTGTGTATCAGTAGTCAACTTCTGCAATTGCAATATTAGAAAATCGACAACATCATCGGTTAAAGCCTTATCTTTGACTTGAGCAATATCACATCTCCAACCCCCTTGACTTCCCTCCTGGGAATCAAAATGAATTAACCCATCCTCATGAAGTGCTTTGAGAAATTGGGTGCTAAAAAATGGATTCCCTTTAGTTTTTTGATATATAAGTTGAGTTAAGGGTTGTGCTATTTCTGACGAACAATTTAAAGTATCAGCAACCAGTTGATTTAAACTTTGTAATGATAGCGGTGCCAAAGTAATTGTATTAATTTTTGCTTCTGTCTGACTAATTCCTTCTAAAGTCAACATCAAAGGATGTGCTGGGAATATCTCATTATCTCGGTAAGCACCAATTAATAATAAATATCCGCTTTCCGATTCGCTCATCAGTAACCGCATTAAATTCAAAGATGCCGAATCTGCCCACTGTAAATCATCCAAAAATATAACTAAAGGATGCTCTTTGGTAGTAAATACTTGAATAAATTTCCCAAACAGTAAATTAAACCGATTCTGCAACCCAGTACCTGATAATTCTATTGCAGGTGGCTGCTTACCAATAATTTGTTCTAATTCGGGAATAACGTCAATAATTACTTGCCCATTTTCTCCCAAGGCTTGTAAAATTTTGTGATTCCAACTTGACAATTGTTCATCGCTTTCACTTAACAATTGTCCCATTAAATCTCGAAATGCTTGCACAAAAGCCGAGAAAGGAATATTACGATTAAACTGATCGAATTTCCCCTTGATGAAATAACCACGTTGTTTAACTATTGGTTTATGAACTTCATTTACAATTGCAGTTTTACCAATTCCAGAAAAACCAGCTACTAACGTCAAAGTGCTGCTTCCCTGTGATACTCCCTCAAATGCTGCTAATAATTCCCCTACTTCGACTTCTCTACCATAAAGTTTTTCCGGAATAATAAATCTGTCACAAATATCCCTTTGTGCAATTTCAAAATATTCAATCTTACCAGTTTCTCCAAGTTGTGTTAAACAAGTTTGTAGATCGTGTTTTAATCCCAAAGCACTTTGATATCTATCTTCAGCATTCTTCGCCATTAACTTCATGACGATATCTGATAAAACCCGTGGAATCTCTTTCCCTTTTCCCCTCTCCTTAACAAGGAGAGGGTTAGGGTGAGGTTTATTCATGCTTGGTGGTTGCTTAGCAATATGACAATGCACCAACTCCATGGCATCATTCGACTTAAACGGTAATTCTCCCGTTAATAATTCGTAAAAAGTTACACCCAAAGAATAAAAATCAGTGCGATAATCAATACCACGATTCATCCTTCCAGTTTGCTCCGGAGATATATAACCTAATGTTCCTTCCAAAATATTAGGATTCCCCACAGTTTGTGTTTCTCGTGGTAGTAAAGATGCAATACTAAAGTCAATTAATTTAACTTGTTTGGTTTGCGGATTAATTAATATATTCGCCGGTTTAATATCTTTATGAATAACTTCATTAGAACGTAAAAATAAGAGATTATCGCATAGGGAAATAGCTATTTGCAGAAATTCTTGTAGAGACGCGATATATCGCGTCTCTACATGATTGCTGAAATATTCTTTGAGAGAAATTCCTCCCATATCTTCCATCACCAATGCATAGCTATTTTGGTAATTTTCTAAGCTATAACTTTGAATAATGGAGGGTGAATTGAGACTTTTGGCGATGGTGTACTGATTGCGAAACTGTAGTAATTCACTGAAATTGGGATAAGGATTTTTGAGTAATTTGATAACTACAGGTTTGCGATCGCGTTCGCGAATAGCACGATAAACAACAGTTCTTGAACCATTGTAAAGTTGTTCGTTGATATTATATCCTAGAATGCTAACCATAACGCTTCCATCTTTGACGCTTACGGATTTAGTATTCCCAAATCTCGCGACAAAAAATCATTATCTCTCTGGAAAAACTTTATTGTTTTATTAACAAACAATCCTAATTATGGATTAAGCCTCGAAATATTTATAAGTAATTACTCTAATACGGTACGGCGTAAATAGTGCATCCATATCAAAAGCTTAAAGTCTTTATAAAACAATATTTTTAACTTTTGACTTCCACGTAGCGTTACTAGTATTCCCTCTAAGGAAACTTAGCTTTGATTAATAAAGAACAAGTAATTTTCTCCCCCCTCTTCCCCCTCTCCCCCCTCTCCCCCCTCTTCCCTTGCCT
>JBHJJJ010000026.1:0-7196 GCA_050042755.1 Rivularia sp. (in: cyanobacteria)
TTTTTTTATTTGCAGGCTGCATTTCTGCATTTAATTGGATTACACCTACATTAAAAACAATACCATAAATTCTGCCCGCGATTCATCTCAACACCGATTTAAAGAATTCGGTGTGAGCCTTCTCGCGGTTGAAGGTAAATATTTTCCGGAGATGTCTAATGGGAATTCAACCCATATTTAGAGGTTCACTGTCATGGTACTGTCATGGTACTGCTATTAGAATGGTGCGTTACGGCATTATCAAAAATTTAACCTCAATAATAATACTTAAGCCGTAAGAGCACCCTACATGTTCACTGTTCACTGCTCACTGCTCATGACTACTACTGCTAATCTACCAAAATTAACCGTACCGGGACCACCAGTAAATCCTATTTTAGGGCGTTTACCAGTAATTTTAAGCTTTGGCAAGGATTCTATTGGATATACAGGCCGTTTGTTTAAAACTTACGGTTCACTGGTATCATTGACGGCGGGAGGTGGTACTAATTTATATTCCCCTCTTCCCGAATGCCCCGGTACAGTTTTTACTTATGGTGCTCAAAATGTGCGTACAGTCACCAGCCAGCACGAAACTTATTATAAATATCCTTTATCTGGGATGATGTATAGTGAGCGAAATGATTCACCACGAAAAGAACCTCTAAAACATTTTGGTGTTGGTTTATTCGGTGTGAATGGTGGAACTCACCGCCAACATCGCCAACTTTTGATGCCAGCTTTTCATAAGCAACGTATTGATTCTTACCGCGATGATATGGTGGCTATTAGTCAATCGGTACTTGAACAGTTAACTATTGATAAGGCGGTTGATATCGCTCAAGTAATGCGGTTGTTGACTCTTCGTATAGCGACTAAAACCTTGTTTGGTAGCGACGTTGGTGAAGAAGGAGCGAAAAGCGGACAGATTCTACAAGACGCATTGGCGATGAATGGAAACTTAGCGATAGCGCTTTTACCTTTCGATATTCCGGGTTTACCCTATCATCAACTGCTTAACTTATTCGCGCAACTCGATAAAGAAATGCGTCTTCTAATTCGCCGCAAACGAGCTTCTTCTGAAGATAATGGTGATGTACTTTCGATGTTAATTCGGGCACGAGATGCCGAAACTGGATTAACATTAAACGAAAATGAACTTTTAGGACATGCAGGAGTTATCTTTGGAGCAGGGCATGAAACCAGTGCCAATGCCATCACTTGGACGCTATTTCTGCTTTCGCAACATCCACAAATAGCCGCCTATGTACTCGATGAATTGCAAAGCGTATTAAATGGAGTTGCGCCAACTGTAGAACAATTGCAAAAATTACCTTTGTTAGAAAGAGTTATTAAAGAAAGTATGCGTTTATTAACTCCCATACCTTGGAATGGGCGCGTCACCTCCCAAGCAACGGAGCTAGGAGGCTATGAATTACCAAAGGGAACAGAAGTTTTTGTCAGTATCTACCACACCCATCATATGCCGGAAATCTACCCAGAGCCGGAGAGATTCAACCCCCAACGCTGGGAGACGTATGAACCAACAATGTTTGAATATAACCCCTTCAGCGCCGGGAGTCGTATCTGCATTGGCGCTGGTTTTGCAATGATGGAAATCAAGATTGTATTATCAATATTATTGCAAAAGTACCGCTTAGAATACATACAAAAACAAATAATAGACCGTTTCGGATTAATAGTCATGGCACCTAAAAACGGCATCAAGATGATTGTTCACAAACAAGACCGTAATTTTACTCAAGGAGTAGGTGGAGTAAAGGGGAACGTACGCGAGATGGTAGATTTAGCTGAGTGAAGGATTCCCATAAGAATTTTTTTCTTCTAAAAAAATTCTTATGGGTGCCCGTGATGAATCTGAAAATCCTCCTAATGTTGATGCATCTTTGGATGTGGATACCCAAAGGTTTTTACAACTGTTTGAAAAATTAGTTGCATAAATAATCTTTGATAAAAAAAGGGAGGCATTTATTTATGTATTTTTTTATCTTGGCTACCCTTTATATCAAATCCGTCTGCATCGGAATTATATATTTTTTAACGCAAAGTTACGCCAAGGTAAACGCAGAGGGACACAGAGTTTTTTTCACACATACTTTTTATCATTCCGACGTAAACGGAAAAGATATTATTTATGATATTAAGTCCGGCTAATCACTTACTATATAGTCGAACTTAAAATACTATTACTCCTAACTCCTAACTCCTAACTCCTTGTTTCACCGGATTTAATTGATTTTATTGATATTTTATGACATTGCTAAGGATGCTAATTCTTCCATCGACACCATACCATTACCATCGACATCAAGAGTTTCAAACATCATATTAATTAGACTGCGATCTTGATTCCCTGTAATTTTTGCGATCGCACTTTGTAACTCCGGTGGAGACATGTATCCATCTTGGTTTAAATCTAAATATGCAAAGGCTTTTTTAACTGCTTCTTCTAGTTCCGATTTGGAAATATTTCCATCGAAGATACAAATGGCCGCAACTGGCACATTTTATTTGTAGGGTGCTCGTACACTCACTAATATTGAACGTAATAATAAGGCAATCAGTGTACGGCACCATCCGAGTATTGTGACAATCGCGGCCATTCCTGAATGAGTGAATTTAATTCAATATAAAACAATAATAATCAACCTTTATCTTTGCAAGAGTTGCTAGCTAAAATATTAGATGTTTCATCAATGGAACATTAGTGTACTCAACTTCAAGAAGCTCTCCGAGGAAAACCGACTTTTTTTCTCTTTCAAAATATTAGTTCACAACTCAAGGGAGAACTTCGTTATATATTTAATGCCATTCATACCGATGGCAGTGAAGAGATATCACGATCGGAATTGAAAACCTACTTAAGGATTGCGGATCGATCTCTATCGGATGCTGAAATAAACTATTTATTTGAAAGTATTGATATAGATAAAAGTGGAAAGATTGATTTTGAAGAATTTGGAGAATTAATTTTACGAGTAAGCAAAACCCTCTTTCTGCATATAGTTCTTCGTAATATTCCAAGTTTGAGATTATATCAGAAAAATAAGGAATGTCTCTGTATTATTTTCATGATTTTAGTTTACAAGAAAGAATTTTGGAATAATTGGTTGTTAACCCAGAAGGGCGCAAAGGTAAAGCCCAGCCAAAAGTGCGATTTTGAGGGTTTCCCCTCATAAACAACTTTTCAAGACAGAGAAAAGCAGAGTTTTCAGGCATATTCATAAATAATTCCTCATTTCGCAGCAAAGATATTAAAAAAGTGAAAAATAGTCAGACATTTTATCCGTTAAAATTTACTTACGATCCCCAGCGAGGGACTTGCACCCCTTGGCGGGTCAAAACAAAGTATTAGATAATTAGTAATGATTTTTACTATAGATTCTGATGATACATTACGGTGAATCAGGCAGTTACTTTAAGTTGGGCAGAGGAGATGAATTACTCATTTATCAACTACAGCTATTTAAGGAAACTTTTTATCGTCAGCAATTTAAATATTTACTACAAAGTATCGAATATTTGTGGTTACACTGGTATGATAATAACCGTAACATGCTGAACAACTACCGTAGAGCAGAAAGACGCGAGGTCGGAGCGAAAAGTTGCAAACTACTAAAATTAAATATTAACCGCTCCCAATTGTAAAGTAGTTTTATCAGTTACTACTAAGAGAAACAAAATATAATTTACCAGTAAGGAAGTAGTACAAACTACAACTTGGCACTAAATAGCAAATTGTATATTTTTTCTTGGACTGTTCCATTTTCTCTTTGGGCTGCTTAACTCCAACAACGTAATATATATTAGCTAAGATGATACACAGTTCCTTACGGTTTGTTGTATCTTCTCATAATAAGAACTGCAATAACGCTCCTTATAGATAACGCTCCTCAATTAAAAGGTAACTCATGCAAACAAGTACTCTGCTTCTTTCCAAACAACTCCCCAATCTGCAATACTCTTCTACAAAAGAGCAATTTGATGAAACTTGGGCAGCACCATTATCGACTCTCCTAGGTTTGGGGCGTGCTGCAGGCGCTGATTTTATCGAATTCTTTTTAGAGCGTGTAAATTATATTAGCTGCCTTGCTGAAGAAGACACTATTACTAGCATTACCCCCCGTCTTTCCACGGGTGCAGGGGTGAGAGTATTTCGCGGTAAAGCTGATTGCTACGTTAGTACAAATGATATTTCCTTTACGGGTTTAAAATTAGCTTTGGAAAAAGCATTGGCGATTGTCGGGTTACAATTACCAGCTCCTAACGCTTTTATCCCAGAAATTAATCTGGAATTACTAAGAGACTACGCTGCTAAGAGAGGCAAAGACGCATGGCTACCCTTGTGTACTTCAATGCGGGAAATGGGAGGAGTGTTACTTGATAGTACTGCCGAGCTCAAGAAAACAGCTAACCATATCCAATCTCGCCGTGCTTCCTATTTCCGCGATTGGCAAGAAGTTTTAGTCGCCGCCAGCGATGGAACTTTTGCCCGGGATATTAGGCTGACTCAGTCAGTAGCATTAAATGTATTATGTGCTGATGGTGCCCATCGTAGTTCCATAGGCGAACGTGGCGGTAACACCAGCGATCCTAATTTTCTCAAAACTTGGGATTTCTCACAAGCAGCAGAGAAAATTGGTGAATCTGCCGGAAAAATGCTTTACGCTGACTACGTAGAATCCGGTAATTATCCGATTATCATGGCGAATCATTTCGGGGGAGTAATCTTTCACGAAGCTTGCGGACATTTACTTGAAACTACTCAAATTGAACGCAATACTTCTCCTTTTGCTGATAAAAAAGGCGAAAAAATTGCTCATGAAGCTTTGACAGCTTGGGACGAAGGACGTACCGATAATGCCTTTGGCACCATTGATATGGACGATGAAGGTATGCCAGCCCAACGAACCTTATTTATTGAAAAAGGAATTCTTAAAAACTTCTTAGCAGATTGAGCGGGTTCAACACGTACCGGACATCCTAGAACAGGTAGCGGCAGAAGGCAGAATTTTACCTACGCTGCAGCTAGTCGGATGCGCAATACTTACATTGCAACTGGCGAACACTCAATAGATGATTTGTTCGCTTCTATTGATAAAGGTATTTATTGTAAAAAAATGGGTGGCGGTAGCGTTGGTGCTACTGGTGAATTCAATTTTGGTGTAGAGGAAGCCTACTTGATTGAAAACGGTAAGATGACTAAACCTTTAAAAGGAGCTATTCTTATAGGTGAAGCCCAGGAAATTATGAATAAAATTTCCATGTGTTCCCAAGACTTATCTTTAGCCCCGGGTTTCTGCGGCTCAGTTAGTGGTAGCATTTACACTACCGTAGGACAGCCACATATCAAAGTTGATTCGATTACTGTTGGCGGACGCTAGGGAGTTTTCGATTTTAAATTTTAAGGACACTGCTTTGCGGAATAATCCGCACCCTGATAGCAAGTGTCCTAATTTTGGATTGTCTACATAAGAGCGGGGTTGGGTAATGTGAATCGTTTACCCAACCAAAAATTAACAATCCAAATTAATCAATTTCATTTATAATTGTAGATTTAAAATCGTTTATCTCCCTATGTGAAATCCTTTTATCCAAAATTGACTATGCCTAACATAAAAGAAATTGCAACTTCAGCTAAAGAAAGTGCTGAAAAACTTGGGATCAAAAAATTTGACATTTATGGTTCTTCAGTAGATTCAACCAGCGTTCAAGTAGATCGAGGTGAGCCAAAGCAAGTAAAAGCCACTAATCTTTCTGGTGTCACCGTCCGAGTATGGAATAAAGATAATACAATGGGTGTCACTAGTACTACGGATATAGATCCCAAAGGACTAGAGTTGGCTTTGAAAACCGCATTTGAAGCGAGTTCATTTGGGGTTAAAGAAAATGTACACGATTTTAGCCCAGAGTCTAAAGCCGAGATAAACAACGGAAAATCTCACGACACAGTAACTCAAGCACCCGTTTCATCTTTGATAGATAGTCTGCTAGCAGCAGAAAAAGAAGTACTCGAATCTCATGAAGCTATTAAAGGAGTACCTTATAACTCTTTATCGCAAAGAGATATTGACAGGTTTTATCTAAACAGCGATGGTGCAATGAGAGCCGAATCCCACTCTTTAGCATCGATTTTTCTCTATAGTAAAACCGAGGAAGAAGGTAGAAAACCTCGCAGTGCTGGCGCTTTTAGAATTAGCTATGGTGTTAACGAGCTAGATATTAATGGCTGCATTCAAGAAACGGCAGAAAAAACTATCAGTCACTTGAATTATCGAAAAATTCCGACTGGTAAGTATATGGTTGTTTTCTCTCCAGATGCTTTTTTAAGTTTGCTGGGTGCTTTTTCAAACTTGTTTAATGCTCAAAGTATTCTTGATAAGCAAAGTTTATCTACTCCCGATGATTTGGGGAAGGAAATTGCTTCTCCCTTACTTTCGCTATACGATGATGCATTACATCCAGCAAATATTGGCGCAGAAACTTTTGATGGAGAAGGAACTCCTACCCGTCGGATATCGCTGATTGAAAACGGAGTTTTGAAAAACTTTCTTCATAGTGCGGGTACTGCAAAACGCATGAATGCTCAACCCACGGGTAATGCGAATATTGGCGCAAAAGTTACCATCAGCCCTAACTTTTATCACGTTTTTGCCAGTGCTGCACCCGCACAACAATTGAGTTTAGACACTGCTGAAAATGTAGTTCTGATTGATGATTTACAAGCACTTCATGCAGGAGTTAAGTCTTTACAAGGCTCGTTTTCTCTACCATTTGATTGTTGGTTAGTAAATAAAGGAGTAAAAACCAGTATTGATTCAGCAACCATAGCTGGAGATTTTCTCGAACTTCTTAAATCAATTGTTTTTGTAGAGAAAGAAGAAGAATTGACTCCCGGAGGAGTTTGCCCCCGAATTTGGGTTGGGGATTTATCAATTACGGGAGAATAAATCAACATAAAAAAATTATAGAGACGTGTTGCGGGCACATCTCTATAATTTAATTTATTTTTTCAGCAAAATAGGTAGATCTAATTCTTGGACTAATTTAACTCTACCCTAATATTATTTGTAGTAATTTAAAGCTTTATTCTGGGAATTCTCCACCAATACCTACTGAGGTATTGAATACGTCTGCACCGCTTAAATCTGCACCAATAAATGTAGCACCTTCCATCTGAGCGCTATATAGTTGAG
>JBHJJJ010000027.1:0-5385 GCA_050042755.1 Rivularia sp. (in: cyanobacteria)
CAAGATTGTATTTTTGGCCAAGTTGACTAAAAGTGCAAGGTTTTTTGAACGAGGATAAGTTATATCTTGCACTTTGAAAGCATAAAGACGGCCTCAAACCCTTATTTTTGATTACTTTCGCTTTTTTTCAGCAAGCCCTAATTACATTTTGTATTGCATGGGGAATCTTTGTAGAGACGTAGCACTGCTACGTCTTTAACAATGTGAAATCGTAACTTCATATTTAAATTCAGCAATGCCCTGCTCTGTAAAGTCTAGACAAGCCGGAGATTACTTCCTACTTCACACGGAGCATGGAAGCAGTTATCCCGTACTTTGGCTTGCATGGCTGAGCCGTGCGCACTTCAAGTAAAGCAAATCTCTTGATAAGTGCTTGGTTTTCGCATATTTATCAAAAGATTTAGGACTTACGCAAGCCCCCCAAGGCATAGGGAGGTTGGGGGGATCTAGAATGTCTGGGACACTATACTTTCCCTTATTGCTGCGTAAGTCCTAAGATTATTGAATTATTTCTTTGATTCTAGCAAAAATAATTCACCTATATTGAAAAGTATTGAAAATCGTCAACAAATATTCACTCTACTCGACAAAAACAAGATCGATCGTCAAAGCTCACTCCTTAACAAATTTAGAACGCGCTTGATGATTTGAATGCAAGATTTGCTCTAAACTTACCCAATCTTCTCGCTCAATCAAATTAACTAACTCATCAAGATTCGAGCGATATTTGTGTAGGGACATTAGCAAAGCTTCTCGATTGTATTTTGCCATCATCACACCCAATTCTGGATTTCCTCCACCGACGCGAGATGTATCGCGAAAGCCCGAGCTGGCAAATTTTTGGGCCAATTGATGAACTTGAGAGTCAGTTTCTTTTTCGCAAGTTGCAATTAAGGAAGCACTCGTCATTACAGGTAAATGAGAAATTAAGCTAACTGCTTTATCGTGTTCCTCTGGGGAACAGTAATGAATATTAGCGCCAAGCTGACTAATAAGATTTTCAATAACTGTAATTGCTGAGGCAGGAGTTGTATTTATAGGTGTAAGTACATAAGGCTTATCGGTAAATAAATTTGAACTTGCAGCTTCTATACCCTTGGAAGTACTACCCGCCATTGGATGCCCTCCGACAAAATTTTGCCACACCGGGGAAATCGCCTTGACTATAGGAGTTTTAACCGAACCAACATCAGTTATGACACAAGAACTTGGTAAATGAGCAATCAATTGCTCAAGTGTGTGAATAATAAATCCGAGAGGCGTACAAATAAATACTACCTCTGCCTCCGATAGCAAGCTCATATTAACCGATGCTTGGGAAACAGCGCCTCTGGAAATTGCTCTTTGAACAGTTAATTCGCGGCGACTGATTCCTACAACGCGATGTCCTTGCTTTTTTAAGTCTAAACCTAAAGAACCACCGATTAACCCAAGACCAACAATGCCAATTATCATACTTAATTTTTGATTATGAAGCAGAAGAGGGGAGATGGGGAGATAGGGAGAGGGGGAGATGGGGAGAGGGGGAAGAATAAATTGTTTGTGTATTCCTAACTCCGCGAGCTCTTAACTCCTAACTCTTAACTCCCCATGCCCATTTAATTCCGAATTAGATATTACTTAATTTCCGCATAACTTATCAACTATTTAAGAAACTCAGAGGTAGCATCGATGAAAATAGATGAATTATTGAAAAAATACGCTAAGGGATTTACAGATTTTAGCGGGATTGAACTTGCTGAAGCTAACTTGTCTGGCGTAAAACTCAGTGGTGTGGATTTGAGTAATGCAAATTTAAGTGTAGTAAATTTCAGTGGTGCTAATCTTACTAAGGCTAATTTTAGCTATGCCCAATTGAATGTAGCAAGACTTAGTGGCGCTCATCTTGAAGGTGCTAATCTCACTAAAGCTAGTTTGAATGTAGCTAATTTGATTCGAGCTAATTTGAGCAATGCCCAATTAGTTAAAGCTTCTTTGATACGAGCTGAATTAATTCGCGCTGATTTCAGTCGCGGGAATTTATTAGATGCTAATTTAACTAGTGCTGACTTACGGGAAGCCACACTTCGCCATGCTGTTTTACGAGGTGCGAATTTGAATCAAGCTTCTTTGAGGGGTGCGTCTTTGGTAGGGGCTAATTTAGAACAAGCGACTTTAAATAGTACCGATTTGGTTCGTGCTGACTTAAGCGGTGCAAATTTGCGAGAAGCCGAACTTCGTCAGGTGAATATGTTCCGTACTAACCTTAGTGGTGCTAATTTAAGTAATGCAAATCTCCGATGGGCCGATTTAAGAGGTGCAAATCTCCGCTGGGCCGATTTAAGCGGTGCAAAATTAAGTGGTGCGAAATTAGCTGGTGCTGATTTAAGCAATGCTAATTTGACTAATACAAGTTTAGTACATGCCGATTTAACTGAAGCTAAATTAATGAGCGCCGAATGGGTAGGTGCAGATTTAACTGGAGCAACTTTAACCGGCGCAAAACTCTACGCCACTTCTCGATTTGGTTTGAAAACTGATATGTTGGTTTGTGAATGGGTGGATTTGAGTCAAAAAGGCGATCGCTCAATTATTCATCGCTTAAGCGCTGAAGATTCAGGAGAATTTTTCAACGAAACTCCACCAACTATTCGTATTATTATAGATAGACCTTTAGATCCAGAAGCGAATTTTGCTTCAGCAGGCGCGTATTTTCAAATTACTCAAAAATATCGGGGATTAAAACAACCTCCCAGTATGGAAATTGGCCGCCGTCGCACCATTTTTACTTTCCGTGCAGATAGTGACGAAAGTTTATTTCCCATTGCTTACATGGCAATTCTTCCTTTTAGAGATGCTGCTGCTACTCAAAAAAGTATATATACTGCCATAGAGATGATCGCCAGTCAAGATAAAAATGGACAGTTAATTACTATTCAACAAATGCAGCGATTAAATACTTTATTAGATAAAGCAAGAAAAAATGCAAATCCGATCAAAGATGCCACAAAAATTTTAGCCATTGCATCACAATTAGACTTTTTTCAAGCACCCACGCAAACAATTTTAACAAATTCTAGCGCTAAAAATTTGATTGTTTATGATAATCCCCATTTTGGTAAAAGATTAATTGACCATCCTCAAATAGAAGCTACTCTATATGATGATGAATTTAGCGAACTTTTTAAATCTAGACAACCCTCTTTAAATGCAATCGTGGATTTCTTTAAAGGTTTTCATTATATTTATTAGGAAATAAGAGGCATGGAACATGAGGAATGGCAGATAAGGCATCGGGCATCGGAAATAGGTAATTTGGAGGGTCTTAACCTTAAGCTATAAATATCAAACTTAAATTATTCAAAACTTATGGATAAATTTTATTCTTTATACTTGTTTAAGTTTTAATAGAAAATATCTATTTTATCGATAATTCCAAAAAGTTAAGAAACTCTATTTTTTCAAAATTCTAGATTCTTCTCTATGAGATTGCGTTCCCATTCACAGATTTATTAGATAATCCTAAAATAACAATGCCCAATGCCTATTGCGCATAATAGTATTGATTTAAGGTTTGAACAGATAAAGGAGCAAAACAATGTTTAATAAAATGATGGGTCGTACTCGGTACGTAGTTTGTCGTATTATGCTACATCTAAGTGGTTCGGATGTCGCACCTATTTTGGGAGTATTAAACAGTAGTGCCAGAGAAGCGATTGATACTGAAGGGGATATGGAGGTTTTAGGAGAAGAATTAGTCACAATCTGCGAAACTCTATTACAGTACGATGAATATTGGACATCCGCTGCTAATGAAGGTGATGTCTTTTGGAGCGAGGGAGAAGCAGGAGACTACGTTCAAGAATTATTTACCGACTCCGCACAACGTTATTTAAGCGAAGCACCTGGATACAATTCTGACTTGGATGAATCTTTTTCCATTCCTGTAACGGGCAATGTAGTGGTAATGATAACGGTAGCCTACGTTGGAGAAGTAGCGCAATTAGAAGATGATTTGTCAAATATTGCTGCTCTCAAAGAAGGTTTAAAGGCTTTAATTAATTTACATTACAAACAGAAAATACGAGCAGTTCAAGTACACTTCTCACCAGCACAATTAGGTGATGAATTGACTAGCGACCAATTATTACAGTACTACACAGAATTAATTCCTTTGTAAAGAATAAAGCATGTTTGTAATTACGCTTTAGTGGCTCATTTTCTTCGTAGGGTGCTGTGACACTTTGCTTGATGTTTAACGAAATAATGAGGTTTTCGTGTCACGCACCAACCAGGGTTTTGTGACAATTGCGTAAGTCCTGATTACGCTTTAGTAGCTCATTTTCTGTTTTTAGCGCTAAAGCGCAACTACGAATCTTATATTTTACTTCCTAGTAAAAAACTATATCTTTAAGAATAAACCCAGTTTGTGAACTCAACACCTGTAAGTTCAACATTAAAAAAGACGGTTCTCCGTACCTATCATGCTAAGAAAGAAGTTGTTAAGCTCAAAGATAGAAGAAAAATTATAGACTCATGACAATTTTGCGTAAATTTACAGCGATTTTTTTAGCTTTTAGTTTGTGCTTTACAACAGTTGCTTGTGGTGGTGGAACTAACGAAAACTCTACTGGTACGCCGCAAGCTAGAAATGTAAGCCGAACTACGACTAACACTCGTATCAGCGATGGTGAATATCCCGTACAGCAAGCTAGTTACAATGATGCTGATGGGCAATATACGCTATTTGTCTTAAACAACCCTACCCCAACTTTTAAAACCGATCGATTACAAATGGCCCGTCTTACAGAGGAGCAAATTAAAGAAGGTAAAACTAGCTACCTTAAAGTAGAAAACGGACAGCCCGCACTTTATTTAACACCAGACTTTAAAATAGAATACGTTCAAAATGTTACTGAAACAAGAACCGACCCCGACTCGGGACAGCAACGAACCGTTGTAGTCCAGCGAAACAACGGCTTTTGGGCACCTTTCGCCGGTGCGATCGCCGGTCAAGCAATCGGTAGTTTATTATTTAGACCCCAATATTACGTGCCACCCGCATATCAGCCGGGAGTATCTACATATAGTGGTTTTGGTGGATATGGTAGTAGTTACAACGTCGCAGTTGATAGATATCGCCAACGTTACAATGAACCACCAGCAGCAGTAAGAAACCGTACTAATTTCCGCACCACAGGAAATATTAGAAATTCCAATAGAAGTACTTCAAATACTAGACGCACGACTCCCAGTAGAAATACTGGTAATAGCCGCGCAACTGGTTCCGGGTTTGGCAGCAGCACACTGAAACAATCCGGTAAATCTAACTCCGTGAGAAACAAACCATCCAGCCGTGGTTTCGGTAGTGGATCCCGTTCTAGAAGCCGTGGTGGTTTTGGTAGT
>JBHJJJ010000028.1:0-19732 GCA_050042755.1 Rivularia sp. (in: cyanobacteria)
GTACGTTTAAGTATTGCTTCGGTAAGAACTAATACGGTAACAGAAGAATTAGCTAAAACTTTGGCTCAAAGAGGAACTAAATCCTTGACAATTGCCGTAGAAAGTGGATCGGAAAAAGTACGAAAAATAATTAATAAAAAACTTGAGCAGGAAGATATTATCAAAGCCGCAGAAAATGCTAAAAAAGGCGGTTTGAAAGGCTTAAAACTTTATGGAATGGTGGGAATTCCCGGTGAATCTCCAGAGGATTTAGATGCAACTGTAGCGATGATGCAAAATCTTAAACAAGCTGCTCCCGGATTGCGGTTTACTTTAGGATGTAGTACTTTTGTACCGAAAGCCCATACACCTTTTCAATGGTTTGGTGTGAATAAAGAAGCAGAAAAACGATTGAAATTTTTGCAGAAAAAATTAAAGCCCCAGGGAATAGATTTTCGTCCGGAAAGCTATAATTGGTCGATAATTCAAACGTTGTTATCGAGAGGAGATAGAAGATTATCCAGACTTTTGGAGCTTACTCGCAACTTTGGGGATTCTTTAGGTAGTTACAAACGTGCTTTTAAAGAACTAAAAGGAGAAATTCCCCCACTAGACTTTTATGTTTACGAACACTGGTCAACTGAGCAAATATTACCGTGGAACCACTTGCAAGGACCGCTTCCACAGTCTACACTACAAAAGCATCTCAATCAATCAATGAACAATGAACAATTATCAATGAACAATTGATAATTTTAACCTTTAACATGCAGACCTTTAAGCTTTTAATATGCAAAATACTGCTGAATATTACTGTGCCTATTGTGGCGAACCAAGTGTCACTTTTATTGATGTAAGTGCTGGTTTTCAACAATCTTATGTAGAAGACTGTCAAGTATGTTGTCGTCCTAACATTTTATATATACGGATTGATGAAGAAACACTTGATATTGAAATTGATACAGACTATGAAGAATAAATAATTGATAATTGATAATTGATAATTGATAATTGTTAACTGATAAATGTTGGATTTTAAACACTCCTCAATAATTAACGCACCTGTGGAAGTCGTTTGGAAATTTCATCAAAGGCCAGATATTTTAAAACTTTTGATTCCGCCTTGGCAACCAATTCAAGTAATTCGTCGTGAAGGGGGACTTGGTATTGGTGCTATAACAGAGTTTCGCTTATTTTTAGGGCCATTACCTTTAACTTGGGTGGCGCGTCATACCGAATGTGAAGAATATCGTTTTTTTACTGACGAATTAATATCGGGGCCTTTTGAATTTTGGCGACATCTACATAAGTTTGAATCAGAAAATGGTAAAACTCAACTAACTGATGAAATTTCTTTTTCTATGCCTGGTGGTGAATCTGTAGACTTTTTTAGTGGTTGGTTAATTAAATCGCAATTAGAAGCAATGTTTCGCTATCGTCATCAAGTGACTAAACGAGAGTGCGAGTAAAAGAGTTATAAATTAACAATTAACAATTAACAATTTTTTAAATAAGTCGGCACAAATAAACTTTGCTAAAAAGATTGGCAACTGATTGATAGATCCCTTCCGGGGTTCTATTTAGCAACATACAAGTCCAATACCCATCTGGGTTTCATGATTCTTACAGTCATTTATCATGATTTTTCGGTCTCCTGAACTATTATAGTTACTAGGCTGGTTAAAACGACTTTCCTAAAGCCTTTGTATTTCAAGAAAAGATACCTTTCGGGGCTCTATAAGGGTGCCACTACACAAAATTTGCTTTTTCTTACCAAGAATATTTGTCTAACCCGAATATTTAAATACTGTGCTGTCTTCTCATAATTTACAACAGCCTTATCATAATATTTTTATTTTGATTATTTTTTTAGTAAAGAAAATATAAAAAATTGTGCAAGATAGTTGTATTAAATTATTTTGCATAGGATAATAATTTTAGTTTTTCATCCGCAATAACACTAATATTTTTCGCCAATAATAATTATTTTTTGGCGGTAGTTCTCCTATTGAAATTGTTTTAACTATGATTTTTTTGAAAAGTGAATTAACTCACCAGAAGGCTTTCAAGTTAGCTTTGGTGAGTAGTCTTTTGTTATTTAATATCAAATCATCACTAGCAAAAAAATCTCTAGAGTTAGATATTAAAAATAAAGATAATTTAACTCAAAACCAAGTATGTCCTTCCATAAAGTTGTTACCTATACGTTTTTTTAATACTGCAAAAGACTACATTTACATTTGTAGAGGAGATAATAAAAATTATCTTGGGTATTATGTCCGTATCCCGAAAAAGTTAGATAATAAAATAACAGTGCCCATTACTCAAAAACAAGGAGAAACTTATACTGCTGTGAATGGTGAATTAGCCTATACAATTAACCCATATGAAATGGCGATCGCAAAACGTGGTCGAATTATTTTGAGAGAAAAAGTTATAAGTGCTGTGAAAGCAAATGGTGAATCTTTAGCAAAAGGCTGTCTTGAAGATAATAATACCTTTGCTCAAGCTGAAACTCAAAGCTTTTTTATTTATATTTGTGGTGATGAGAATCCTAGTAGCTATGTAAGTATTACTAGAAAAAGCAATAGAAGAATCAATCTTCCGCTACAAAAATCGAATCAAAACACCGTAAAAGCAAATCGATATGTAGCCATAAACGGTAATATACGTTTTGTTCTGACAAACAAAGTATTGAGAGTATCTCGAAATGGTCAAAATATAGTTAAGGAAAAAATTATACGGTGGGAGTGAGGAGTTAGGAGTTAGGAGTTAGGAGTTATTAATGAAATAAAACTGCTCACTGCTCACTGCTCACTGCTCACTGTTAACTGATTATCAATCCAATCCAAAATAACTTGATTAATTTGTTCGGGGCATTCATCATGGGGGAAATGTCCGACGTTTTCTAAGGTAATTAATTTAATATTTTGGTTCTGACGAGCAAATTCGCAAGCTTGTGCCGGAGGAATTATTTTATCTTTTTCTCCCCAAATCAGAAGTATGGGAGTTGTTAAGTTTGATAACATTTTTTTGACATTAGGGCTGTAATCTGGGTTATTTCTAGCTTTTACAAGAGCAATAAAAGCACGAGATGAGCCTCTATCTTGGGGAGGTTTTGCGAATATGTCTATCAATTCGTCAGTAACAGCTTTGGGATTTTCGTAAGCTAAAGTTACGCCGCGACGCAGCATATTCGGTTGGCGTAACAAGTAAAATACTGCTTTGATTAATAAGGGATTTGCAACAAAACTTTTTATTGCACTCACCAAAGGGTATAAAAATGTAGGGATAGCTTCTTTTTCTATATCTGGGTCTGGTAAACTTATCATTACCACACCTTCGACCATTTGAGGATATTTTGTAGCTGCGGCTAAGGAAATCAACGAACCGATAGAACTACCTACTAATATTACTGGTTTACGAATAAAAGCTTTCCAAAAGTCGTATATTTGCTCTACCCATAAGTGGACGCTGTAATTAGCTGGTGCTTTCTCCGAAGCGCCGAAACCCAACATATCAAGAGCATAAACTGTATGGCTCGAGCCTAATACTTCTAGGTTCTGTCGCCAATGACCAATACTTGCGCCAAAGCCATGCAACAATATTAAAGGTAGAGATTTTGCGCGATTATTCTCGACAAGATTCTGAGGGCGAATATATGTATAGCGAATTTGCCAACCCCGCCAAACCCAATCTCGTTGATTTCCAACTCTTTGCTGCCAATCTGCGCTACTAGTCATCAAGAAATATTTAGAACAGTCGTTAATTTTATTATAGTTTTCTACTCTGCCGCACTCTATTAGTTTTTTTGTTAAGTCTCATACTCTCTTCATTGTGAAAGGTTAGAATTTCCGTAAATGCACTTGAGATATTACCTTCGGCGTAAAAAATAGCGCAAGCTGTAAAATCAATTAATTCCTGTAGCCCGAGCGGCATCTCTCGATCTGAAGTCTGCCCTCTCAAGTAAGGCTAGAGGGAAGATTAAGTTTTGTATATTTTCGATTCAACAAAAAATGATGACGAGGGACACTGATAAATTGGTCATTCCTATTTTGGAGATTTTTTATATTCAAGTAGTTAATTAGACTTTGTTTTAAGATATGTGTATTTTATATTTCCTGGTGTTATCATGTAAACATGCGTAATGAATATGACGTTAATGTTTTTACACAAAAAATTACAATATTTAATGTTTGCCACAATTATGTAACTAAGATTAACTTATAGAGCTTAAACCTTCTGAAAAAATTAGTAGAATGACAATAGATACGACCTTCATTATTTTTATGGATTAGCTACCCTAGAAATACACCCATTGTTCATTCAAAGTAAATCCTCCTTTAGCGTCTGAGATATCTCATTCCATACCCAAAACCAAATTCATAACAATAACTTCCCCAAAATCATATATGCCTGTGATAGAGAAAAGAAGAAGTCGCGACTTGCCACAAATCAACGAAAGAATTCGCTACCCGAAAATTCGGGTTATTGATACTGATGGTGCTCAATTGGGAATCATGACTCCCCAAGATGCACTCACTAGAGCGGACGAGAAAGAGTTAGATTTAGTGTTGGTTAGCGATAAAGCCGATCCGCCAGTTTGTCGGATTATGGATTATGGGAAATTCAAGTTTGAGCAAGAGAAGAAAGCGCGAGAAGCTCGCAAAAAGCAGCATACGGCTGATGTAAAAGAAGTGAAGATGCGCTACAAGATAGAAGAACACGATTATAACGTGCGCGTTAACCAAGCCAAGCGTTTTCTTAAAGATGGTGATAAAGTCAAAGCCACGGTTATGTTTCGGGGTAGAGAAATTCAACATACGGATTTAGCAGAAGTTTTACTGAAGCGGATGGCGACAGATTTAGAAGATGAAGCCGAAGTGCAGCAATATCCGAAGAAGGAAGGGAGAAACATGATGATGTTGCTTTCTCCTAAGAAGTAATTGCTAGAGTAATAAAATCTTAAGGAAGTAATACCAATGGTTAAGTTACCGGCTTGGTGTTGCTTTCTTTTGCCATTTACTATCAACTCTTCGGGTGAAAAATCTGTTTTTGGAGCAGAGGTAAATCTAAATTAATCTAAAAAAACGATAGTCTTGAGTGCTGAGTGGGAAAACTAATACTCAGTCGCTCGAGACTTTTTTATTGGAGGGTTACTGTACCTTAACGGGGAGTACTTTTTCTAATCTCCAGTGATTTTATCCAACTGGTTGTGAAAGTCCGAGCAGTCTAAATTTAATTGTAAATTACATAGCGCAGGGGTGACTACACCAGATTAAACTGCATGGAATTAAAAAATCAACACTTAGCTGCCTATAAAAACATTTTAATACCAGTACTTCGGTGGGTAAACCTCCGACCGGAAGAAAGTTATCGAACATTACTGATGTTTACTTTTTATGCAGTAACATCAGTAGGATTGCGATGGGTGGAAGATAGCAGCATCACTTTATTTCTGGATAGATATGGAGCTAATACTCTACCCCTAATTTATATTGCTAGTGCAGTATTTGGCATTGGGTTAGTTTTCCTCTACTCCTGGCTGCAAAAGATATTCCCTTTACGATGGGTAATTATAGCTGCCTTACCCTGTATGGTAGTACCTTTAATGTTACTACCCATAGGTTTGCAAATTACGTTATCTGTAAATTTGCAAGCTTCCCGGTTGGCTTTATTTAGCGTGTTTCTACTGCGACTGTGGGTTGATGCGCTTTACGTTATCAATCAAATCAATACCTCTATTGCAGCAAACCAATTATTTAATATTCAAGAGATTAAGCGCACTTATCCTTTAGTAAGTAGTGGAGTTTTAGTAGCGGATGTAATTGGTGGCTTTAGTCTACCGACTTTAGTGAGATTTATAAAGCTAGATAAAATAATTTTAATTGGTGCTCTAGTTATTGTTTTGGGAACGGGTATTTTGTTGTATTTAAGTAAACAATATCCCCAAGCTTTTTACGATGTTCCACAACAAAAAATAAAGAAATCGCAAATTTCCCGAGCCCGCCGTCTTTCCACCCCTCTAAGGCTTTATGCTGTAAGATTATTTGCCTTTGGGCTGTTAATACAAGCAATCGGATTGTTAGTAGATTTTCAGTATTTATCCCAATTAGAATCAACTTTTCAAGGTAAAGAAATTACCAGTTTTTTAGGTGTATTTGGTGGAATCCTAGGGCTGTTTGAACTCGCCACCCAGTTATTTGTCTCCAGCCGTGCAATTGAACGTTTAGGAGTATTTTTTACTGCCGCAATTTTACCTATTGGTGTAGGTATTTTATTGATGGGGATGGCTATACTGTCTTCTTTATCAATGACTTCAAGCTTGTTTGGCTTGAAAATACCTACTTTGTCACTCCTATGGGGTTTAACGCTGATTAAGTTTTTAGATGAACTTGTGCGATATACTTTTGTAGCCAATACCGGTACTTTACTGTTCCAGCCAATACCCGAAAGAGTCAGAAGCCGGGTACAAACATTATCCGGAGGCTTTGCAGAGGCTGCCGCTGCTGGTTTTGCTGGATCGATGATTTTACTGACTCAATGGATTGCGAGCAATTTTATATCAGTATCTTGGCAAAACTTAATTCTAATTATAGAAACAGCCATTGTCGCCATCATATGTGTGGGAGTAATTTGGGTATTGCGTAAGCAGTACGTCGATTTGTTAGTTTTGAGTGCAGAAAGGGGACAGTTAAGCGTCACAAATGTTGATTTACCATTTTTCAAGCGTGCTGTAATTAAGGCATTACGAGAAACAGGAAACGAGGCTGATAAACATTCTTGCATAGAATTGTTGTCGCAAATCGATCCTCAAGGGGCTGGAGAAGTTTTAGCTCCAGAATTACCAACTCTTACTCCTGCTTTACAATATCGAAGTTTGAAAGTGATGCTTGAATGCGATGTAAATCCAACTTATTTACCGACTGTACGCACTTTATTAGAAAATCCTCAAACTATCGAAAATCCAAATATATTTGCTTTAGCACTACGTTATGTTTCTCTTGCAGAATCTTCTCTAAATTTAATTCAATTAGAAGAATATCTAAATTCAAAACAAAATTCTGTTATTCGAGGTACCGCCGCCGCTTTATTATTGACTCGGGGGACAACAAAACAAAAAGTAGCAGCAACCAAAACCTTAAGATGGATGCTGACAAATAAAGATGAGGAAATACGAGTTGATGGGGTTAATTCTCTTGCAGAAGCAGCTTATTTACAAGCCCTACGAATTCATATTCCCTCTTTGTTAGAAGATGAATCTTTACGGGTAAAATGTGCAGTTTTAGAAATGATTGCAACAAACCAGTTGGAAGAATATTATTCAGCATTAATAGTAGGACTTTACTACAAATTTACTCGCTCTGTTGCAATGAACGGTTTAATAAAACTAGGAAATGAAGTCTTATTAATGCTGTCAGATTTAGCAAAGGATATTTACCAACCAGAAATAGCGCGAGTATATTCTTTGAGAACAATAGGTCAAATTGAAACTTTGGAAGCAGTCGATACTTTATGGCAGCATTTAGAGACATCTAAAGGTAAAATCAAATGTCATATACTGCGTACCTTGCTCAAAAGACATCAACAACAAGGAATATTAGCTTTAGTAGATAGATCTTATGAAAATAGAGTACAAGTATTAATTGAAAGAGAGTTAAAATTATTAGGTCAGATATATGCTGCTTCTGTAGACTTTAAAACTCAAGGCGAAATATACGCTGCTTATATAGAGTTTCAAACTGGAGAAACCTTACAAAATTTTCACTCTAAAAGAAAGGTTGTAGCTTTATGTCGATTAGTTCAAAAATCTTTATTAGAACTAGAAATTGATATTAAAGAACGGTTATTTTTACTTCTCAAATTACTTTATCCCTTAGACAAAATCAACGCAGCAGCATTCAATGTTAATTCTGAATATGGAGTAAATTTAGCAAGAGGGTTAGAAATTTTAGAGCATACTATAAACTTATCTTGCAAAACTATATTAATCAATATTTTTGACCGAAGACCACCCATGGAAAAAGTGCAAAAGCTTGTGGAAGCTGAGTTATTACAATACGAACAAATGGCAGTAAATGAACGAACTCGAAAATTATTAGAGTTAGAAAACTCACTTTCTGATTGGTGTTGGGCTTGCTGCATTCATTTTGCTCAAGTTGCTAGAATTAAACTTAAAACTGCACATATTAAAGCAAGCTTGCGCCATCCTTGTGGTTTTATTCGAGAGGCCGCAGTTGCATATTTGAGCGTTGCATCTCCTCGCTTATTTTTAACACTTTTACCCCAGTTAAAAAAAGATTCACATCCTCTTGTTATAGCTCAAATACAAGAATTTATTGAAAAATATAAAGTTAGTAAATAGTTGATGGTTGATAGTAGTTAGTTGATGGTTGATAGTTGATAGTTGATGGTTGATAGTTGATGGTTGATAGTTGATGGTTGATGGTTGATGTTTATTAATTTTAAATAAGAAAGTGGTAAAATCTAAATTTGAAAATTTACAAGTTTTTCAATTAGCTGAAAAGTTAGCTGATTATATTTGGAATATTGTTATCTTCTGGAATCATTTAGCAACAGATACAGTCGGTAAGCAAATAATTCGTTCCGCTGATAGTATTGGTGCCAATATCGCAGAAGGAAGCGGTCGCTATAATTTTCAGGATAATCTCACATTTGTTAAAATTGCTAGAGCTTCTTTGTATGAAACAAGATATTGGTTAAGAAGAGCATATAATCGTAAATTATTAACAAACCAACAAATTTCTATAATTAATCCTATTGTTGATGAACTTTCACCAAAATTAAACGGTTATTTCAAATATCTAGAAAGAGCAGCAAAACAAGAAAAAAATAAAACAAGCAAATAACCATAATTTCAAAGCGATCAACCACCAACCACCAACCATCAACCACCAACCACCAACTATCAACCACCAACCATCAACCACCAACCATCAACTATCAACTACCAACTAACTCTAATTCTATGTTAACTAGCGTCGATCGTTTATTATTTGTACGTCAAGTTCCGATATTCAAAGAGTTAAGAGATGATTTTATCGTTCGATTAGCTTCTGCTATGAATGAACTGTGGTTTCCACCAAATTGCAGTATTTTTAGACAAGGTGAACAAGGACAATCTCTCTATATTGTTGTTTCCGGAAAAGTTAAAATTCATTTAGATAACAGAACACTTGCAGTCATTCCCCAAGGCAAATACTTTGGTGAAATGGCCGTATTTGATACCCAACCGCGTTCGGCTTCTGCAACTACAATAGATGCTTGTGAATGTTTGGAATTAACTCAAGAACAACTTGATGATGCTATCGAAGAAACTCCTGAAATTGCAGTGAATATAATTCGCGAATTATCGCGTTTGATTCGCAAGTTGAATAAAGATGTGACTGCAATGGGCTAAAAAAGTCATTACTTTACTTGACATAATGGTGCTAAATGTGGATTAAAAACCCGACATTTTTCTAAAAATCGCTGCGGTATTTCCCTACAATTTCCCCAGTGCATATGAATATAAGAAGCATGGAGATTTGGCGGTGAAATCCACCCTTCTTTTCCCATACATTCCTCGCAATCGAATCTATAGGTTTGAAATAAAGGTTTATTTGAATCGGATATTAAACTCGAACGATGAAACTCATGTCCATAAATTGTTTTTCCTGCATCTACCAATAAACTATCTTGTAGCGCGATAGCGCGACGATATCCTAAGGTTAAACGTTTATCCATTACTGCTGTTGTGGGTAAAACTCCTACCATTTCCCATGATTTACCCGTCATATCTACTATTTGCTCGGCACAATACATCAAACCACCACATTCGGCGATTGTCGGCATTCCCGAGAAAATTGCTGCTTTTACAGAATCCCTAGCGCTAGAGTTTTCTGCTAATTTTTCAGCGAAAACTTCTGGAAAGCCACCACCTAAATACATTCCTTTGATATCTTTGGGTAATTCAGTATCTTCTAAGGGACTCCAAAAAATTAATTCTGCACCCAAAGTTTCTAATAAATCGAGATTGTCTTGGTAGTAGAAATTGAAGGCTTTGTCGTATGCTACGGCGATTTTTGGCAAAGAGGGGGGAGAGGAGCCACTGCGTTGCGGAGGTTCCCTCCGTTGTAGCAAGTGGCGTGGGGTAGAGGGGGTAGAAATTGTCTCCTTGTCTCCTTGTCTGCTTAATAAAAGTGGTAATAAGCTCTCCCAATCGAAGCAATTTTCGCCGAGAGTTACAAGTCTATCTATTAATTGATCTAATTCTGAAAGCTCTGCTGTTGGTACTAAACCTAAATGGCGATCGCTAATTGTAATATTATCTTGACGTTTTAATACACCAAAAATGGAAATTTGTAAAGGCTCAAGTGAATTTTTGAGGAGAGATAAATGGCGATCGCTACCAACGCGATTTAATATTACTCCGGCAATGTTAACTTCTTTGTCAAAGGAACGATAACCGTGAACAATTGCAGCAACTGAGCCAGATAACCGACTGCAATCAACTACTAACAATACGGGTAAATTTAATAACCGAGCAATATGAGCCGTACTTGCAAAATCATTAACTCCTACCTTTGGTGAGGTGATTTCAAGTGGTGAAATTTTTTCCTCATTCACTCCTCCCTTTAATAAGGGGAGGGGCAGGGGTGGGGTTTCTTCTTCTCCCTTTACTAAGGGCAGGGGTGGGGTTGAAACACCATCAAATAAACCCATCACTCCTTCAATCAGGGCATATTCACATAAATTTGAGTAACGATCAAAACACTTTCTTACATAACTTTCTGAAGTCAAAACCGGATCTAAATTACGACAAGCACGATTTGTAACATACTTGTGAAACATTGGATCGATATAATCTGGTCCCACCTTAAAAGATTGCACCTGTAAACCGCGCCGAGATAAACAGGACAACAGAGTGAGCGTAACCGTAGTCTTACCCACCCCACTCCGTTCTCCTGCAATAATTAAAGGCATGAATGAAAAGTTATGAGTTAGGAATTATGAGTGATGAATTATGAATTTTACAGGCATATGTGCCTATTATTCATTAATATTTGTTTTTAATCTAAATAGGACTTAGGCAGTTGGCAGATTTATTGTAGGGTTTGCTACGACCTCGATACGTTTTCATATAAGTTAAAAAAATATAGTTAAAAAAATGCCGTAACGCACCATTTTTGATTTGACTATATTTTATACAGCCTCCGAACACAAAGGAACAGGGAGTAATATTCCCAATCCAACCAGAAATATAGAAAGACGTTGCACTGCAACGTCTCTACAAAATTAATATGTCTCACCATAAAGGTGAAATTTTGTAACCCCGCGAGCAACTATCAACTAACTCCTAACCTTTCTTAGTTAATTGAATCAATTGCGCAGTAAGTGCTAAGCTTTCTTCAAACAGGGCTTCCTTACCCCAACGTTGTACTTGTTGGGAAAGCAAAACTTCAGCTTTTTGTTCGGAAAGTGATGTTATCTGTTGAAATACACCAGAAGACTGGGCACCACCTTGGGTTTCCATCCGCATACAACCGCCAGTTTCGGAACAAATCAAAGTACCGCAGTTTGCATCTGGATTGGTGGAACTTAAGCGTATGGCAATTAAATCGCCGGGAATATCACCGACATCCCCTACTGGCACTCCTGCCAATTCAGTTTCAATTTGCCTTTGCTCATCTGTGACGAACTTAAAGCGTCTAATATTGTAGTCGCCGAGTTCTATTTCAAAGGAAACCGCACGCCAATTCAAGCGACTTGCTAACCAACCTAAAAACATCAAGGCTTGGGTGGGATTACCTTTTTCATAGTCGATATTTACTCTATCAACTTCCATTAAAGCTTTACGTCGCGCTGGTGGATCGTAAGCTTCTGCTGTTAATTCTTGCCATCCTCCCACACGTCGCCAATTTAAATCTGCTACTGGTATGCCATTTTCTACCAATGATTGCAGATTGAGCAAATCGTTTTCTGGTTCGTTAAAATTACACGAATCAACAATAACGTTATCGCATACGCCTGAAAGTCTCTTAAATAAAGCATTATTTGGATCTGGTGTCGCCTTCCACCAAATAAACTTGGGCAAACCACCAATCAATAATGCTGGAACCATACCACCAATACGTTCCAAAGCTGCGGCAGTTCCTGTTAAAGTAATGTATTCGCAGCAAACCAGAGAAGATGATGATTGTTTTTGAATCGGACAATAGGCTGAAACTTGCGCCTTAACGCCCTCATCTTCACCAACTATGGGTATCAAACTAATAATGCGACAAGGGTTACGCAGGGCGATTTCGTCAGCAATTCTAGCACTAGCTGCATCTGGACTGTATTCAGCAGCACTAATACCATTGTTCTGATTGCTGCTACCACCACCATGAAGTTTAGCGAGTTCTTCTCGTAGTCGTGCTAAGAGTTGTGGACTACACTTACCAGTTCGTTCTAAACCAAGAGCTTTCTGTGCATCTCTTAGTGCCCATATAGTTTGCGGTCCTAGAATACCATCAATAGGACCGCTGTAAAATCCTAAAGCAGCCAACAAATACTGAGTTTGTTCTGGTTCGTAAACTACCAAAGTAAATGTAGTTGCTCGCGTAGCCGCAGGAAGTGCTCCATCTTCACCACCGATACCGTAACTTTGCCAAATTTTATTTAGCTCGGCTTCAATTTCGGTGAGCGAAACATCTTTGGGAGCCTGAAGTGAAAAAAGAGTGGGTGCGTGGGTTGTCATAACAATTAAAAGATTCTAATTTTTGAGTTGTAAATAAGTTAGTGGATGGTGGATAGTGGATAGTGGATAGTGGTTAGTAGATAGTGGTTAGTGGATAGTTGATAGTAGTAATAATAAACAACAACCAAAAAACAACAACAAACAACTAGCAACCAACGACCAACAACTAACAACCAACAACTAACAACTAACAACCAACAACTCTCTAAAGTCTGCGCCAACGGCGGCCATCTCGGTTAATCAATAGTTCTGCTTCTACAGGTTCCCAGGTACCTGCTTCGTATCCAGGAACTGTTGCTGGATCTGCGGGTGCATCCCATGCGCTTAAAATTGGTGTTACTACCTGCCAAGCAGCTTCTACTTCGTCTCCTCTGGTAAACAAAGTTTGGTCGCCCATCATACAATCAAGAAATAGGCGATCGTAAGCGTCGGATTTTGCTTGCAGACCATATGAACCGTAAGTAAAGTCCATATCAACGGAACGAGTGCGGAAATCTCCTCCGGGCACTTTCACGTCGAAACGTAAGGAAATTCCTTCATTTGGCTGAATCCGCATAGTCAAAACATTGGCGCTTTTCTGCTGCGCTGCAGATGTAAACATCTGTGAAGGAACTTCGCGGAAGTGGATGGAAATCTCGCTAACTTTTTTCGGCATCCGCTTACCTGTACGCAGATAGAAAGGAACACCTTGCCAACGCCAGTTATCAACTACAAATTTTGTTGCCACAAAAGTAGGCGTGGTGGAATTTTCCGCAACTCCTGGTTCGTCGTGATACCCTGGAACTTTTTCACCTTTCATCCAGCCAGCGCTGTATTGACCGCGTACTGCTGAATAAGCTAAATTTTGTACGTCTGCAAGTCTAGTCGCACGTAATACTTTTACTTTTTCAGTACGGATGCTATCGGCATCCATGGCGTTAGGAGCTTCCATCGCGGTGAGACAGAAAAGTTGCATCAAATGGTTTTGCAACATATCCCGTAATGCACCGGAGCTTTCGTAATAACCAGCCCGGTCTTCAACTCCTACCGTTTCTGCTACTGTTATTTGTACGTGGTCTACAAATTGACGATTCCACAATGGTTCAAAAATTGCGTTTGCGAAACGGAAAACTAACAAATTTTGAACCGTTTCTTTACCCAAATAGTGGTCAATTCGATAAACCTGTTCTTCTTTACAATATTTTTGTACAACTCGATTGAGATTCTTCGCAGATGCTAAATCTCGACCAAAGGGTTTTTCTATTACCAAACGATGTTTGTCGGGATCTTCGAGCATTCCCCCAGAACCTAATTGTTTGATAGCTTCGGGGAAAAATTTCGGAGCAACGGAAAGGTAGAATAATCTGTTACCTCTAGTTCCGCGTTTTTCATCTAATTCACTTAGTAAATTATTTAGCTTTTCGTAGCTTTCGGGATTATCAATATTACCCGAACAATAAAAAAGACCGTTGGAAAAATCTTTCCACAATTCCTCTGGACCAACACCACCGTGGGCTTCTTCCATACCCTTACGCATGTTTTCGCGGAAGGTGTCGTGGCTCCAGTCTCGTCGCGCTACACCAACAATAGTTGTTTCTGGTGGGATCCGTCTTTCTTGTCGAAATTTGTACAGTGCTGGTACTAGTTTACGCCAAGTTAAATCTCCGGAAGCACCAAAAATAATAATAATTTGGGGTTCAGCCATTCCTTGCTGTTGCAAGCCAACCCGCAGTGGATTCTCTAGCAAACTTACCATAACTTAAATTTTCGATTTTGGATTTTAGATTTACTGTTACGGGGGATTGGTAATGGGTAATGGGTAATTGGTAATGGGTAAGAGGTTAAAGGTTAAAGGTCAAAGGTTAAAATTATTTTTATCTCCTTGTCTCCTTGTCTCCCTATCTCCCCATCTCCAATTACCAATTACCAATTCCCAATTACCTATTGCCCATTAATAATTAAACAGGCGATAACTGCTTTACTTTGTCTTCTAAGGAACTTATTAAGGATTGGAAGGGTTTGATAAACTTATCAATACCTTCAGCAAGCAATTCGTCCATGACTCTATCAAGTCCGATATTGATATCGGGATCTTTGAGACTTTCAATCAGTTTGTATGCTTCTTCAACGTCGGTTTCGACTCTAGAATCTACGTCGCAATTATCGGCACAGGCTTCAATGGTGACTGGTGGTAGGGTGTTAACGGTATCGGCACCAATTAACTCATCAACGTACATAACATCGCTGTAACTGGGATCTTTAGTGCTGGTGCTTGCCCACAACAAACGCTGTACTTTAGGGCCTCTCGAGGCCAAAGCTTGCCAACGTTTGTCATTTATAATCTTTTTGTACTCCTGATAAGCAATCTTCGCATTAGCAATCGCTACTTTTCCTTTTACCGATTTAAGCACTGAGCAGTGAGCAGTGAGCAGTGAGCAGTCATCAGTGAGCAGTCAACAGTCATCAGTGAGTAGCGATGGAAGAACGCGAATATTAGTTTTACTTTCTTACCTCAAGGTGAAAGCCTCGCAATCATCTTTTGATATAGCATAAGTCGTACAAACCACTCACTATTCACTGTTAACTGTTCAGTGTTCACTGTTAACTGTTTAACTAGTGACCATTTTGAATAAAAGATTCGACTTTTGCTACATCCTCTTTACTACCAATAATTAGAGGCGTGCGCTGGTGTAATTTTTCAGCAACTACATCCAAAATGTTCATCTCACCAGTGGTAGCGCGTCCACCTGCTTGTTCTATTACATAGGCTAAAGGAGCAGATTCGTACAGTAAGCGTAATTTGCCTTCTGGTTTTTGCACCGTACCTGGATAGAGAAACACGCCACCTTGAACTAAAATTCTATGGATGTCGCTAACCATTGCTCCACTGTAGCGAGCGGTATAGCCTTCGGTTCGGTGAACGTAGCGAACATATTCCCGAACTGATTCTTCCCACTGCCAAAAATTCCCTTCGTTGACGCTATAAACTGAACCGCGATCGGGAATCTTAATATTTTCTTCGGTAAGTATAAATTCACCCAAACTGGGGTCAAGAGTAAAGGAATGTACTCCTTTTCCCACAGTGTAGACTAGCATGGTACTCGGACCATAAAGAATATATCCGGCTCCAATTTGTTTGGTACCTGGAGCAAGCAAATCTTTGGCAAGTCCGTCAATATCATCTCCTTCTTGTTGTCGAATCGAGAAAATTGAACCCAAACTTAAGTTTGTATCTGTATTCGATGAACCATCAATTGGGTCGTACAGTAAAGTATATCTACCTATGGGACAGTTTTCCGGAATATAGTACGGTTGATCCATTTCTTCGGAAGCTAAGCGACAAACTAAACCGCTTTGGTTGAAAACCGAGATAAATACATCGTTCGCATAGACATCCATCTTTTTGACGGATTCTCCCTGCACGTTAACTTCTCCGGTAAAGCCGAGAACTCCTTCCATTAAACCAGCGCGGCTAAGTCTACGAGCAACCAATTTACCTGCAAGGGCGATGCGATTCATCAGGGCACTTAAATCCTGTGCTTGTGCCGAAAAGCCTTGAAATTGCTGCAAGACGTGACGCGATAAAGTCGTACAATCTCTATCTAGACTTTTATCTGGGTTATACTGGGTCCCTTTGTTTTCATGTTCTGCTGCTTTTGTCATAATAATCCGAACTATAGTGTTGCTCTTATTTGAGAAGAAGCCTTATCGGTGCAACTTGTGGTTGCTGCCTCTATCTTAGAAAGGTATTTTAGTAACGCAAATGTTATTTTAGATAAACCTGAATAAACCTTTTGTATCTTTAATGGCAGCAATAAGTATTTTCTCAGTATTGATATGCAGAAAAAACGTTTTTTACTGTATATTGTAGTAATTATAAATACTTGTTTTATTTATTAATGACTTATATTTATATTTTATAAGTATATAAGTGAATCAAAATGATTTTTGGACTAACTTTAACTAGACAGTCAGAAGTTAGTTTATTTGTATAAGTAAACGAATGCTTTTTGTATTTCATTCTTTAGTAAAAGCTGTTACATTTTATAGTAAATCTATAAAAATAATTTGAATTTTTCTAAATATAGGAAAACCCGACTTTTTATGATATCGTGTATACTCGGTATCTTGTCGGGGTTGTTTCTATGAAGTTTTTCTGTGAGTTATAACTTACTAGGTGTAAGTTATGGCTGTTTACATAATCCTTGATTAGAAAACAGCTGACATTAAAATATCTAACTCTGATTCATGAATGCAGAGTCAGGAACTGATTAGTTATTTAAAATTATGATTAGAGCGGTACTCGCCATCATTCCCGCAGTTAGATAAAATCTAACGGAGAAACGACCAATTAAATTTTGATGTATTGCTTTTTATCTATTAGAATGGTATAGCTAGTGGATTATTTTTACTACTGTACCATTGATACAAGATTCATTCTTACATCAAATAAAAAATGATCGCGATCGCGAGCGAAAGTCTTTCCGCTTTAATTTAGATAAGATAATTTATTGTTCTTGGAAATCTGGCTCTTTCACGAAGCCACCACGCGGACGGCTATCTTCTTTTGGTTTAGCTTTATTAACTCGGATTTGACGACCCATCCATTCTGCTCCATCTAGCTCAGAAATGGCATTATCTTCATGGGCTTCATCGCTGAGGTCAACAAAAGCGAAACCACGCATTCTACCCGATTCGCGGTCGGTAGGTAACACAACTCTAGTAACTTCACCGTAATCGGTAAATACTGCTCTTAAGTCTGCTTCTGTAGCGCGATAGGAAAGATTTCCAACGTAAATAGTCATGCTTGTTAACGTTTCTAGGGACAAATTGCGGATCGCTCAGCACAAATTACAATCAGATAATTAGCTTTAAATGGCCCGATATTAGTCTGATTTTATTTACGGTTAATTATGTAGTTAATAATCAACTGTAATTGCAGTATTAACTCAAAATAAACCATTCTTTGGACTGAACTTACGAACACGTTTTTATAGTACCCGATCGCTCCAATTTTCAAGGTGTGATATATTACAATATTTTACAAGTTGGAATCAGTGTAACTTATATATACTTCCCATAAAAGAGTAAGGGTTTTATCTTTTTTCTATTCTGTTGTAAAAATAATTACTAGTAAGATGAAAGTAAATCAAATTTAAGATCCAAAATATACAATTTACATTCAGTAGTGCTGAGCTACACAGCAGGCTATAAAAGCTGGAGGTTTCTAGGTAGGTGCCATTATTATAAATCCGTATTAATCAGTGCTTCCGGCTCCCATGACTAAATTGGAGGCATTATTTTTGTAAAAATTTCCACCTCTGGCATCTCTAATTTATACTTAGTAAAAGTGCCATTAAACTAATTAAATAATTATCTAATATTAATTAAATCGCTTGATATCAGCACATATTTCGATCGTAAAATAAGAAAAAGGTCTGCTGAAAATTAGCAAACCTTGTTTAATTTAACTATTTATTAACCAAATCTTTCTATTTACTCTACAAATTTATTCAATTGAAATAGTTTGAGGACCATTGCTCGTACCATTGTGGGTACCATTGGTGGAAGTAGGGTAAGTAGTTGTATTTGTTTGTTGTGCTAACCAGCTTTTTACGGGGTCATCATTAAGGCTGAGTCTAAGTACGCCAGAAACAAATCCGCCCATAAATGAAGCTGGGTGCTGGGTGAATTCTTTGAATAGTGGCAATAATTCTTCAAGGAACATTTTTTATCTCCAAAGGTAAAAAAAAGGATGAAGTATGAAGGTTGAAGTTAGATGGAAACTCGGGAAACTAGAAGAGATATAATCAAAAATTCTGACAAACTGGTGCTGCAAAAATTGATTTTAGTTCTCTATTCGGGTTCCCTATCTACTTCATGCTTCAATGTTACACGGGATTTTCTTCGGGCATCATGCACTTATCGGAATCGCATCCGGCTGGCCCAGCTTCGATTAATTCACCGAAATCATACCTTTTTAATGCAGTATGAAAATCTTGTGTATCGCGGCGATTTTTCACTTGTTCCATTAACTCTTCGTACTGCTGTTTGTCGATCGGTTCAAATGGTAAGCGAGGAAAGGTTTGATGGTCATCAAATCTTGCTAAAAGTGCGGCGCTGATATAGCCTTCATCCTTTTGAATTGCTTGGTATATGCGATTTCCTAATTCTTCGACTTCGTTTTCTCTTACTTCAATTGTGGCTGAAGTATTATGAGTCACGTAAAATTGCTGTACCTGCATATAAAAATCCATCTGAGCTAAGGCACTAAATTTATCGATGGCGATTTCGTCAGCACCTGGTAAATCTGCCCAAGGTACAGCAACGGGAATTTCTACCAACCATTCGGTACAGCGAGAATCGAAAGGATCGTTTAACAAGTTTCCGTTTTCGTCTTTATCTGTCTGGGAAGGAACCACAGAATAACCGTAGTCAATACAAGCTAAGGCTACCGGATCGTTTTTACGGAAAGTTATCCGGCGAATAAACCTTTGAGCTTTGGGTGGGTGCCATCCTGGGGAAGCTCCTGTGAGTAAAGATTTGGTACCGCTTGGTTGTACCGTTGTACAGCGATTCGGACGCTTAATATGATGGCGATCGCAATATTCCCAAACTACCAGATGTACGATATTTTTCCATCTGCTCAAATATTCCTGCTCGCGACGCTTAAAGTCTAAACCTTGCTCTGTGGCAGGTCTTCCCTCGGACCACCAGCGCAACCAATCACCCCCAAAAGCACGGACAAAAAAGTCAAATAAGCCAGTAAAAGATACACCGACAATCGGGTCTAACTCGCGACTGTATTGGTAACGAGGTTCTAGGAACTTATGATTTAACAGCGCTGCTACAGATAAAGCACCGGCTGTGAAAGCTTGTTCTTGTTCCTTGTAATTTTCCGGATCGATTTGATTTAGGTGGATTTCGCTGAGGTTGCAGTGAAAATTACTACCCGTAATTTCACCACAGTTGTGAGTTATACATCCATTAGCAATAAAAGAATGAGTTAACGGAACATGAAGGTCGTAAACG
>JBHJJJ010000029.1:0-60524 GCA_050042755.1 Rivularia sp. (in: cyanobacteria)
TATTGATGCGCGTTGTTCATATTCTCGCGACTTCCGCTCAGTTTTGAAATAGTGATGGAACTGTGAGTAGGTCTCAAGGTGTAATGCTATGTAGATAGCTAATTGATTAAAAGGCAAAGGAAGAAGGATGAGTTGGCTGGGATGATGTAAAGACGTGAAAGTGGGGTACTTGACGTGAAAAAGTCGGTGAATGAGAGGATGAGTTTTTGATAGCAAAGGAAGTTGAAGGGTATTCACGAGGAGAAGAAATGGAGGGGGTGTGTTGTTTTTTTGTTCCGTTTTCTTCTTGTTTGGGAACTTCGGTATTTTTGGTAAGAGATGGATGAGTAGGTGCAACATTAGGTGGTGTTTGTTGTATGGAGGGGATTGTGTGTGTTGTCGCAGGATAGTTGTTTGTTTGAGGTGGTTTTGAATTAAATTTAGGTAAGTTTTCTTGAGTAGCAATAGCTGGTGGTTGAATGGTAGTTGCTGATGGTAATAATCCGAGTAAGGTTATTTCAAGCCACAAACGCGGTTGAGTGGTGTTTTTGATTTGCACTTCGGCGGTACGCAGATGCTGCTGCCCATGCAAAATGGTAGTTATTTCCAGGTTTTGGGCAACCGAAACAAGTACTTCCCACATAGCTTGAGTACAAGCAACTAAATCATTGCGATTGGGTGCAGTTTTGGCAATGAGTAAATCGCGGTAAAATGAAGCGAGATTTTGGAGAATAATTAAAGGTTCTCTACCACGGTCTGATATATGCTGGGTACAGTCAATTACCGCTTCGGAGTTGTCGGAGACTATGGCTTTTAGTAAATTTAATAAATCGTGCTCGCTTACGGAGCCAACTAAATCCCAAACATGAGCGGGTGTTACTTCTCCTGAGAATAAACCTAATTGATCGAGAAGACTTTGGGCATCTCGCAATCCTCCTTGAGCAACTTGAGCAACTAAAGTAATGGCTTCTTTGGTGATATTAATATTTTCATTGGCGGCGATGTTAGCTAAATGTTGCACCATCGCATCAATTGGAATCCGTCTAAAATCAAACCTTTGACAGCGAGAAATAATTGTGGGTAATACTCTTTGCGGATCTGTTGTCGCGAGAACAAAGACAACGTGCTGTGGTGGTTCTTCTAGTGTTTTCAGTAGTGCATTAAACGCCTGGGTACTGAGCATATGACATTCATCGACCACATAAACCTTATAGCGGCACTGAACCGGTGCAAATTGCGCTCTTTCGATAATTTCTCTAATATTATCGACACCTGTATTGCTAGCTGCGTCAATTTCAATTACATCTAAAGTGGCACCTTTGGTAATTCCTTGACAAGTGTCACACTTTCCGCATGGTTGCGGCGTGGGTCGCGAGCTGTTTAGACAATTGAGTGATTTCGCTAAAATACGGGCGCTAGAGGTTTTACCCGTCCCCCGAGGACCGGTAAATAAATAAGCTGGAGCAATTTTAAGAGTATTAATTGCATTTTTTAGGGTAGTAGCGATCGCCTCTTGTCCAACTAGTTCGGCAAAAGTCTTGGGGCGATATTTATGATGCAGCGGTTCGTAGGACATGGAGGACATAGCGCCTTACAAGCTTTCCCGCTTAAAGGGTTAAACTATTTTAATTCTTTATTTGCGATAAAGCGTAATTCACTTTTAAATCGCTATCTGGTAGAGGAGCCACAGAGAAGGCACGGTTCCCGCAGTACCGAACTGTCCTCTTTTGGGGTAGAGGAGCTACAGAGAAGGCACGTTTCCCGCAGTAGGAAGCAAGTGGTGTGGGGTGGAGGGGGTAGAGGGGGTAGAGGGGGTGGAGGGGGTAGGAAGTTTACTAACTGCTATTGATGTATAGCTCCTAATTCTTAACATGCACATTTTTAACCTATTTTGTAAAATTTTTATCTGAAAAAAACAAACACTTAGAGAAAATGTGTTACTAGTAGCTACAATCTTAGGGTAATTAACACTGGTTGGTGTCCGTATGCTAAAACGGCTTCTTCAATGGCTCAAAAAGTTTTTCCAAGGGTTATTTGGTACAAAGCAGCAAAAATCGGTCGAAAAACATAGTTCTCCAACGCCTGCGGCTCCACCTTTAAACGATACCGATCTGGAATTTTTGTTTGCAGAACTATTGGAAGGTGTTCATCAAGCACGCGGACAAGCTTGGGCACAGAAATGGGTGGCCAATCTTGACAGCAGGGTTCCTCAAAAGCGTTGGGTGGAATGGTTACAAAAATTTGGCAGCAAATTATTAGATGCACCGACACCAAATAATGAATTGGCATCTCGACTGGTACAGTTGGGAGAATTGGGGGTTGGTGAAATTTCTAATGTTGCTTACGATATCGGCATGCGATTGTTAACGCGCAATCAAGTCGAACCAATATTGGACTATTCTGGACCAGATGCTGCAATCGAAAATACTACCGCTGTGCCTCAAGAAAGTTTGGTTCAAGAAGCACAATCAGAAGCCGATGTAAACGATACAGGAGAAGAATATCAAACCATTACTCTCGAAGAGTTAATTGAGTTAATGCAACAGGATGTAAATTTGCGATCGCAAATTGCCGAACAACTGGGAATTGAAACAGACGATCCACAAGTAATCGTTCAGGCATTAGTTAATCAACATCACGCTGCTGGATAATACGCGTACAAATATTATTATTTAATACCTAAAGTATTTGACTTTTTGTTTCTAATGTGTATCTACCCAAATGTGTTAATTGTTAATAACGATCTTACGAATATATGGGTTAAAATTTTCACGAAACTAATGGGTAAGCTATTTCAATCGTCCAAAGGATAGAATAATCCCTGGGGGGATACTTCGTGAATTGTCTTCTCTGGATATATTTGCAGGCTGTGGTTGCTAGTTACTTCCGTTAGTTAGCTCTTGTAATAGATAGAGGTTTTTGCTATTTCCAGGGATAGGATTTTCGCCATAAGCACCTTGAATGTAGGTGTATTTTCAGCGTTGCTGCTATTTGGCGATGAATTATATAAACCTATAATTCCGATAAAAATGAGAAATGATGACTTCATATTTTTATTCAGCAACGCCCTATTTTCTATATCCGTAATACAGTCAAACTGGAGAAAATTTAGCAAAAGGTGCTTTTGTTGAGACAATTGTATTGTAAAACAACTCAAAGTTTTGCTATTTCAAAATTGTATTCAAAGTAACCAGTGTTCTGGCGACTCTTTATACCCATTTATTTTGATAACTTTATTTTGTTTGCAAAGGGTATCTTGCCTAGCAAGCTATTTTCAGGAAATTTTGTTAAGTTATCTCAGAAGTAGCAATGTTACTTCCAATTCTACTGGTTTAATTAAACCGTCGTGTTGGTAAAAATTAGCTCTTATTTGTTATAAATCTGACTTTTTACGGACGTAATTGGTTGTATTCATAGAAAATTTTACATACTTTGGTAGCCTATTACGTAATGATTGAATTTTTGAACACCGCGCTCGTTAAAATCTATGTGAACCACATTTAACAATGCAGCAGATGCTCAGGCGGCTAGTGCAGAGGCTCATAAAGTTTATCCAATATCTTTTTGGCCGAAAGCGGACTCCTTCGATGAAAAAGAGGGAGATGCAGACGGTTAGGGAGTTACCAGAACTAACAAACTCGGATCTAGAATTTTTGTTTACCCAGCTTCTAGAAGGCGTAGAACAAGCGCGAGGAGAGCATTGGGCGCAAAGATGGCTACAAAACATCGAACATCGCGTTTCTCAACAGCGTTGGTTGGATTGGTTGGAACAATTTGGGAAGAAATTATTAGCTTCATCAGCACCAAATTATGAGTTAGCTTCAAGAATGGTGGAGTTGGGGGAACTCGAAATTGGTCAAATAGGAGATGTTGCTTACGATATTGGAGTACAGTTGTTGGCGCGCAATTCTAAGCAGCAACCAATGTATTCTATTCCCATATCTACAGAATTTGAAGGATTAACTCCTGCATCAACTGTATCGGAGGAATTAATCAATCAGTCAGTTGTCAGGAATGGTGATGAGGAAGATGGTAATCCTCAACCGAATGAATTAATCATTGAATCAATTGCGACGAATGGTGAATACGATCGCTCAACATCTGTGGTAGATTCTCCTGGACAGGAGTTGTTACGCGAATTCGGTGATTTGTTATGGGAAGACTACGAACCTCAACCTCAAGAAGCACCTGTAAATAACAATATATTCCCACCCAATGAAGAGCTTCCTGGTGTTTTATACGAACAGGTATTTGAATACAACGAAGAGCTTGTAGATGAAATTGCACTAACGTCTGAAAATACAAATACACCAGCCCCTGAGGATCATTTATCCCAGGGTGTAGAAGAACTACAGCATGAAAACGAAGACGAAGAATACTTAAACGAGGTAGCAACTCCTGCATCCCCAGACAGTACTCCCGGACAAGATTTGGTTCGCAATTTAGGGGAATTATTGTGGGATGACATTACGCCGCAAGTCTCAAATAAAAATTCTTCTAATGCTGACGAACAAGAGTTTATCCATGATTTGGGCGATTTGGTATGGGATAATCCCGAGCAGGATTACGATGATACAATTCTTGCACCTTCTCAAGATTCAGTTGAGGATTCCCAGCCTGTAAATTCAAATGATGAACCGATTCAAGATTCCCCAGAAGATTTTGTTGAAGATGAAGAGTTATTAAAAAACTTTAATGCTTTACTGGAATTAACAGAGGAAGACGAACCAGAAACCGAACCTTTGGAGCAACCAACAGCTTCTGTGGAGCCGAGTGTTGCAACAGCCATAGATGAATTGTTGGGAAGGTTGGATGAAAGTGCTAATTTGGTTCAACAACTTGCTTCTGGGTTGGGAGAAAGACAAGGTTTACCTGAAGTTGTTGTTGAAAATGAAGATGTAACACAAAAAGCAGAAGCATTCTTTTATCAGGGACTTGCACAAGCTAGAGCCGGTAATTTAGAATCTGCTGTGGAATTATATGAAAAAGCACTGGAAATCAAGCCAGATGTACACGAATACTGGTTTAACCGGGGTTTGACACTGTTTCATTTGGGATTTTTGGAAGAGGCCATCGCTTCCTACGATAAAGCGATTGAAATTAAAAATGACTTTTATAAAGGATGGTATAACCGAGGTAGAGCTTTAGGTGAATTAGGATTATTAGAAGATGCGATTACTTCTTTTAATACAGCCATTGAAATTCGACCTAATTACCAGGAAGCTTGGTCTAGTAATGGTTTGGCGTTACTGAAGTTAGGGCGTGTTGATGAAGCTATCTTCAGTTACGATAAGTCATTAGAATTAGAACCGCTAGATCCAGAAAATTGGTATTACCGAGGTTTAGCGCTATCTGGTATTGCACGATATGAAGATGCAATTGATTCTTATGATAAAGCCCTTGAGATTGAACCCTATTTACACGATGCTTGGATCGATAGGGGTGTAGCACTTGGACAATTGACACAATGGATGGAAGCGATCGATTCTTGGGATGAAGCTTTGAAAATTACACCGGATTTCTACTTAACTTGGTTTAATAGAGCTGTAGCTTTTGATAACTTGGGACATAGAGAGGAAGCGGTTGCATCCTACGATAAAGCTTTAGAACTTCAACCGAATTTCCCAGAAGCTTGGTACAATTGGGCCGTGGCACTGTTCTATCTAGAACAATACGAACAAGCAATCCTTTGTTACGATCGCGCGCTACAAATCAAAGCCGATTACTGGGAAGCTTGGCTTGGTAGAGGTAGTGCAGCGGAAAAATCGCAGAATTTTGATTGGGAATTGAGTTTATCTAGTCCCTCATCTGGTAATTCCGCTTTGAATGCACGGGGATCTAGAGGTAAATTAACTAGCTATTTAGAAGCTTTAAAATATATAAGTAACGATACCCACCCAGAAGGTTGGGGTAGACTCCATTTAGCAATTGGTAATTGTTACTACGATATTGGTAGAAGATATTCTACCCCCCGCGATTATTGGTATCAAACAGTAGATGAATATAATCAAGCATTGGTTACAATTACTGCTGATGCTTTTCCCGAACTACATTTAGAATTATTGCAACACTTCATTAAAGTTCTAGTTGGTTTAAGGGAAACGAGACAAGCCCAGGAATTGCACGAATATAGCACCGATTTCTTACAAGAATTAATAACTCAAGCAAATCGCAGCGATGAAAGTAGAAAGCAATTAACTTTAAAGAATATTGGCTTTGAACAGCTAGCGGTTGAAATCGCCATACAGTACGGTGAAATTGTGCAGGGTTTAGAAATCGCCGAACATGGTAAAAATGCTTGTTTAACTTGGCAAATGTACGGTTGGACTGACCAAATTTACTCGCCAAAATATAATTCAATTTTACAGCTACTCAATCCGACAACTGTTGCAATTTACTGGCACATCAGCCCTTCAAGTTTACGCACTTTTATTATCAAGCCTAATGCTCCAGAACCAATTCCCGTATTTACACCAGTACTGAATGTAGCGCCCGATGAATTTCCTTTACCTGAGGCAGTTAACTGCTTAGTAGAATTTGAAGATTGGTTGTCAGATTGGAATCAACAATACGGAGATTATCGCAGCGAAACGAGTGATAAACAAAGTAAAATAAATCATTCGTGGCGCAAGGGTATGGAACAGCGACTGGCGAAGCTAAGAGAAATACTGAGTATTAGCACTATCGAACAGGAGCTTCAAGGAATTAGTAATATTATTTTAATTCCTCACCGCGATTTACATAGATTTCCTTTACATGGGTTATTTTCCTCAAAATTCAGCATCAGCTATTTACCCACTCTGCAAATAGGATTAAATTTACAGCAAAAAAATTCCTCTCGCAACAAATCTTCACAAAAGTTGCTGAGTGTTGAACATCCCGAAACTAAAGATTATCCTGCTTTCAAATCCGCGAAGTTAGCAACTTTAGCTATCAGTCAAATGTTCGATAATCCCCATCGCATTCAGGGAGCAAAAGCGACAAAACCACAAGTTGAAGATGCAATAACCGCAAACTACAATATATTTAACTTTTACGGTTACGCAACCGATAACGCTAATCCTTCAACTTCACAAATATTATTAGCTGGCGAAGACAAAATCACCCTAGATGAAATTTGTCAAAAACCTCTTAACGGTTACAATTTATTTACTCTTTCAGCTTGCGAAATTGCTCCAAATAAGAAAGATATTACCACCGAATATGCAGGTTTAACCAGTGGTTTACTCAGTCAAGGAGTCTCTAGGGTAGTTAGTAGTTTGTGGAGAGTAGAATCAACCGCCAACGCTTTAGTGACGATCGAGTTTTATCGAAGATTGCACTCCGGTACAACACCAGTAGTGGCTTTAACAGAAGCCGTCGAATGGTTGAGAGAATTGACAGCAGGGGAACTGACAAAATGGTATGAAAACCTGCTCAATCAACTTCCTCCCGAAGGATTGAGGATGAAAGCGCAACTAGCTACGCAGTTATATCGAACCAGTCAAATGGAAACTGATAAAAAGTTGTACAATCATCCTTATTATTGGGCAGCGTTTGTAGTTAGTGGTTTAAGTTAACCCACCATGCCTTTTAAGGAGTTAGGAGTCTTGTGTTAGGAGTAATAAGAAATTATGATTGCTCGGGGTTATATAGTAAATAATTAACGGGGCTTGGTATAACGCACCATCTATTCTAGGGTGACACGCGAGCAGGAAAAAATATTATGTAAAGGTTACCATTTTAATAATGCCGTAACCCACCATCGGATATTAAGTAAACAAATTTAATTGAAACTTTGATAGCTTCGCAAATTAATTTGATAATTATCTTTTAATTTTTTTATGGGAAACTCTACAAATGTTGCCTCTCCAATTGATTCCCAATCAAATAAATGTAGTAAATTAGAAGCAAAAATTTTTGTTACTACCATTGCCATTTGCCCGCCTAAACAAGCATGTACGCCTCCACCAAAAGGAATAAATTCGTACATTTTACCTTCATTACGAGGTGCTAAAAAGCGCTCCGGATAAAATTTATCTGGCTCTACAAAATGTTCTTTCATAATATGCGCTAGCCGCGGTTCAGCGACGATCGCAGAACCTTTTTTATAAAGTATTCCATCCACAACTACTGATTTGGTAAGGCGACGGTTAGCGGTAGAACTAGGTGGTAAAGTTCGTAGAGTTTCCTTGATAACTGCTTCGAGGTATCTCATTTGTTTGAGATTTTCTAACGAAAAGCTATCTTTTTCTGATATTAATTCAGCTTGTTCTTGACGTAATTTATTTAGAAACTGTGGATATTTTCCTAATTGATAAATCAGGGAACAAACCAAAGCAGAAATTTGATAGTATGAAGCCCATACTTCTAAAAGACATTGGTTTTCTATCAGAATATCACTAAAAACACCTTCTGGGTTTTCCTGCTGACTAACTAGCATCATTGCTAAAAAATCAGATGTGGGATTTATTTCTGCCGATTTTCTTCGCTTAATAACTGCACGCATAAATTCTATTAACTTCTCACGTGCTTTAATTCCCCTACCATAAGCTGTTAAAGGGGATTTCCATTTTAATAAACCATAGAAACCATCAAAATAAGTTTTATATAAAGTTTTGACTTCCGCTTTACTTTTTATGGGTAAACCAGCAAAACTTTCGGGTTCATTATCATCTAATTTCACTCCCCATAGTAAAGGAGTAAGCACATCAAAACAGATTTTTTCAACTTCTGGATAAACTGCAATTCTTCCAGGAGTATGCCATTCTTGCAGTCCCTTTTTTATTGTCTTATTAATATGGGGTATATACCCTTCTAATAAACGTCCAGTTAAACCAGGCCCCAAAGCACTTTTACGCTGACGATGTAAATCAAAACGTTGAAATAAACTGTACTCGCCAAACATATCCATTGTAGTGGGTGGTAAGGCAATTTCTGTATATTGCGCATCGCCATTAAATACCATCTGAATCGCTTTAGACTCACCCACAAAAATAGTTGTACCGCCAAAAACACCAGTATTAAAAATGGCTCCGTACTTTTCTAAATTATGGCGACAAAATTTATCCGGGTTAGCAATATAACTAAAAGTATCGTACCACTGAGGCTTTCTTGGTGGAATTTGAGTTTGTGACGGTAGAGTTTCTCCATCTTCTATAATTAGTACTTCACCACTTGCCTGCTGCATAATTTACCGCCAAACTTTGATTGTGAATCAGTAATATTATCTCAAAAGAAACATCCTTGAAATTAAAATTTATCTCCCTCTGTGTTACTCTGCGCTTCCCTCCGCGCCCCTTTGCGTTTAGATGGTACAGGATGTTCCCTCTCTCCTTAAACACTTACCATACTTTCTCTAAGGCTTTACTAGGTTGATTTGTGACGACAGAAGCGCCGTAGCTTCCCAGTGTTTCGGTAATTGCTTTTTCTAGAGAAGTCGGCTTGAAGTCTGGCACAAGGGTTGCAAATTTTGATGTATCAAGTCGGATCTGGGTTTCAAAAAGATATTTCATTTCCACCATTTCACGCAATAATGTCGAAAATATACCAATAAAGGAAACTATACTCCACGGTGTGGAACGCACGGATAAAGAAGGCTTTCCTACTTTCTCTGCAGCTATAGCAACTAGATTTTTGATGGAAAGTTCCGTAATAAAAGGTGCATTGACAATCTCAAAACTTCCCAGGTTTTCAAGTAGGAGTAAATCCGCCGTAGCTCTTGTCAAATCGGGTACATATGTAAATTGGTGGGGAACTTCTCCCAGACCAAAAATATCCGCTGGCTTGCCCTCTGCAATATTCCCAAATATTCTGTCTACAAAACCGTTACGGACGTTAGGTCCAAAGTAATCGGCAGCCCTGACAATCAGAACCTTCAAACCGTATTTTTCACTAGCCTCACGCAACATATTTTCCAGTTTGTCCCGGATATACCCTTTTTTCGTCGAGGGGGCATTGACTGTATTTTCATCGAAAGGAGTTTTTCTCGCAGCACCAAGGGCATATACATTTCCCGGAAAGACTATTCTCGGTGGTTTTTCCTGAGCCAGAGCAGCCTTGATGGTGGCTTCCAGGGCGCGGGGCATGAACGGATCCCATTCTGGATAGGGACGATTGAGACCGAAAATAACCGTATCCGCACTGTCAAAAATTTTGCTGAGAGAAGCAATATCAAGTACATCAATATCTTGCTCGATTTCCACTAATCTATTGTTTTGAACTACATCTGGTAGCTTTTGCGGGGAACGGGTTACAAGTTTGAGGTTGTCTCCCCGTGCCGATAATTCAACACTCATCTCACCCCCAAAGCCGCCGCTTGCACCTAAAATTACTGTGTAGTTTTTCTTCTTTTGTAGAGATTCATTCATTTTTCTTATCCTCTAATTCAGCAAAGTGCTTTTGTATATGTAGACGTTGTCTATATTCAACATATACAATAATATAGACGTTGTCAACATAGTTTTTTAGAATTAAGAGTATGACAGTAAAAACAACAGTAAAAGTGGAAAAATCCAAAGCGACGTATCACCACGGCAACTTGCGCGAAGAATTGCTCAGGGCAACAAGGGAAGTAATCGAAAATAAGGGACTCGAAGCCATTTCTTTGCGGGCGATAGCGCGACATCTCGGCGTTTCACATGGAGCACCAGCCAATCACTTCCCGAATAAAGAAGCTTTAATGACTGCCTATGTTGCCCAGGCTTTTGGAAATATTGTCCAAACGTTAGAAAACGCCTATCAGCAAGCAGGAGATGACATGGAACAGCGTTTTCTGGCTGTAGGGCAAGCTATTGTTAATTTTGCCCTTGAAAATCCCAATACATATAAGCTAATGATTCGCTCGGAGTGGTTTGACTCCGAACAACCTGATGTGGCAAAACCCCGTAGGAAAGTGTTTGATATTCTTCTGAGCCATATTGAAGCGATGGATCTGGTAAATGGAGCACCCGCTCAATCGGCAATGACAAGGGCGATCGCAGCTTGGGCGATAATTCAAGGATATGCATCTTTACGTATTGAAGGGATTTTGGTTCCAGGGAAGGATGAGAAAACAGGCGATCCTCGTGAAGTGGCAGTAATGAAGGCTTATTTATATGGTGCAATTTTATCTTCAGATAAGCATACTTTATAAAAAATCATCCATCCCGAGATATAAAAACTTAAATCGTAATTTTTCTCAATATTGTGCGGCAATTGCTTTACCGCCAAATTTTGATCTAGATAACTATAAACTAAATATTGTCGCCGCAACACCAAAATAGGCAGGAAGTTGCTTCAAAATAGGCTTAACATTTTCCCACAGAGTCTTACCAGATTCCACGGTTTTACTGGCGGTTTCCATGGTTTGTGCCATCCGTTTCAGATTTCCTGCTGCAAATTCTTTATCTGGCTCTGCTGTTTGAGTTTCTTCTTGTGCGACACCTAAATATCTCAGAGTTTTCTTCCTATCTGCTTCCGGTAATTCAGGTGCGGAGTTTACCAACTGTTCAATTTCCGCCAGCATTTGAATAACATCGGCTTGGGTGAGTTGTTTTTCACTAGCTTGGCTTACATTCACATCCATTTGCTGGTTGCTGTTATCTCTGGCTATTTGTAGATTACTACCATCAACATTACCGAAGCTGAAATTTTGAGAGTCTCCACTGGAATTATTTGTCATTTTTTCTACCTGTTCTACTTGTGTACTGGAATAAAAATTAGGAGTTTTTAAAGCTGTTAAAACCATATTTTCTAAACAGCTAATTCTATCGTCTTTTTCGTCCAAAATTAATCTAATTTCCTGTTCTGGTAAACCTTTAATTAAGTTATAAGTATCAAAATATCTTGCACTCAATTCACATTTATCAGCTGACGGTGTGGTTTTAGCACGGAGTAAAAATTTATCCTCACCTCTTTTTTCCATCGCTACAATTTCTAATTCCGCATCGGGATTGTTTTCTGCTAACTCTTTAAAGGAAATTGCGATCGCGCGGGGGTCAACACCTTGGTTATGATAAAGATCGAGGGTGTCAAATATTGGTTGGATAAAGTCACCAAATTCTCCATCTGCAAACACTTCGGCATTATTATCTGGTTTGCGTAAGGGATTAGGGTTTTCTTTTGTAGGGAGGCGCATATAAACGTACTCGCACTTCACCCCACGAAAGTTAGTTTCATGGGTAATATTCCAATCTTCGATAAATGCTCCGGTGAGGGTTGATCCGGTAAAATCAGTTCTATCAACTTGTGTTTTAACTAACTTAGCTCTGGATAAATCCGCATCTTGTAAACAAGCTTCACTTAAATCCGAACACATAAAGCTTGCATCTGTTAACAAAGCTCCTTTTAAATTAATTCCCCGCAAGTAAAAACGGTTGAAGTTTTTATCTTGTCCTTGTCCTGTTAATATTAATTGCCGTATTTGGGGATATTGTAAATAAGAATTACCAGGACGTATTCTATCGAGAAATTTAGTTTTGTGGAAACAGGTACGAACCAATTCAGCATCTCGTAAATCTGTACTTTTGAGTCGAGCAGATGTGAAATCAGCATCGGTTAAATCGGCTCCGCGAAAACTCGTACCTCCAATCGTAGCAAAAGCAACTGCTGTATTCCTCACTAAAGCATATTCTTCATCTCCCTTCATTGCTCGCCAAGCTATGTAAGCACTTAAGACACTTAGAACACTTCCGGTTCCGGCTCCGGCTACGGCTCCGGCTCCGGCTACGGCGAAGACTAAGGCTCCGACTAAAACTAGGGCTACGGCTCCGGGTACGGCTCCAGCTACTGTGAAAGCGAAGGCTAGGATTCCAAGGAGAGTTACTGATATTCTTTGGGGGATAATAGTAATATATACAATAATCGTTACAATCAGTGCGACCCAGCCTAGAAATTGGTTTTCAGGGGTTTGAGAAGAATCAAATATGTACATTATGAAAAATGCACAAAATAGGGATGAAAAAGCTAATATTCCCAACAGTAGCCAAGAAAGCAAAACCAGAAACAATGCCCAACGCTTTTGTAAACCAGCTTTGGCACCAGTAAAGTTTGCTCCTCGTAAGTTAGCCCCAGTAAAATTTGTTCCTCTAATATCTGCATAACTAAAATTCGCACCAGCAAGGTTTTCACCTTTAAAAGATCGTCCACAAAGATTTTGTCCCGAGTAATCTGGTGACATAGGCGAGTATAATAGATACCAATAACGTAATTTTGCTACGTAATTATTCTGTATTCACGCTTAAAGAATACATTTTGATTATTTGCACTTCCGGATTTTTTGGGATTTTATTAAAAGAATTTGGTAGGTAGTATGAATAAAACAGTTTTCATCCCTATATCCGAGGATATGCAGGTTCTCGATCCAGTAAGAACGATGCATAAAGACTTAAGGGATAATGTAAATAAGATTGAAGAATTTATCAACAAAATTTGTCAATATATTTATGTTGACGGTGTAATCAGCAATACTCATTGGAAAGTCAAAGACTATACTGTTAATTGTTCAGAAGATGGAACTGTAGTATTAGTTCATTACAAGCAGAATGTTTCAGCCAGATATGAGTAATCAATAATTTATCCTTGGTGCGTGACGCGACAAAACTTTCAATTCCTAACTAAATAACTCAAAGCCTCACACAACCGAAGTTAATCTACACCGCAATTTGCCTCCCCTACAAGCTATAAGCCCGCATAGGCGGGCTTCGTAATTATAGCCCCAGCCTTCAGGCTGCGGGGGCTGCGAGCAATTAACAAATAACCTACACAAAATCATCCATCCCGAGATATAAAAACTTAAATCGTAATCTTTCTCAAGATTATGCCGCAATTGCTTCAAATAACTTCATCCTCTTTAATATTTAGCAACAGGGTAAAAAGCATCAAATAAAAGGCTAAAAGTACTAATATACAAAGGTTTTTAAGATTTTTAAGTTTTTTTATTTCGTCCTAAAAATTAAGATAGGGTGAAATCATAACGGTTATTTGTTTGAAAATATTAAGCAATAGTACTTAGTGAGAGTCATTCAAATATTCTTGAAGTTGTAGAGTGTGGGTTTTTAAAGTGGCAATTCCTCTATTAGATTACGGTCCATCAAGTCAAAATCAGCGTGTGGCTGGATATGAACAACCGGGGGAAGAACAACCCAGGATTTATTCCGCCGAGTTTATCAATAGCTCGGAGGAGATGAATGGATTGATTTGGGCTGCTTACTACCAAATATTTCACGAACAACAGATGTTGGCTAGCAACCGACAACTATTTTTGGAATCCCAGCTATTAGCTGGACAAATTACAGTCCAGTCATTTATTCGCGGATTACTTCTTTCCGATTCATTCCGACGACTCAACTACGACTGCAACAACAATTACCGCTTTGTAGAGCTATGCATTCAGCGGGTTTTGGGACGTAATGTTTATGACGAACGGGAAAAGTTAGCTTGGTCTATTGTACTGGCAACTAAGGGCTTGCAAGGCTTTGTGGATGAGTTGCTCTCCACCGATGAATATCTAGATAACTTTAGCGAGCATACCGTACCCTATCAACGGCGACGGATTTTACCCCAGCGCACTCAAGGGGATTTACCTTTTGCTCGCATGGCTCGTTATGGTACAGATTATCGCGATAAGTTACCCAGTCTATCTTCAATCAAGAAGCGTCTACCTTTCAATTTTCGAGAGTTTATGCGTGGTTCTAATTGGCCGGTGGTATCGTGGCTATTTGGAACTCTGATTGTGGCGATCGCAACTGTTTATGTATCAATGTATCTGGGTATATTGCCAACATTAGGCGGATACTAGATTGTAGAGACGCGATATATCGCGTCTCTACATTAATTGAAAATTATTCATAAAAATTATTCATTTATCAGTTACCCACGATAGGTTATTATTATTAGCAAATATGAACTAATAGCATCAGCAATTTTGTTCAATAATTCCGCGTTAAATTGATGCAAACACAACACAAATCGGCAACTCAACCTACTATTCGTCCCCAAAATCCTAATTTTTCTTCAGGGCCTTGTTCTAAGCGTCCTGGATGGTCTTTAGAAGTATTAAAAGATGCAACAGTAGGGCGATCGCACCGTTCTAAATTAGGTAAAGCCAAGTTAGCAGAAGCGATAGAATTATCTAAAGAAATTTTAGAAGTTCCTGATGGTTATAGATTAGGAATTGTCCCCGCATCGGATACCGGCGCGGTGGAAATGGCGATGTGGACGATGTTAGGAGAACGTGGTGTTGATGTTTTAGCCTGGGAAAGTTTTGGTAAAGGCTGGGTAACTGATGCAGTTAAGCAGTTGAAGCTTAAAGATATTAATACTTATGAGGCCGATTACGGACAAATTCCCGACCTATCGGTAGTTGACACCGATAGAGATGTGGTGTTCACCTGGAACGGTACGACTTCTGGTGCTAAAGTTCCTAACGGTGATTGGATAAAAGATAATCGTCAGGGGTTGACAATTTGTGATGCCACTTCCGCCGTTTATGCGATGGAAATTCCTTGGTCAAAGATTGATGTTTTGACCTATTCCTGGCAGAAAGTCATGGGTGGTGAAGGTGCGCACGGTGTAATTGTTTTATCACCGAGGGCTGTTGAAAGATTAGAAAGTTATACCCCAGATAGACCGTTACCAAAGATTTTCCGTTTAACTAAAGGTGGTAAACTTATTGAGGGAATCTTTGAAGGTTCGACAATTAATACACCATCAATGTTATGTGTAGAAGATGCAATTGATGGTTTAAAATGGGCAAAATCAATTGGTGGTTTATCAAAATTAATTGAGCGTTCCCATCAAAATTTACAAGTTTTAGAAGATTGGGTAGGCAAGTCTGACTGGATTGATTTTTTAGTAGAAGATAAATCGATTCGTTCCAACACTTCTATATGTTTAAAGATTGTTGATGAATGGTATAAATCTTTATCCAAAGATGAACAAGCAGCCAAAGCCAAGGAGTTAGTATCCTTAATGGGCTCCGAAGGCGTTGGTTACGATATTGGTTCCTATCGCGATGCACCTCCAGGGTTGCGTATTTGGGGTGGTGCCACGGTGGAATCTACAGATATGGAAGCTTTAACTCATTGGTTAGATTGGGGATTTAGTCAATTAAAGGGGTAATAGGGAACTCAATATATTGATAAATAGTCAAGGGTACCCAATATAATGTTTTTCTCCTAAAAAAATTATATTGGGTACCCGTCATGTAACAGATGGGTTTCGTTTCAAAAACCATCTGCGGGAAATTACACAGATACTAAACAAACTTCTTCCGGGTTATACCAATTTTGAGACGTATGATACTAATAGCGATTGCGCTTTATGTTTCAAGCAAAATAAAGCTTAATTATTAAAGCTAGCTAGCAATTATAAATATTTGTAAAATTCCTGACTTTGGGGTGTGTTTATAGAAAATTAGAATGCATATTCAAAGCCTAGTGAGGAGAATAAGATGAAAGATTCTATAGCAGTTACACCAGATTTTTCATTAGAAGAATGGATAAATAATCCACTTCAAGATGCCGAGAGTAAAAAAGATATTTTAGTAGAAGATTGGATGGAAAACTCTGAAGAGAAATCAGAATCATTTGATGAAATTGAGGAAATCTATGATATTGAATGGGTAAATGAAGATTTAGGAGAAGAAAAGACTTTAACACTTAAACAAAGAAAAATTATCGGGAATCTCTACTATTATTGGAGGAGTTATAAAGACTCCAGCGGGCAAGGTGGAGAAGTGTATAATCACGCACCCTGCCGCACCAAAATTCAAGGGCGATCGCCAGACGTTGCTTACATAACACCGCAATTCATGAAGCATTTCGGCGAACTAGAAATTTTCCCTCAAAGTTTTCCATTAATCGCTGAAGTGAGTTCTCCTGAAGACTTAGCAGAAGAATTGATTGCGAAGTCTCAAGAGTATTTACGTTCGGGAAGCGAGGAAATTTGGTTAGTTTTCCCTGAAAATCGTTGGATTATTGTAATTACGGAAAATCAACGACTTGTATTTACTTCAGGAGATATTGTTTATACTCAGAGATTGCTAAATGGCTTCAGTGTTGCAGTTGATGAGTTATTAGGAGTTAGGAGTTAGGAGTTAACAATGAACAGTGAACAGTGAACAGTGAACAGTTAGGAGTTAGGAGTTGGGAGTTAATAATTAAAAATTATAAATACTTGTTAAACAATATAGAATTTTTCATTTTAAAATGTCCCAGACGTAGCATTGCTGCGTCTGTAACAACTCTTAACTGCTAACTGTTGATTATTAACGAAAGCCGAGAATTTCCGAAACAGCCTTAACAATATCAAGATAAAAATTTCCCTGTACTTCGCGAAACAATTCAAATTTAGTACCGGGAGCACCAAAAAATGGTCTTAAAAACCATCCTAACTGCATACCTACAAAGCCGTAAAGCAATAACCAGGATTGTAAAATAGTAGTGCGGGTACCCTTACCGACTTCATCTTGTTGAGAAAGTAACTGCATTCCGTCGTAAAGAAATTTTACTCCGAATGAACCCGTAATACCAAAAATTGAGACGTTTAATATTTTGAAAAACTGGTAAGAGTCAGGGGTAGTGATAAGGAAGAATAGCGTCACTGGTGCAAAGCTGAAAAGCAACACGCTAATCACCGATACAGCGGTAAGTAATACCACAAAATGTTGTTTTAAAGTGCTGCGAGAGCCGAAAAGAACATTGAAAAAGAACAGAGTTGGAAAACAAATCATCAGCGACAGCAAATAGAATGCAGGTAGCTTGATAATACTGGTTAATGCTTGCTCCCAGCCATGAGAGGCACCAATAATTCCACCATAGATAGCAAAGAAAATAGAGCTACAAACCAATAGAGAATTAGTTTTACTTTGCAATCTAATTTCTTGACGAATTTCTTCTAAAAAGCCTTGTCTGTCGCGTAGTAAGCTGAGTAGAACATTAAAGTGTTGGCTTCCTTGAAATTGAGCCTTTTTTTCTAGTGCATTATTTTCTTGATTCATTGTTATTATTGATTGTTATTTATGAAAAAAATTGTCGTTATAGATGTTATGAAAATTTGCATTACAAGCAATATTTATAATTTTTTAAAATCTTCACATGCTTGAAAGCACTAATTGTCCTTTAATTCCTAACTCCTAACTCCTAACTATTCACTATTCATTGTTAACTTAATCCCAAAAGATGAGCTAAAGATTGAATAATGCTCAGATAAAAATTACCTTCTCTTTCTCTAAACAAGGTAAAAGGTGCTGTTGGGGTACCGAAAAAAGGTCTAAGAGTCCATCCTAATTGACTACCAACAAAGGCATATAAAAACAACCATGCACGTAAAATTTTACGGCGTGTTTTACTATTTTCATCATCTTGTTCTAAAACTACTTTTGCAGCTTAATATAAAGAAGAAACTCCGATAAATCCTGTGGCAGAAAAAATAATTACATTCAACAAAATTAGAAACTGGTAATTACCAGTACTAAGCATAAAAAACAAAGTAATTGGCGCAAAGCTGAACAACAGTACACTTGTCACCGAAACAGCGGTTAACACCAGAGCAAAATACTGACTAAAAGTACGTTTATCACCGAAAATGATATTAGCGAAGTACAAAGTCGGTAGACAAATCAACAGTGTAATTAAATAAAGTGCTGGTAATTTGACAGCGGAAGATAAAGCTTGCATCCAGCTATGGTAAGCACCGATAATTGCACCGTAGATAGCGAGAAACAGCGAGCTGCAAACTAATAGAGAAATTACTTTATTTTGTAATCTGATCTTTTCGCGAATTTCTGACAAAAAAAGTTGTCTATCTCGCAGTAAATTAGTTAGTACTATAAAGTATTTATTAGCTATGGATTGTTTTTGAATCATTTTATTTTATATTTGATCATTGATCGTCGATCATTGATAGTTGATAGTAGATAGTTGATAGTAGTTATCTGAGATTTGGTGATTACTAATAATTAACCACTAACCACTAACGGTGGATTGTTTTAAATCATGTTGTTTGATATTTGATAGTAGATAGTTGATAGTAGTTATTTGAGATTTGCTGATTACTAATAATTAACCACTAACCACTAACTGTGTATTGTTTTTAAAACATGTTATTTTCTAGTTTATAGTCACTAATAATTACCAATTAACTACTAACCACCAACTACTAACTACTAACTACTAACTTATTCGTCATAATCGTTACCAGAACCATATTTCCAAGCATCAACCCAACGATGCCAGTAATATTGATAATTTTTTGGAAGATTTTTCATCCACGGTTCTAACATTTTACTGGTAGAAAATAAAACAGAATAAACACCTAAATTAATGTAATGCCACATCCAATCTATTAAAGTTATTAACCCAACTTGGGGAATAATTTTGATAACTAAACCTGGATGAGTCAAACTTGTTTTAAAAAGAGTTTTTGTTAAACCTCCAAACTGCACTACATCTTGTAAAAATGGTTTGAGTACAGGCTCTCCTAACTGTTGCATTTGAGCAAATACAACAGTTAATAAATGATTAATTTGATTTGACTCAATTTTTTGATTTACACCCACACTCATCGCTTTTTGAAATAACCAAGTAACTGTTAAACTCGGTTGATATGGTTGCAGCAATGACAGCGATGCAGCAGATAACTGATTAGTTTGTAAAGCTTCCTCAATACCCAAAGTTAAACGCTTGAGATTTCGTATCATCGCACCAAAACCACCAAAACTTAAGGGAGATTGATTACCGCTGCTATCACCTACTGGTACAATGCGAGCAAATGGTGTTTTTAAAGGACTTTGACGATAGGAAGGAAAAAAACCAAATAGCGCTCGTTTAATCTTAAGCTGCTGTAATTCTACACCTTGATATTCTGGCATCAAGCGTAGATATTCCTCAAAAAATGCTTCCAAACCGATACGCTGTGGATCTGCATCCATATATGTAAACATATAAGTTGTTCTACCGTCTTTTGCTGGAAAAGCTTCCCAAAAGTACTGACACTGGTTTTGTAATTCAGTGAATGATAACAACAAGTCGCCAGTGTGGTTTTCCGGAAAACCTTCCGCACAAGTTCCCACTACCATACACAAGGCATCTGGTTTGCCTCCCTGACGGGCACCCTGCCAAATTTTTTTAGGAGAAAAAAATTTGGCTCTTAACCCTTGACGTATTTGCTGAGCAATGGGAGAAAAGTTTCCCATCGCGTCAATCAACAATTTACCTTTGAGTTGGTTGTTTACCATCACTCCATCAGGATGTACTACCGCTTCGGTGAAAGGCGTATTTTCAAACAGCTTTCCTCCTCTTTCCAGAAATCGCTGTTTCAAAATTTCGAGTAAATAAACTGGATATACGCCGATATTGAGAACATTTTTTACCCAAACTTCCGTACCCGAAGTAAAACCTACTCTCGCCGGATTATATTCTGTAGCGATCGCTTTTTCCAACTCTTCAGTGGTAAGTAAATTTAATTCTAAAAGTACTTGCAATTCGTTACGAGATATGTTCCATTCTTGTTCTCTACCTCGTAAAATTCCTCTTTCGATTAACGCGACTTTCATACCTCGTGAAAGAAGAGCGCAACCGATTAAAATACCCAAGGTACCGCCAGAAATAATTACATCCGAATCGACATTACCTAAAGGTTGTTGAGTTTCTTTCACTACCATCGGTACAGTTGCATTTCCTTCTTTTAAGGATGTCAATATACTATCGGCGCGACGCAATCCCCCTAAGACATCACCTGGTAATTGCGATAGAATTTGTTGTGTTAAAGACATAGTTACTATTCCAGGGTTACCATTAAAGCTGTATATATTTAATTGTCTTACTTTTAATGAAAATTATGTGGAAAATATCAAGTTAAACAAATATAGGTTTGCTTTGATCGATCTGCTTTTAATAGCTAAACTCGATCTTGAGTTCAATGGACGTATAATTACACAAAGATATAGGTCAATATAGATATGAATCAATCTTCTCGATAATATTATTTAGCTTGAGAGTGGAAATTTGATGAATTCAAGGGTTTTGAGCCATTTATCCTTCGGTATTTTCTCGTTGTCTAACTAAATATATCCTTTAAATAAAATTGATTATTTTTGATCGGGGATAAAGAAATAGTAAAGTTGTCCGGAAACAGATGTAATCAAAAATAAAACCTATTATTGTAATAAACGAACCTCTTAAAGCAAATAAAACTACTTTGATGTATATCTAAATTATACAAAATAAGCATTTTTGATATTCATGAAAATAGCCTTTATAGTAGACAATTTTCCCATTTTATCAGAGACTTTTATCGTCAATCAAATTACAGGATTGATTGAGCGCGGAGATGAAGTACATATTTATGGAAGGCAGACTGAAGAGAAGAAACTGCATCCAGATGTGGAGAAATATAAATTAATTGAACGTACGCGCTATTTACCTGATATTCCTAAAAATTATTTATCACGTTTCTTTAATGTAGTTTATTTATTAACGATAAATTTATCAAAATGTCCTTTAGTTTTGCTACGTTCTCTTAATGTTTTTAAATACGGAAAACGAGCAGCTTCTTTAAGATTATTTTACTCAACTTTACCTTTTATAAAAGTATCCAAATACGATATTATTCACTGTCAATTTGGTAGACAAGCAGTTTGCAAATTTGGTCCTTATAGTTATGAAGGTGTAGTGTTACGGGATATTGGTGCAGTAAAAGGAAAATTAATTACGACTTTTCGCGGATATGATATCAGTTGGTATATACATAAGTATGGAGAAAATGTTTATGAAGAATTATTTAAAAAAGGAGACTTTTTCTTTGCCAATTGCGATTTTTTTAGAAAGCGAGCAATTCAATTGGGATGCGATGAAAATAAAATTATCGTTCACGGTTCGGGGATAGATTGCAATCGGTTTAAATTTAAAGCTAGATATCCGGATGTAACTGGAAAAATTCGTATAGCTACAACAGGACGTTTAGTTGAAAAAAAAGGGATAGAATACGCTATTTGTGCAATAGCTGAAGTGGCAAAAAAATATCCTAATATTGAATTTAATATTATCGGCGATGGAGAATTAAAAAAACGCTTTGTTAAAATAATTAAGGAATTAAATATTGCCGATAAAGTTAATTTAAAAGGATGGAGAAATCAAAAAGAAATTATTGATATTCTGGATGAAACTCACATCTTTGTAGCACCAAGCGTCACCGCAAGCGATGGTAATCAAGATGCACCAGTTAATACCTTAAAAGAAGCAATGGCAATGGGTTTACCAGTTATAGGTACTCTCCACGGCGGTATTCCCGAGTTAATTGAAGATGGTATTTCTGGCTTTTTGGTTCCCGAAAGAGATCCCTCAGCTATTGCGGATAAACTAATCTATTTAATACAGCATCCCGAGATTTGGCAACAAATGGGTTTATCCGGTCGTAAAAAAGTAGAAACAGACTATGATATCAATAAACTCAACTCCGAATTAGTAGAAGTTTATCAACAAGTATCGGGAAATAATTTACATTCACCAGAGGAAAAAGCACTCCTTTCTTCTGTAAGCCCTAAATATATATAGGAATCCGGTTTGATTAATGTTCGCGCAGTGTGGCGTAGCCATAATTATTCCTTGAGGTAGGGAATAGGGAATACAAAAATCAATTAGGATTCCTAAATAAATTGAAAAGTTGAGGATTAAAATATGAAGTCAAACCCAGAAGTAACTATTAATGTCGCACCAAGGGAGCGTTTTAGTTACACTTGCGAATCTTTAGAAAGTATTTACGAGCATACACAGTTACCGTTTAAATTAATTTATGTTGATGGTGGCTCACCTTCTCATATAAAGAAATATCTGGAAATAAAAGCCGTCGAAAAGCAATTTCAACTGATTCGTACCGAACATTATCTTTCTCCCAACCATGGGAGAAATCTTGGTTTGCGTCAAGTTGACACCAAATATGTAGTTTTTATTGATAACGATGTAGTTGTTACTCCCGGTTGGTTAAAGGCAGCAGTAGATTGCGCCGAGGAGACAAATGCCACCGTAGTAAGTCCCCTTGTATGCCAATATTTACCGCTACATGAAGAGGTACATTGCGCCGGTGGAGAATCGGGAATCAAGATAGAAACCAAAGATAACACCACAAGAAGACGGTTTATCGAAAAGATTTTCAAACAAGGGCGAAAAGTCGCAGATGTACGCCCTAATTTACAGCGACAAGAAACCGGATTGGCAGAATTCCATTGCATGATGGTACGCACCGAAATATTCGATAAAATTGGTTTACTCGATGAAGGACTGCTGAATACGAAAGAACACGTAGATTTATGTATTTTAGTAGCCGAAGCTGGCGGTAGTATTTACTTAGAACCCGATTCTCTAGTAACTTACGTACCCGGACCACCTCTAGAATGGTCAGATGTTGGTTATTATATGTTACGTTGGAGCGATGCTTGGGAACTCGCGAGCTTGAAAAGATTGCGCGAGAAGTGGAATTTAACTGAAGACAAGTATTTCCAAAATAAATATAAGCGGTTGGGATGGCGTAGAAAAATGACAATTATCGATCCTATCAGCCATAAACTTAGCTTTGGTAATCGTTTAGCTTCTCGCGTTGCCGGTAAATTACTTAAATTAGCAGATAGATTGCTCAACCATTACATTACCAGGAGCTATGCTCGCAAACACCTGTCGCGGCATTTAAATCAAAATCCTCCTACTCAACCACCGAAGTCTCCAACTACAGCATCATCACAAGGCTAATAATTGTTTAAATATAGGTATCACAATAAAACGACATAAATATAGTCAAATATCATTAAATATAGTCAAATATTAGATTCTTCGTTTGCCCACAGATTGATTTGTAGAGACGTAAAATTTTACGTCTCTACATCTAGGGGATGCCGATAGGGTTTCATGAAACTTGTGAGCGAGAAACTTTAAAACCAAGGGTGAAAATATTGAAAAGAAGAAAAATTAGACAACATCAACCATATGAAGCAATTTATACTCCAGAAAGTTTACTGAAACATCCCAGTCTATTATTTAAACAAATGTGGCTAGATTTACTAGCTTCTCGTGAATTAGCTTGGAGGCTGTTAATAAGGGATATCAGCGCTCAATATCGTCAATCATTCTTAGGGATAATTTGGGCTTTTTTACCGCCAATAGTCATGGCAGCAGGATTCACTCTTGCTAATCAAGCTCAGGTTATCAATATTGGAGAAACCGATTTACCCTATCCTGCCTATGTAATGTTTAGCACAGCCTTGTGGCAAACCTTCGTCGAAGCAATTAATGGCCCCGTAAAAGCTGTAACGGTAGCAAAACCAATGCTCGCGAGAGTTAATTTTCCTAGAGAAGCATTAATAATTGCAAAATTAGGTGAAGTTTTTTTTAATTTTGCCATCAAATTAATATTAATTATCGGCTTATTTATCTGGTTTCGCGTTCCCATTACTTGGACAGTAATTTTAGCCCCAGTAGCTTTAATTCATTTAATTTTCTTAGGTACCTTTATCGGTGTTTTACTATCACCTTTAGGAGTTTTATATCAAGATGTATCTAAAGGATTAACCCTAGTAACAAGTTTTTGGTTGTTTTTAACTCCTGTAGTTTATCCAGTTCCTACAGAAGGAGTTTTTAGTAATTTAGTAAAGCTAAACCCCGTGACTCCACTACTAATAACAACCCGAGAATTAGCAACTACGGGAATTATATCGGAACCCTTAGGGTTTTGGGTGGTAAGTATTATTACTATAATTGGATTATTTATAACTTGGGTTGGTTTTCGTCTGGCAATGCCTTTTGTGGTTGAAAGAGTAAGTTCTTAAATTATGACTAGTTTAATTCAAATAAAAATTGATCCCCAGCCCCATGAAGGTGAAGTTGTTATTTCAGTTGAAAATGTTTCTAAAAAGTTCTGTCGGGATTTAAAACGTTCTTTATTTTACGGCGTACAAGATATCGCTTGTGAAGTTACTGGTAGAAAAAGGAAAAGCGATAGTCTACGTAAAAATGAATTTTGGGCACTGTCTAATGTTAGATTTCAACTACACCGGTGTGAAGCGCTGGGGTTAGTAGGTTCAAATGTAGCCGGAAAAAGTACTATATTACGAATTATTAGTGGTTTAATTAAACCCGATACTGGAAGGGTAAAAGTCAAAGGTAGAGTTGCTCCTTTAATTGCATTGGGAGCGGGTTTTAATCCTATTTTATCGGGACGAGAAAATATTTACGCTAATATGTCAATTCTGGGTTTAGCAACCGCAGAAATTGAGAAGAGATTTAACGAAGTTGTAGAATTTGCCGAAATTGCCGACGCTATTGATGCGCCAGTTCAAACTTATAGCTCGGGAATGGCTGCACGATTGGGATTTGCTTGCGCAGTTCACATCGAACCAGATATCTTGCTAATAGATGAAGTGCTGGCTGTAGGTGATGTCAAATTTAAAATGAAGTGCCATCGCAAGCTATCTGAATTACGCAAAAAAGGTACGGCATTTATATTAGTAACCCATAATTCTCATAGCATATTAAATATCTGTGAAAGTTCTATTTATTTAAAAAAAGGTCAGTTACTTGCTTCTGGAAATACCGAAAAAGTCATTCGTAAATATGAAGAAGACCTTTGTTTAAGTGGGGAAGAAAATGCTTTAGGAAGAATGATTTTACCGGTTAAGCCCAAGGAAAAAAGTAACGGTTTAGATATACTGTCGCTATGTTTTAAAGACGAAAATAATCAGATATTAGAAAACTTATTTACTGGGAATTCTGCATATTTAAGTGTAGAGTGTAAATCATACGAGCATATTAATAATGCCAATTTGGGTATGTTAGTCACGGCTTTATCCGGAGGAGAAGGTCTTGTCTTATATATGACATCCACCAGCGATAATCAAGAATTAGAAATCACCATAGGCAAATCTGAAATACGAATGTATATGCCTTACTGTTCCATGATTCCTGGTGTATATAGCGCTAGAATTTATATTCGCAACGGCGTATATTCTTATGATATAGTTGAATCTTTTAGATTTACTGTAAAATCAAAAATAACTATTAGTAGATGTCAATTTTATCAACCTAGAAAATGGCAAGTTGTATCTGATTAAAATAGTACGAAAGTTGCTAAAAATACTTAAAAATATAATGATTGAGATTATATATCTGTAGAATGAATACAATTGAATTTAAAACGCGATCAAAATATATAAATTCAAATCATTAAATTCAACAGCTAAATACATATAACAATATATTTTGCCATGCTTGACAAGCAAATAAAACTTTTATTAGACAAAATTTACGATCGGTAAATAAAAACAAATTTAAAGCTAGCTGCAACATTTAATAAGCGGGTGTACTTTTAATGAAAAATCCTTTACTCAGCATCATAATTCCGACTCACAACCGTCCCCAACTTGTACTTCGTGCCGTAAAAAGTGCCTTGGAACAAACCATGGAGGATTTAGAGGTAATTGTTGTTGACGACGCTTCCCAAACTCCTCCCCAATTACCTCAAGACAGCAGAGTGCGAATGATTAGACTTCCACAACTCTTAGGTGGAGCTGCTGCTCGTAATATCGGTACTCAAGCCGCTCGCAGCCGCTGGGTAACCTATTTAGATGATGATGACAGAATACTTCGGGATATGGCTAGTATCTCCCTAAAGGCAATATCCGAAAATACTTCCACAAGTTCAATAGCAGTCATTTCTGGCTTAGAAGTCGTTGACTCGCGAGGAAAAGTAACCCAAAAGCGAATACCACCAAGGCTACGCTCTCAAGGCACTCATTTCTTTTTAGAAGAACTTGAAACCGGCTATTCATATAATACTAAACAGACATTAGTAGTGGAGCGTAAAGTCATTGAGCAAATTGGTGGTTGGGATGAGACATTCCGCTCTCGGGTTCATTCAGAACTGTTTTTAAGGCTTAATTGCGCTTGTTCAATAATCGGTTTGCCTATTGTTACATATCAGCTTACCGCCCATGAAGGAGTTAGAGTATCGCGGGATGTAAAGCTGCGCCAGGAAAGTTTCCAACGCTTAATAAATAAGCATAAAAGTCTGTTTAAAGTACATCCTAAAATGTTTGCAAAATTCTTATGCGATCATGCAGAGAAGTCACTTGAATTCGATCAACCACAAGCTGCTATTTCTAGTTATTTGTATGCAATGCAACTGGATTTAAAGCTAACTCTCAAACAAATAAAATTACTGACAATTCATATACTGCGAAGCTATCGGAAGCAGGTATTTCGACAAACTTTGAACAATAATTAAAAGCATTTACAAATTTTCGTGATTTTATAACTATACTTGATATGAAAAAAATTGCCAAGGGGTTGGGTAGGCAGTAGTAAGTAGTGAGTAGAGGAAAGATATAGGGTAAGCCAATTTTCATTCACCGGATGCTATGCTGCTCATCGTGGGAGCCTTCGTTGCCTTGGTGGATGGCATCAAGTTGCCCAATCGAAGTTGAGCATCTTAACAACACTTTTTAACAGCCAAACAATTGCCAACTAATCAGAAATAGCGATCGCCAAATTTTGATTATAAATCTAATACTGCATGGACTAATTAAAATTAGTCCCGCTCATGCCCAGGGCAAAGACATCTTGTCATTAATTCGGCTATATTGTCAATAAAGTCTGAAATAGTCTCCTTACTTCTTACTTCTTACTTCTTACTTCTTACTTCTTACTTCTTACTTCTTACTTCTTACTCAGCCTATACTCTAAATTTAGATGCGTTTGCCCTGGGCTCATACCCGTCTACTAAATTATATGAATATCAATTTTAATAAGTTATAAATGAATAATTTTAGTAACTTAGTAATATACAAATGCAAAAACTTGTTTCCGTAATTATTCCCTGTTTTAATGCTGAAAGGTGGATAGCAGAAGCAATTGATAGTTGTTTAGAACAAACCTATCCTCAGATCGAAATTATTGTAATTGATGATTGCTCCACCGATAAATCCATAGAAATTATCAAAAGCTATGGAGATAAAATAATCTGGAAACCTCTTCCTCAAAATAAAGGTGGAAGCTACGCGAGGAATCGAGGCATTGCTTTATCCAAAGGAGAATATATTCAATTTCTAGATGCAGACGATTTCATTTTACCAGAAAAAATAGAAAGACAAGTAAACTTTTTAGAGGAAACAGGAGCAGATGTTGTTTACGGTGATTGGCGATATCAAGGGCACCAATCTAATAGAGTAATATTCCTCGATGAGATTAAAAAATCTGGAACAACAACAGATATTCTCCAATCCTTAATAGAAAATTGGTGGACAGCTGTTGCATCCTTATTATATAAAAGAACTGCTGTAGAGAAGAGTCGTGGATGGGATGAAAGTTTATCTGCCGCACAAGATAGAGATTTCTTCATCTCAATAGTAATGAGTGGAGCAAAAATACTTTATCAACCAGGCTGCTATTCAATATATCGACGATACGGTAACGTTACAGTATCTACTGCTTCAAAGCCGCGTTGGGTAGAAAATCACTGTAAAGTCTTACAAAAAGTTGAGACAAGACTCTCACAACAACATCAGCAAGAGATTCCAATTAATTATCGCCTTGCTTTAGCCCGGGGCTACTTTGAATTAGCTAGAGATTATATGTACATAGATTATTCGCAGTACCTGCGATTTATGGATAAATCTTTAGCCTTGTGTCCTGATTTTAAAAATAAAAGCACAAAACATATTTATAATTTAGTACAGGATATTTGCGGATTTCGCTTTACCGAACGATTCGTCCATCGCATACTACTTTTACAACAGTTTTTTGACGATCGAATCCATTCCCGTACCCAAAAAAAATCGCAGTTAAATCCCACCACCGATTGTAGCAATGTTGATAATTGCATAGTATAATAACTTTCGTTTAGAGTAATAATAATGGATAGAGGAAAAATTGTTGCCGTAATCACAGGTATCATTTCCATACTTTTAGCTGTGGCTTACCTTGTAGTAGTCCAAATTCTGGACTTTCGAGGGGAAATGAAACCCGCTCCTATCACTGAAGTACAAGCACCATTCGTGGTAGCTCATTTTGATAAATGGAAAGATGGGGAGATGGGGAATAAATTCGATAAATCCTTCTACTAATTTTATCGTAACGGCTTGAAGTAAATATATTTTAAGAATAAAGAATTATATTAACGATACAACTTCAAGCTCGTTAAATCCTGTTTGTTCGTCAAGGCTTCTGTAAAAACTAAAATTTTCAGCTATGCCAATAACGATTTCGGCAGTCGTGTAAATAATGCAACCATCACTGAGGTGTCCGCCAATAACTTTACCATGACTATCGGCGATCGCTATATGAAGGTGTATCCCAGTATTTGCTAAAGTACCGTTGAGAGAAAGTATTTCAAATTTTTCCGTTAACACTATACTGCTGCCTCGATTGGCAAAGCGGATTTTCGCCTCCTTTAAACTACCAATCGCCGTTAATATAAACCCTGCTTGGATATTTTGTTCAACTGCAAAGCTTTTTAAACTTTTTCGTAAATCTGCATTAGGTTCAAGTCTAATAGGAAAAATTTTCATAGCTGATATCAAATTCCGCTAATTATTTACTATATAGCTTGTCGGCTAATTTTTTTTCATCACCCCTTACTCCTTACTCCTTACTCATTACTCCTTACTCATTACTTATTACTCCTTACCCGATAAATCTATGAAGTAAATTTAAGCTCAGAGGGGTAAAGCCCCTGAATTAGATTCATCATGGTCATTTAATAAGTTTTAATTCCACTTTATGGTTATTTTATCTAGAAAAGAAAATTATAGATAGAAAGTTAAACTTCCCTTATAAATTAAAAATATGATCGGTAAGATTACGGAAGCGTATATAAAAAAACATTTTTAAAATGTACGCAAAAGCTTCTAGTTAAAGTTATCGGGATGCTACATATGGCAGAACTACTGCCTCAATGCGAAAATCTAAAATCACAAGTAGACTCTATTTTACACCTTTTACAGCAAGAACCGTCATTAAGTTCTTGTGACGTTACCCCAACTCAAACTTCCCTGAGAAAAGCAATCTCTCCCAAGTTTGAAATCGTGTTTGCGGGTGCGTTTAGTGCGGGTAAATCAATGTTAATTAATGCCCTGTTAGAGCGGGAATTGCTGTACAGTGCAGAAGGACATGCTACTGGTACAGAATGTAAAATAGAGTACGCACATCCCGAGAATGAACGAGTTGTTCTCACGTTTCTGAGTGAAGCAGAAGTCAGAGAGCAAATATTTTCTTTATGCGAGCAATTGGGATTGCATAAAGTTGAAAAAATCGATGGAGAAGAGGCAATTTATCTGTTGTCTCAAGGATGTGAAGCTATTATCCTTTCTGAGGGTGGTGAAAGTAAATCCGAGCGTGGGAAGCAGGCGAAAGCGTTAATTTTATTATTGTCGGGGTATGTGGAAAATCGCAAGCACATTCATACCGTAAGTAACGCTACCTATTCCATGGAGGAGTTTAATTTTCACAACCTCAAGGAAGCTGCTGGATATGCGCGTCGGGGAAGTAATAGTGCGGTTTTAAAGCGGATTGAATATTACTGCAATCATCCGCTATTACAGGATGGAAACGTAATTATCGATACGCCTGGTATTGATGCGCCAGTGGAAAAAGATGCGCGATTAACTTATGCAAAAATTCAACATCCCGATACTTCCGCGGTGGTGTGTGTCTTAAAACCCGCCTCGATGGGTGATATGACGAAAGCTGAAACTCAACTTTTAGAAGAGATTCGTAATAACCCAGGAATTAGGGATAGGGTTTTTTATGTTTTTAATCGTATTGATGAAAGTTGGTACAATACCGACTTGAGGCAAAGACTGGATAATTTAATTAGCACTCAGTTTCAGGATAGTAGCAGGGTTTTTAAAACTAGTGGATTATTAGGGTTTTACGGCAGTCAGATTAAACAAACAAGCGAAAAGAATCGGTTTGGTTTAGATTCTATTTTTGCCGGTAAGATTAATCAAACAAGTAATCAAACAGAATTGGAAGAAGAAACGCCACAGTTTGTTTACGAGTTTTTGCGTTATTGTACTGCTTCTGGGTTACTATCTGCCGATAAATTTCGGATTTCTGTAAATAATTTTGAAAGTCAGAATCAAAATTATGTGAGAATTTTATCAGAACAAGGAACCTTATTAATTAATCAACTGATTCAAGATAGCGGTGTTGAAGAATTTAAAACAGCTATTACTCGCTATCTTACCCAAGAAAAACATCCCCAGTTATTTAAGAATCTGGCTGAAGATTTAGAAGATGTTTGTATTCAACTCAAGAAATACTATCAGAGTATAGAGCGGGAGTTAGACAGTCAACCGCAGGAAATTGAGGCGATGAAAGCCCAGGAATTGCAACATCTCGATCGACAATTACAACAAGTAGGAAACGATTTTCGCCATCACATCGCAGCAGAAATTAACCAGGTAGTAACCAATGCCTGTGAGAAATTTGAAGCGGATTTCGATCGATTACGCGCTCGGATGATTCACCGTTTGGATGAATTGTTAGACACTTTCTCCGTCGCTGAAACTTATAAACGTGCCACTTTGAGCCATCCCCGCAATGCAACAGCCCCTTTAATTGCCATTTTGGTAGAGGCGCTTTATTACTTAGCGAATCAGTTGGAAGATATTTTAGTGGAGTCTTCCGAGTCAGTGATTGTCAATTTCTTTCAACGCTTGAATCATAGAATTCGTAAAGCACAATATTATCGTCAACTACACCGATTATTAGGTAATGATGGAGGTTTAGAACAAGAATTGCAGCAAATAAAAACACGGGTTTCTCTTGCTTTAAAAAATGCAGCACGGGTAGAATGCGATCGATTCGTCAGAGAAAGTCCTAGATTTTACGATGAAGGTACTTTTTCAATATGTCAGTTTCGCCAAACATTGCAGCAAACTTCTCAAGCTTACGATTGCGAAAGTATGGTAGAAGCTGAATCCGCAATTAGACAATTATTGAAGTTAGATTTTGAACCAAAAGTCAGTGAAACTATTCGTAAAACTTTTCGCCAAACGGTTAATCAAAGTTTTAAAACTCAGCTTTTACCAATGGCGGAAAATATGAACGATCAATTTTTACAACAATATCCCAAAGCTCGTGCTTATTTAGAGAAAACCTTGGGAAAAGAAGCAGAAGAGAAGATTGCTAATAACAAACGACTCTCAGATACTGTTTCCAAAAAAATTGCTAATTTTAATCAATTAGTATCTGCTATCAACGCTTGCTTACAGGGGATGCAATTATACGACTACTTGTTACCCAGCATCGAGGAAACAAGAAGAAAAATAATTGATAGAATATCGTCTGAAAATCAGAATATAGCTCAAACTATATAAGCGATTAGGATTGATGTCGTCTTGGTGACAGAGATATCAAAAAAATATTGGTAACTTAATTGTAAATAATCGTAAATAATTTAGATGAATATGAAAAGTAAATTCAAGCCCTTGAGTTGCAACGACGATGATGTTTTGTCTTATAACGGTAGCTTGCTTAAGTTTAGTCAGTTTAAGGAACAGTTAGAAGCTGAGTTGTGGCAAAAAGTCAACAATCTTCTCACAAAAGAAAATGAAGGTTGTAATACCAGAGAAAGAATATATGAGTTAATCAATACTTCCTTCCGTTATTGTAATATCAGCGTCAGCTTATCTTCACCAGAAGAAGGGCATGATTGTGAAATTCTCAGACTTGGGGCTAAAAGTTGGCAGAAAGGCAAGATTAGAACTAACTCATCTATAGATTTCTTTCCTTGTGAGAAAGATTCTACTAAAATAGCAAAAATTCAGTTTAACTTAGAATTCTTATCTGAAAAAAAAGAAATTCAACAGCCTAAATTATCTCTTGATGATATGATGTATGCTGCATAACAGATTAAACAAATAGATTATATTTAAATTTGACAGACAAATAAATAGACATCATATAAATTAAGGGTTTCATCCAAACGATTGAGATGAAATCCATATCATCTTCAAATTTTCCCATCATTTAACCCTCGCGCGGGGTATTGGAGATGAAATATTATCTACACATTCCCAGTCTAAGAAAAGATATGAATTACTAGCTTAATAGTATCTCTAAAAATTGTTACCGAATGAGTTTTACATATTTCGGAATATTTAACTACAAAAATAAACATTAAATATGCATCGTCAGTTTGAATCTTTGAGCGAAGACAATGAGTTTATTATTCTCAATAATATTGTTTTCAATGTTAATCAAATTAGAAGCAGTATTATCCAAGATTTTAAACCAAAGAAGAATAATTTAAATTTTTGTCGGAAAAATATATTTCTGAAAAAATATTTTAGAGAAATAAATAATCAAGGGACATTCAACCGTATCGAATGGAAATTTTGGTTAAATAAAGATGTTCAATGCGAATTGATTACCTTCGATCAAACTCGACAAATAGATGAACTACAAATCAGAGTTATTTTAGACTTTTCGTTAACACCAAAAGGATATAATGCACTTGAATTGGTATCTAGTGAAGATAATTATAACACCGAATATTTTGACTTAAAAGTTTTGCTAGATTTTTATCTTCAAGAATTACAATTAGAAGAAATACCTGTAATTGATTCTGTAGATATAATAGCTTTCAAAAATATATACGAGCAAAAAATCGCATATTTCCATTCCCATAGCAGTGATAAACTATGTATTTGAACATAATATTAACAACAAGCCCGCAGCCGTCGAGAGGCAGGGGCTAAATTTGCAAATCCCACGGAGGTGGGCTAATAATATGTATCTTCATTTAAAAACGGTATTAGAATGTAGGGTGCGTTACGGCTATCTAAATATAGATTAATATAGAATCAATTTGAAATTGCCGTAACGCACCATTTTTTTGTTCAATTTACTAAAACCCATCATAATTAATTGTACTGTTACGGCGTTGAAAAATTTGATTCATAAAAGATTGATTTGAAATTGCCGTAACGCACCATTTTTTTTGAATTTACTAAAACAAAACATAATTAATAGTACTGTTACGGCTTTGAAAAATTTGATTCATAAAAGATTGATTTGAAATTGCCGTAACACACCATTTTTTTTTCATTTAATTAAACACATAATAATTAATAGTATTGTTACAACAGTGAAAAATTAGATTCATAAAAGATTGATTTGAAATTGCCGTAACGCACCATTTTTTTTGAATTTACTAAAACCCATCATAATTAATCGTACTGTTACGGCTTTGAAAAATTCGATTCATAAAAGATTGATTTGAAATTGCCGTAACGCACCATTTTAATCTCTAATAAATAGCTAAAAAAGACCATTCATCCTCTAATTAAAAAATCTGTTTAAAGACGACTGAATCAATTTATTATTTAATTATACTAACATTTGATTCTTTTACATACCGTTCATATTTAACCATCTAAAAATTTGATTAGGAGTGAAAATTAATTCAATTTCTGGTAACACTAATAATACGTCTTCTCCTTGAAATAACACCGGTTGTTTTCCTGGTTCAAATACTAAAATACTTGAATCATCTGGATCGAGAAACCAGCCCAAACCACTACCATATTTCAAACAATGAAGAATATTACCGATAACTTTATTCGGTTTTTGCTCTGGTGAAAGAATCTCAATCGTCCAATCTGGTGGATTTTCAAAGTTATCGGGAACATCACCATCAGGGGTAAAAGCAATGTTATCCCATTTAAATACTGCGATATCGGGTATTATAGAACGTCCTCCAAAAGTACAGCGCAATTCAGGAAATGCATAAGCAATTTTGTTATCTTCAGCTTCTTGATTAATTGCGGTGCAGAGCTTTCCCTGTAAACGGCTGTGTCTTCCTTTTGGCATTGGTTTTTGAATGATTTTACCGTTGATGTATTCCCTTGCTGGTTTCGTTTCTGGGAGTTTGAGAAATTCTTCTAGGGTGAGCAGTTGAGTAGTTGTAACAGTCATGGCTCTTGCGGGAGAGGGGATGTTAATAGTTTAGCTTTGTTTATTTATAGTGATATCGAACATATTTTATATTTTTATTGCTTCTCCATCGATTTGTGCGATCGCTTCTCTTTTAAACTCTATATTAAAGATAAAAATTGTCGTCACTAATCTAACCTATTGTCTTTAAACTGAACTAATTCAATCATCTCAAAAAATATCAGAAAGCAATAATTTATTAGTAAAAAAACTGAGGTTCAATCATTAAAAATGTGACAGATTTGTGTATGTAAGACTTACAGGAATTTATTAAATATGGGCTTGTTTAGTGGTTTATCTACTCGTAGTCAAGAAAATAGTGTTTCTTTTAGCCCCGCTGAAGCATTTGCAGGTATTACTTTAGCTACAGTTGCCGCAGATGGTTATTTGTCGGATGACGAGATTCAGGTAATGATGGCTTCTCTGTCTCGAATGCAATTATTCCGAAGCTAATCTGATGATGTCATGAGAAGATTATTTGATAAGCTGTGTGGAATTACTAAACGTCAAGGAAATTATATTTTAATAAAAACTGCCATTGCGTCATTACCACATCACTTACACGATACTGCTTTTGCTATTGCAACGGATCTCGTTTTGGCAGATGGTGAAGTGACTGAAGAAGAAGAAAATCTTTTACAGCATCTCTACACTCAATTAGATATTTCTGACGAGAAAGCAAAAAACATTATTGATGCCATGGTTATCAAGAATAAAGGATAATTTAAACTCTATATTTTATGCTTTTATTATGCCTCTTCATTAAAGCTCTGAGAGGCATTTAATTTACCAATAAGCCGAGCACTTTCGCCTTTTATAGTTTAATTAAAAAATGCCTTATTTTAAATTCAAAATTCAATTATTTAATAATACTATTAGCGTTGACCACAAAAAAAGACGTTGCACTGCAACGTCTCTACATCATTAACAAATTCTATTCAAACAACACCGTGGTTTACAAAACTTCTAATTCAAATTATTCAACCAATAATTAACATCAACCTTCAATTTATTTCCCAATTTTAAAAGTTGACGCAATTGATTTTTATCCTCATCATTCACAATTGTCGCGATCGCTTTAGGCAGTATTTCACCATGCAGACAATTGAAGTACAGTTCTTGAGAACGTTCTAAAGAAATACCCAAATTTAGCTGTTCTCCAACTTCAATCAATCTTCCTAAACGTTGTATCTGAAAATCAAAAGTACTACTCGCATCGTACAATAATTGCCATAACAACCGCAAACTCAAACCCTCAAGTATCTGCTTCCCTTCAGGAATATCCAAGTGACAGCGCAAATGTTTCGCTTCATTGGCGATCGCATCTAATTCTACCAGGTGATTCCAACTTAACTGGGCTTCATTAATATCTTGTTCTAAAGCACGCAATGTCATCATACAGCGATATTCTAAGGCTATTTCTGCCGCTGCTTGTAATTCTTTGGGTGCTACTAACCCATCTCGGTGAAATGCCATCAAAACACCGTAATTATCTCTATAAGTCTGGGTATAAAGTTGATCAACTCTTGCCAAGGTTTCCCGACTCAATAACCGCATTAATCGATGACGCTCTTCCGCAAAGAGATTTTGTAAGCTGAAGGATTCTTCCCCAAATAACTGGGTCATAACTAAGATAATATGAGCCGTACTTCCCTGCTGTAGGGCAGATAACAGCTTGTCTTTTAGTTGAGTGTAACTCCGTTTCCCTTCAAAGGGTTTAATACAGCAGTGGAAATCCCAACCTCCCAAATGCAATACAGCGAAGGTCATTTGCTGGCTTTCCCAAGTAACTTCGGACACCATCTTCAAATGTCCTACCGCTAAATTTAGAGAACCTAAACGTTGTAATTGATAATCTAATTCGTTCGCACTATAACAATAAACTCGCTTTTCATAAAAGCGCGAATCTTGAGAACTATTTTTATCAGCAAACCGTGACAATTTCTCTACAGGTTGGTGTCCGTTAAATAAAGAAGTAATAGCGTAGTGTGCAGCAACCTGCTTGAAGCTAATCTGAGAAGGTAACACCAATTGACGATAAACTTCAGCACCCGTTCTAAAACTATCAATATTGCTGGGAGCGCGATCGAGTCTTTCGAGAAAACCTTTTTCCAATTGTACCCCCGCCACTTCTGCCGCTAATTCCATAGCGCGAGCGGCGTAGCGGAGAATTTGAGTTCCTTCAGGGCGGGAAATTTCTTCAAAAAACCATCCGCAACTGGTAAACATCAACAATGAGTGACGCTGCATTTCCAATAAACGTAAAGCATCTACCTGTTCCGATGCTTGTAATTTATGGTTTTGATGTCTATTGAGGAAGCCCGAAATATTACTAGCGCTACGGTCTAATATAACTTCTATATATTCATCCCTTGTTCTCCAAGGATCGGAAAAATATTTAATACCCTCTTCCTCATAGACTTCCACCAATCGATCCCGCAGCCAATTGAGACAATCTCGTAGGGGTTTGCGCCATTTTAAATGCCAACCTGGCGCACCGCCGCAACCACAATCATCTTGCCATCTATCGACACCGTGAGCACAACTCCAAGCGGTTACAGGTTTCAACTCAACTTCCCAGGTGGGAGTATTTAAGCTGAGATAGTGAGCATAATTAGTTACTGTCCAACCCCAACGAGGAAACTCTTGAGTAAAAGCATAGGCCACAGTTTTCTCGGTACCCTTTTTATGGTGCCCGAAAGTTTCTCCATCTGTGGCCACCGAAATAATTTGAGACTGACGATGATCCCCGCGTACTGCCGCGCCAATACGTCCAGCAAAATGGCTGGAATTGTAAACCACATCGCTAAAACCCATGTCTCGCGAAATTGGTCCATCATAGAAAAATACATCAATATATGGGCGTTGGCAATTGCTCTCTTCCCCCTGATTCCCTGGTAAATAACACCGATAAGGGCGGGTGGGATCGATTTGATTTCCCCCTACTTCATGCCATTCAGATTCGGGATCTTCAGTAGTAGGAATTAGACGACAACGCTCGACTTGGGAAGGCGCAAGCACAATAAAGCGAATACCTTCTAAAACCAAAGCTTCTAAAGTTGGATAATCCACGGCAGCTTCCGCCAACCACATACCTTCGGGATCCCGTCCGAAACGGGAACGGAAATCTGCTTAACCCCAACGAATTTGGCTTAACTTATCGCGTTCGCTTGCCAAGGGCATAATAATGTGATTGTATACTTGCGCCATCGCATTACCATGACCGTTGAGACGCTGGCTACTTTTTCTATCTGCCTCAATAATTCGCTGATATACATCAATATCGTAGTTTTGCAACCATGACATCAATGTAGGACCGATATTAAAGCTCATATACTCGAAATTGTTCACGATCCCTACCACTTCACCATGCTCGTTTAAGATTCTGGCAAAGGCATTTGGACGATAGCACTCGTGATGAATTCGTTCGTTCCAATCATGGAATGGCGCAGCTCCGGGTTGACGCTCAATCGCATTTAAATAGGGGTTTTCCCGTGGTGGCTGATAGAAATGACCGTGCACCGTTACGTAAACCCCTGTAGCTGTTTTCAAAGGATCGCGGCAGGAGGTATTTTCATTTTCTATCAAATTTGCACCAACAGAAGCTGGTAACTCAGTAGCAGAAGTCATGTAGAGTTATTCCTTTATAGAGATAAACTTGCAATTACGCCCAACAAAACCTATATCCTTTTCTTACAGAGCGGTATTCTCAGAAATTGTAGATTAAAACTTTACACAAATAATCAAACTTTTAGTTTGTCTAGACGCTGAAAAATTGGCATATGCATCAAAATTTATACTAGATGCCTGCTCTAGGTTTTATCAAGGAGTTCTTTTACAAACTACGAGAAAGATGAGTTTGTTCCGCAAAATTTTTCCTGAGGTGGAGCCTTAAAAAATGGGCAAGTAAATTAAATCGATCGAAGAGACCGAATGGTATAATAGCTAGCTGTTTTATCAAACCTGCCCATTTTCTTACGGAATTTGTAACCTCAGTAGTCTTAGGAAAAATTTTAATTCTCTCTTAATACATTAAAACTCATTTTTAGTATAGAATATCTTGCAGTTTTTTTGATTTTTGCAAAAAAAGATTGACTATACTACGTAAAACGTAATTTTATTTTATATATCCGGAGAAAAAATCAAAACAGTAAAATCCCCGAAGCCGCTAGGCATAGGGTTTGGAGTATCTTGGAATCTAGTCGTTTTTGTCTTAATATTTAATATATTTAAGTAATATTAGGCATTGGTGGTTGAATAAGAAGAAAGAGACTAGTCTTGCATTGATGCGGTTCCTTCCTTGAGATGGAGCCTTAAAAGGCAAGGGCCACATTAAAGTAAAAGGTGCCAAAGACGGCTACTCGCTTTTAACTGGTTTATGTTAGCCGCACCCGACTGGTGTAAACCATATCCTAAAAATGAACAGATGTTCATTCTTCATGGTGCCAAAGACGGCTAGGCATGGGCATTTCCCTATGGGTAATAGCCCGCGTCGGAAAGAGCGAGGAATCATCACGATAAAAGTCCTTATTACAAAAGACTTGCAGCGACTAACCCACGTCAACTTCAGGTGACAAATGTCTGGAAAAAAAATTATATTTCTGCTTCTCTTAGCTTTTATTCCCGTTTCTCTGGGAGCGAAGTTTCTCGAATGGGGAGACTTGACAATATTCATTGCGTCTGGATTAGCAATAATCCCGTTAGCAGCTTGGATGGGTACAGCCACAGAAGAAATTGCTGTAGTTGTTGGACCTTCCTTCGGAGGGTTGTTAAATGCTACTTTTGGTATTGCTACAGAATTGATTATTGCCATAATCGCCCTAAGAGCTGGTTATGTAAATGTAGTAAAGGCGAGTATCACTGGTTCGATTATTGGTAACTTGCTGCTAGTGATGGGGCTTTCCATGCTATTAGGCGGAATCCGCTACAAAGAACAAACATTCCAATCATTAATAGCGCGGATGAACGCTGCAGCCATGAACTTGGCGGTGATTGCAATTTTGGTACCAACAGCGGTTAACTATACCTCAGAAGGAATTAGCCAGATAACTTTACAAAACCTTTCCTTTGCTGTAGCTGTAGTGTTAATAGTCGTTTACCTATTAACTCTACTGTTTTCCATGAAAACCCACTCCTATTTGCACGATATAGGTGTGGCAGAAACAGAACCGAGTATGCACCCAGAAAGTAAACCAAATCTTCCGCTTTGGATTGGGGTATTACTTGTATGTACCCTTTGTGTAGCCTTTGAGTCAGAACTATTGGTTGATTCTTTAGAAACAGCTACATCTCAACTGGGCTTAACAGCATTATTTACAGGTGTAATTATAGTACCCATCATTGGTAACGCCGCAGAACACGCAACAGCTGTTACTGTAGCAATGAAAAATAAAATGGATCTGTCGGTTTCCGTAGCGGTTGGCTCTACGATGCAAATAGCCCTATTTGTCGCTCCTCTCTTAGTGATAATCGGGAAAATATTAGGAAAACCAATGGATTTAGATTTCAATCCCTTTGAATTAGTAGCTGTTGGTGCGTCAGTATTGATTGCAAACAGCATTAGTTCTGATGGAAAATCTAACTGGTTAGAAGGTACTTTACTGCTGGCAACCTATGCTGTGTTAGGATTCGCTTTCTTCTTCCATCCAGCAATTGAAGGCATTGGTTGATAGCCACATAGGTAGGAGTTTGGAGTTTGGAGTTTTTAGTTATATTTTTAGATTTTAGATATTGGATAAAAAACTTCGATCAAAAATTTAGCTCGCGGAGTTGGGATTTTTTTCTACCCCATCTCCCTGCCTCCCCATCCAAATCTCCCCCCAATGGGTACTGTAAAAGCAGTTCTGTCTAGATTACGCTGTAAACATGAAATCGTAGTTCATGGAGGGTGAACTATAACCACAGATAAATTTTTTGTCTGTGGTTTTTCTAAAGTAGGATAATATAAATTAATTTTAGACTAAATTTAGATAAATATAGCAATTATCGTCGTTAATATATTAAACTAAAAACCCCTTCTTCTAACCATTACCCGTCAACTCGGCTTAATTTAGTGGCTAGCTTAACAACCGCGCATTCGGCAAGCCATAAATTATAAACATCCAGTGTGGGAAAGGATTTGAATGGAGGGGAAATTTTGAGTTGTGGTATTTCACTCAAATGAAATCCGCTATTATATTGGCTATTCGCACACAGAGGTAATTGCTTGATTATCTCTATGAAAGTATAAGTAAAGATTTGTGATGGAAGAAAATATCAATCTAGCTGGAACTACCAATGATATTGCAAGCAAATGCCGTGAATAATAGATTACCTACTTTACGTTTTGGCAACAGAGGTAGTGCTGTAAGAGTTTTGCAACGGCTTTTAGTTTCCAAGGGCTACCCGATTAGAATTGATGCTGATTTTGGGGTATTAACTGAAACAGCAGTTAAAGCTTTTCAAAGTCGTCGAGGTTTAACTGCAGATGGTATTGTTGGTTCTAGAACTTGGCGAGCTTTGTCAACTTGAAAACTAACTATAATTCCTAAGGAGTAAAGGGTAAGGAGTAGGGAGTAATAAATAATAACCGCCATCTTTGTGCGGAGTGGCTCTATAATAAGTAATGAGCCGGAGTTGATATTAGTACTCGCCCTTCTGGTAGCAGCATTTACTAATTAATAACTACAAACTTACCTTTACATTTGTTTTTGAGAGATTGCGATTCAATTGATTCGAGAAGTGGTAATTTGATTGTAAACGTAGAGCCTTTGCCAACACCAGGACTTTCTACGCCAATACTACCACCGTGCAATTCGACTATATGGCGTACAATTGCTAACCCCAATCCCAATCCATTATGCGCTCTGGCATTGGAACTATCACCCTGACGAAAGCGGTCAAAAACGTAGGGAATAAACTCAGAATTTATACCTATTCCTGTATCGCTGACTTGAATTACGGCATATGATGAAGTTTCGCTTGTCTTCTCTTCTGATAATCGCACTTCTATACAGCCGCCACAAGAAGTAAACTTAATTGCATTAGAAAGTAAATTCCAAATGACTTGCCTTAAACGCTGAATGTCCCCAGAAACTAAGAAATTGGCATTTTAGTCTATAGACTCATGGGAAACAGGAATTTTATTTAGAGATCCAACATGATTCAACTGCTCTTTATAATCTATAAATCCTGTCTTCTCTATATCATCTGTCCCCAAACCTTTATCAACTAATAATTTAATTTCTATTTTCTTAGCAAAGCTTGCCGAACGCAAATTTTTGATCGCAGCGATCAGAATTGAAACTAAATTACAATCGCGGATATTAAGCTGCATTTTACCTTGAATTGTCCGCGACATATCCAGCAATTCTTCGATTACATTGTGAAGTTCTCTACTATTACGCTCAATAGATTCTAAGGCTCGTGATGTGGTGTTTTCATCAAGCTTGCGAACCCGTAAATATTGCGCCCATCCCAAGATACTATTTAATGGCGATCGCAATTCGTGAGATAAGATAGCCAGGAATTCATCTTTGATGCGATTCGCTTGCTGTAGGGAATTCATTAAGTTAGCGCGTTGAATTGCGATCGCTAGTTGATTACAAACTGCCTGCATTATAGCTATTTCCTTACTAGCAAAGTCCCAACGAGTCCGACTACCAAAGCTAATCGTACCTAAAAGCTGTCCTTGGGCTATCAAAGGACAACTGTAGTAAGCTAAAATACCTAAACCACGAATAGATTCTGTACTTCGATCGTTAGAACTAGGTACATTTTCTACCTTGATACCCCTACGCTTCTGGGCTACAGTACCGCAAATTCCTAGACCAAATTTTTGCCATTCAAAATTTTTTGCTTGAGAACAAGAAATTCCACTATAAGAAGTTAACTTTATTCCTTGAGGATTTTGTTCGACTAAATAATTTAAATAGCAATCTAAACCTATTTTTTCAGCAATCTCACTATATAAAACTTGGATTAATTCTTCTGGCTTTTCCGAAGATATTAAATCTTGAGTTGTCTCAAATAATAACTCAAGCCTTTCATTCCCCAAACTCAAAGATGTTTCTAACTGCCTGATTTTAGTAATATCCTCAAATAAAGCTACACAAGTCGCTCCATAACCGAACATTGGAGGTAAAGTATCTGCAAATAGCCGTATTGGACGGATATTTTCTCCTTCTAGCCAGTTAACCTCAACTCCTTCAAACCTTTCACCGAGTGCAACTCGTATCAAGGGTGCAAGTTCCGAATCGATAACTTTCCCCGATTCATTATTAAAACGATACAATTTACGATGTTCTTCTTGAGATTGTGCCAGAGGAAATTTCCCACCTGCCATTTTGTCACATGCTTTATTCGCAAAAGTTACTCTAGCTGTTCCCGGTTCAATTAACAACAGCGGTACTGGCATTACATCAAGCAGATGTTCAAGCCAATATTGCTGGTAAATAGAATTTTCTTCAATTTGATTGCCTTCTCTGACATTAATAATATATGTATTGGGTTTAGCTTTCTCATAGATCGAGGTACAGTTAACCTTAACTGTAACTTGTCTACCATCAGCACAAATTAATTCTTTCTCGTAGGGCGTGCAACTTCCAACAGCCTTAGCTTGAGAAAACTTTTGTTTATCTATATCTTTATATTCTGATGGCGTAATATCAAACCAATTTAATTTACCAGCTTGCAAACAATAATGCGTATAGCCTGTTATCTTTAAAAATTGCTCGTTGACCGTACGAATATTACCATCGGCATTTGCTTCTATAATACCAATAAGACTTGTATCTACAACACTCCTGAACTTTGCTTCATTTTCCTTGAGTGCATTTATTGCCTTATCCCGCTGACTGCAAGCACCTTCAATTATCCTGGTACCTTTCCAAATCAATATTGCAAGAATTGTAGTTGTCACTACAGATTCACAAGCAATTATAAAAGCCGAATCAGATAGTAGGAATTTTTCATCCCGAGTAACTAACCACCCTGTTACTATGAAAATTGCAACAACGATAAACGATACTAATACATGTGCAACTTTTAGAAATTTTGAATGCACTATATCTCGACCCGAATTGTTTTGGTGTAAGTGGTTAATGTAAGACATCGATTATTTCATTACCGCATCTACCCTGCGGCGGTAAATTTTTGTAGTTCTGACCAATCTATATGTATTTTCAATAGTATGATATGTTACCCCTGGGTAGGGATTGCATCTACCTTTGTACATATTTTATTTTTTTTAGTAAAAAGTAAGAAATTTATATAAATTTGAATTAGAATTTCCTGTATTATTTGCTATGTATTTAACTGTCAAATGGCTTTGTTTATGCTTAACCTGTATATAATCTAGTATTTTACTTTTAATTGGCTTTTTTCCTACCATTGCCAAAAACGGGATTACGAAAATAGACGATAGCGGTCCATCTAATACTATAAGCAGTAATTTAACTTATTTATTACGAAATAAAATACCTAAAATACTCAAGTACTAAATAAAAAATAGTTATAAGTATTTACCGAGTAAAGATAAAGAAAAAGTAATTAGTAGCTCTTGACATTTAAGATGATATTAAGTAATAAATTATGTCTCAAAGCTCTTGATTTTTAGAGTCAAAGGTTCCCATGAGATTTTTTCTCCTTAAACAAATTCTCATAAGTGGGGAGGGACGACATGAGGACAAAAGAAATATTATCTCAAATACTCCCTGTGGTGTAAGAAAACTAGTTTTTTTTTAATCTCTACTAATATTTATGTTTATAAACTCGGTATCGATGAGAACTTGAATTAAATAACAAATTAACACTCGCCGTCATGGGTAGCCGTCAGCGGTGCAGCATAAACCGATGGAATCGAAAAACTATACGTAGCCCTCTTTTGTGCTAGTTAAAACCTATATAAATTTTGAAAGAGTCGGAAAAATCGATGAAATCTATGGACTATTGGGAACAGTTTTTCAGTTACCTTGCGTCATGATGGAAAGATTGAGGATACTCTTTTTGAGTAAAAAAACTCCGAGATAATTCGTACTTTTCAATTATTACAAGTGGTAATTACAACTGTCGGGTAACGAACACTAGAAACTAATTGAAAATTATGATATTTTACTGTCCCCAATGCTGCAAATGTCAAGAGTTCCCATAGGAATTTTTTTCATATAAAAAAATTCCTATGAGTAGCCGTCAATATATTTTTCAATATCCGGGCTTTTTCCCCTTTCCATTAGGGCAATAGGTGGGTTAACAATATGGTGGACGTGTTTCAAATGATTCAAAAATTATGCCTAGAAGTGCAAGCGAATACGCAGTATACCTATTGATGGAAAGTGGACACCGTGAAGAAGTACGTTTTCCGACAATTCAAGAGTTTCAGAAGTGGTACAGCGGCGAACTTATGCCCAAGGCTGCTTCTCATGACTTTATAAACGTGCCAATTAAGAATATAAGCGGCGAATACATGGTACTTCGTCCGTCTCGGGTTGTTGCAATTCGAGTTGAACCAATATTTAGTTCTAGTGTTGAAAGATTTACATAAATCATGAGAAAAACCCTTGCTTTGTTTTCCTTGAGCCTGGGAATTGCTTTACTTAGCTCTGTGCGTTCGACTGTTGCTCAGGTGCCGATTATAACGCCACCCCCGGTACCAAATATTCCTAAAAGAGTACCGCAGCCTATTATCATACCAACCATTCCTCGAAGATTTCCACAGCCACGACCAAGTATAACTCCGGCGACTCGAGTATTGAAACCAATTGGTTTGTCCAATAACTGCACCCCCAAACGCACCTGCTTGGGTTGGGATGAGCAACTCTTTTGGGGCGGAAAAGGAAAAGGTAAAGCTGGCGATCGCTGGGCATTAATTGAGTCTATTAATAATAGTTTGCGTTATTTGCAAGCTCCCAGCGCCGCCAAAATTTATCTAAATTATCCCATCAAGGAGATTACGATAGACCGCGTGCGTCGTAGTTTGTTACGTTTCCGTCAATTGGTACGTACATCTAAATCCCCAGCACAACTGCAAGCAGCAGTTCGACGCGAGTTTACGTTTTACAAATCAGTCGGTAACGACGGCAAGGGTACCGTAAAATTTACCGCTTACTACAAGCCAGTTTACCAAGCAAGTCGCGTTCCTACTTCGGAGTTCAAGTATCCTATTTATGCATTACCACCCGACTTTAAACAGTGGAAAAAACCACAACCCACAAGGCTAGAGTTGGAAGGAAAGGATGCTTTGTTAGGAAAAGATAGCCGCTTAAGCGGTTTGGAACTATTTTGGTTCCGCGATCGCTTTGATGCATACTTAATTCATATCCAAGGTTCTGCCAAGCTGAAGTTAACTGATGGTACCGTTACAGGTGTTGGTTATGCCGGAGCAACCGATTATCCTTGGACTAGTATCGGTAGAGCGTTACTTAAAGACAGAAAAATTACTCAAAAACAAACGACAATGCCTGGAATTATTAACTTTTTCCAGCGTAACTCCAAGGCTATGGACGATTATCTACCGCTTTGGGAACGTTTTGTTTTCTTTAGAGACAAAGGCAATAAACCAGCTATTGGTAGTATTAATGCACCATTAACTCCAGAACGTTCCATTGCTACAGATAAATCTCTGATGCCTCCTGGTGCATTAGCGCTGGTTAACACAAGATTTCCTTATGTTGGAGAAAATGGGCAATTAGAGTATCGTCGTGTTAGTAGATTTGTATTAGATCAAGATACAGGTAGCGCCATTAAAACACCTGGAAGAGTAGATTACTTCATGGGTACTGGAAAAGTAGCAGGTGATAGGGCTGGGGTTACAGGTGGTAACGGAACATTGTACTATTTACTGCTTAAGAGATAAAAATAAATTGGATACAGGGCATAGGGTATAGGGCATGGGTTAAAATTTTTTACCCGAGCCTTCTCCTATGCCTTTATATTTACAATTCGATAGGGCACTTTAATTTGTATCTCCAAGTAAGTGCAGGCTTGTGGGGCATATAAATGTATTAATGTGAATTAAAATTGCTAGTCAATAATACAACTTACACATAGGAAAGCAGCAATCAAGGGTTTGGGCTAGGAATGGGGCATGAAAAATCGAGTTGCCAATCCTAAGTAAGTAGGCGCAAAAAAACATAACTATGTATATAAAAGTAAATTAACCTCAAACTAGAGATACCTATTGCATGACAGCCTATTGCATGACAGCCTTCCCTCACCTATAATTTTCCGTGCCTCGCTACTTATGGGCTATGCCTTATTGGGGCATTGACAAATAATCTAGCTTTATAAGTCCTAAATAATACTGATAACTTACAAATATGAAATGGCAATTATTCTGAATGAAACAAACGGTATAGAAACCAATATATTGTACTCTATCGTCATTTTTTAATCATCTTAGGACGGCCCGCAACTGGCCGCCTTTTTCTTGTAGGGTGCTTGTACACTGACTGATTTTTAAGGTAATAAGACGGTGAGTGTACGGCACCACCCAAGTCTTGTGACACGCAGCCTTAGTCCTGCATCTAATATATTTAGAACAACAAATAGTCGATAGAGACAAATTAGGAAACTTTGGTAAATTATTGTTATTTCAATTGCAACAATGAAATTCAGCGAAATCGTCAAAAAACTGGGTGAAAATGTTACTTTGTCTAGCCTCGCTAACTTGCCCAATCTCGATCCAGAAATTACTGGATTGGCCGCAGTTGATGAAGCGACAACTGGTACTATTAGCTATATAGAAGGACCAAAATTTGCCCATGTGGTAGATAAAACAAGTGCTAATGCTTTGATTTTACCGGACGACGAATCATTGCTTCTTAAAGCACAAGAAAATGAAATTGCTTGGATAGCAACAAAAGAACCACGATTGTTATTTGCTAAAACAATTGGATTATTTTATCAACCTTGGCATCCCGCTCCAGAAATTCACCCTTTGGCGGTAATTCATGAGACTGCAAAAATTGGCAGCAACGTTTATATCGGTGCTCATGTTGTCATTCAACAAAACGTAGAAATTGGCAACAACGCCTGCATCCATCCCAACGTCGCGATCTATCCAGATGTTAAAATTGGCGATCGCACTACCTTACACGCCAACTGTACAATTCACGAACGTTCTCGCATTGGTGCCGATTGCGTAATTCACAGTGGTACGGTTATTGGTGCTGAGGGCTTCGGTTTTGTTCCCACAAAAGAAGGTTGGTTAAAAATGGAGCAATCTGGCTGTACAGTTTTAGAAGATGGAGTAGAAATTGGTTGCAATAGTGCAGTCGATCGTCCAGCAGTAGGAGAAACTCGCATTGGCCGGAATACGATTATTGACAACTTAGTGCAAATTGGACATGGTACTCAAGTGGGTTTTGGTTGTGCCATCGCCGGACAATCAGCTACAGCTGGAGGAGTTAAAATTGGTAATCGCGTTATCTTAGCAGGACAATCAGGAGTTGCCAATCAAGTCAAAATAGGCGATGGCGCAACCGTATCGGCGAAAGCCGGGGTTCATAGCAACGTGCCACCAGGAGAAATTGTTTCTGGAAACCCAGCCATTCCTTACAAAATATATTTAAAATCCTCGGCGATTATTCAGAAATTGCCGGAAATATATCAATATATCAGGCAATTGCAGCGAAAATTGAAATAAGCAGCCACCGATCAAATAGTACAAATGTATATAAACCCGATTTTTTTGATCAAATTCGGGTTTTTTACATTTTTATCGTTAGGAATCTGCCAGTTGTGGCCATTCCTAATCAAACTAAGTCAAAGCTCCCAGTTTTTCCAAAACTGACGATGTCGAAACAATATGTCTTTGTAAACCAAGCTCTTTGGGACTAACTCCCAAGGCTAAGGCGATTAATTGCGGTAAATGCAATACTGGTAAACCTAATTTACGTCCGATAACTTTTTCTACCTCTGGCTGACGGGAATCCAAATTAAGGTGACATAAAGGGCAAGGTGTAACCAGACAATCCGCACCGGCTTCTATTGCTTCTTGGATATGTTTACCCGCCATTTGGAAAGATTGGGTAGTAGCATAACTAGAAAGCGGCCATCCACAGCATTGAGTACGACCTTTATAATGAATAGGCGTTGCACCCACCGTACGGAAAACATTTTCCATCGCTTCTGGTTTAAAAGGATCTTCACCAGGCATATTTTGAGCGCGTAGTAAATAGCAGCCATAAAAAGCCGCGCATTTGAGATTAGTTAATTTATTCGTGACGCGCTTTTTGATTTCTTCTAAACCGTAATCGCTTACTAAAGCATAGAGAAGATGCTTGACTTCTGTAGTTCCGCGATAAGGCGAACAGCTTTCTTTTTGCAACAAACTGTTAACTTTATTTAAGTAAGCAGGATTATTTTGCCCGCAAGCTTTAAGACGTTCATCCACGTGGCCGATAACACCTTGACAAGTGCTGCAATGAGTTAGTAGAGGCAAATTTAATTCTTCTGCCAAAGAAATATTTCGAGCATTGACTGTATCTTCCAATAGTTGGGAATCTTCTTTAAAAGTACCGCTACCGCAACAAGCCGCTTTTTTGAGTTCAATTAGTTCAATATCCAAAGCCTGAGAAAGGGCGACAGTGGAAGAATGAAGCTCTCGACAAGCCCCTTGGGCAACACAACCTGGAAAATAAGCGTATTTAAGCATTTGGAATAGAATACAATTTGATTAATTGGGAAAGCGGAAATTTGGAAGGAGAGATGAACTTCTTCCAAGGTTTCCAAGAGCAGACGTAACTTTTAGTGTCATTAACCCACCCACGGCGGAGTTAACAGCTACTCAATATAATTTTTTTAGCAGAAAAAATTATATTGGGAGTCCTTGACTAGCTCTGTAGGAAACACAACCAAGGTTTACATGGTTAGATGCTTCCTTAGTCTAGCTCTGTAGGAAGTTTTTTCACCGAGACCTTGGGTAAAGCCAAGGCATCTTAGTTGTATTGGGCAAGGAGACTATGAGAATATTTCTGTTTCCGGTTATACCACGAAAACCAGACATTCTTGGCAGAGTGTTGCAACTCTTTTCTTCCTATTTTCTCCCAGTCATTAAAGGACTGGGTTTCGACTAGATGGGTGGTTTCCATCAAATGAAGTTAAGCCGAGCAATGTGGGCATTTGTATGGTATTAAGTTCTTTATTCTCCATAACTATTGATGAGGGTCGCCTATCTATCCTTTGCTATTTGTATGATTTTTACTCTTGCAATTTATTTTAATTAAGTGTATATACCAAGCATTAGCTAGATTCAAGGAAAAAAATTTAGTACAAATTTCTGCCATAGAAACATATACGTCGTGTATGCGAACGCGCTTTCCGATAAGATGTATATGCTCAAAACAGTGACATCCATAAAGAGCGAAATTTAGCAACCCTTAGAGGTCTTTAAATCTATGAGCCAACCAGTTTTTGATAAAGTCAAGAAAATTGTTGCCGAACAATTAGGAGTTGAAGATGAGAAAATCATCCCAAATGCGAATTTCGCCAACGATTTAGGGGCTGATTCTTTGGATACGGTAGAACTAGTAATGGCTTTGGAAGAAGAATTTGATATTGAAATTCCTGACGAAGCCGCCGAAAAAATTACTACAGTTCAAGAGGCAGTTGACTATATTAATAGCAAAGTCGCCACATCCGCCTAGCATAGGGAATAGATAATTAGGGATTGGGGAAACAGAGCAGTTAAAAGTTAGTGACCAAAGGTGAGTCGAAAACCCGATTGAACTTTTTTGTCTGGCGAACTATTACAATTCTCTTATCCCTAGTTCCTAATTTCTAGTTGACAAGTTCCTATGTGTTGAACTGCGGGGTAGGTCGAGCCACCATAAATATCATCATGACAGAATTTAAACGTAAGCGCGTTGTTGTAACTGGTGTTGGCGCGATTACACCGATTGGTAACACACCAGAACAATATTGGAAAGGATTAGCCAGTGGTCGTAATGGTATTGGTGAGATTACTTTATTTGATGCCTCACACCATGATTGCCGCTTCGCTGGTGAGGTAAAAGATTTCGACCCACACGAGTATATGGACCGAAAGGAAGCCAAGCGTATGGCTCGGTTTGCTCAATTTGGGGTTTCGGCAGCAAAACAAGCTCTTTCTGATGCGCAATTAGTTATCAATGACCTGAATGCCGAACAAGTCGGTATTATGCTTGGGTCGGGCATTGGCGGCTTGAAAGTGATGGAAGAGCAGCAAACGATCTATCTGAATCGCGGACCTGACCGTTGTAGTCCGTTTATGGTACCGATGATGATTGCTAATATGGCTGCTGGTTTGACAGCAATTCACGTTGGTGCTAAAGGTCCCAATTCCTGCCCAGTTACAGCCTGTGCAGCAGGTTCTAATGCTATCGCTGATGCTTTTCGTATTATCCAAGACGGGTATGCTCAAGCGATGATTTGTGGCGGATGTGAAGCGGCTATTACCCCTTTATCTATGGCTGGGTTTGCTTCAGCAAGAACCCTTTCCACTCGTAATGATGACCCCAAACATGCCAGTCGTCCGTTTGACAAAGATCGGGACGGGTTTGTTATGGGTGAAGGTGCGGGAATTTTGATTTTGGAAGAACTCGAACATGCTTTAAGTCGTGGTGCCAGGATTTATGCCGAAATGATTGGCTCTGGTATGACTTGTGACGCTTACCATATGACTTCACCAGTACCCGGTGGAAAAGGTGCGGCAAGAGCCATACAATTAGCACTCAAAGATGCCGGAATCACTCCCCAACAAGTCACCTACATCAATGCTCACGGTACCAGCACTCCGGTAAATGACCCCACCGAAACTGCTGCAATGAAAGAAGCCCTTGGAGAACAGGCTTACAAAATAGCTATTAGTTCTACCAAATCTATGACTGGCCATCTATTGGGTGGTTCTGGAGGTATCGAAGGCGTAGCGACTGTATTGGCGATCGCCAATAATCGAGTTCCACCGACAATCAATTTGGCAAATCAAGATCCCGAATGTGATTTGGATTACGTAGCTAATGAAAGCCGTGTTCTTGACATTAAGGTGGCGCTATCCAATTCTTTTGGTTTTGGCGGTCACAATGTCACCCTAGCCTTTAAGAAGTACGTTGATTGAAGGATAAAACATGAAGGATGAAGCATGCACTCAAGATTCATCCTTCGTGTTTCACACTCACCCTCATGACTGTTTGAGCAGGGTGCGAAGGAAAATGCCCGGAAAGTCATAAATAAAATTCACAGACTTTCAGATCCCACTATATCCCCCGCCGTCATTGGAGGACTTTAACCCCCTTTTTTTAAGGGGGCCTCAGGGGATAATCCTTGGGATTATTTTAAACATGATACTTATTAAACATTCTCGATTAGCACCTTGGTGCAAAAATTAGTTTAATTAAAAACTGAATAACTGGCGCAATCCTCTATACAATTAATCACAAGTCCCTTCATAAATTTCAATTCTTTGGCTGTGCGTCTTGTCCGTCCACAGGCCGCAATGGGATGATGAAAATATAGCTTGAGCTAGCTGGGAAAAATTGAAATAACCCGGGGCTCGTTACATATTGATGCTAACGTCGTTAAAAACAATCGTATTATGGCTGTTGCAACCCAAACCCAAACCCTCGAACAACTTTGTATCAACTCAATTCGCTTTTTAGCAGTTGATGCCGTAGAAAAAGCAAAATCCGGTCACCCTGGACTTCCTATGGGCGCAGCGCCAATGGCCTTCGTACTGTGGGATAAGTTTATGCGGTACAACCCCAAAAACCCCAAATGGTTCAACCGCGATCGCTTTGTTTTATCCGCTGGTCATGGTTCTATGTTGCAGTATGCTCTGCTTTATTTAGCAGGCTTTGACAGTGTCACCATAGAAGATATTAAAAATTTCCGTCAGTGGGAATCCCAAACTCCCGGACACCCCGAAAACTTCGTGACTGCAGGGGTAGAAGTTACTACCGGACCTTTGGGTCAGGGAATTGCCAATGGAGTCGGTTTGGCAATGGCAGAAGCACACTTGGCTGCGAAATACAACAAACCCGATGCTAAAATTGTTGACCATTACACCTACGTAATTCTGGGTGACGGTTGCAACATGGAAGGTGTTTCCGGTGAAGCTTGTTCTTTTGCTGGACACCAAGGTTTAGGTAAATTAATTGCGCTGTACGACGATAACCACATTTCTATTGATGGTTCTACTGACGTAGCATTTACAGAAGATGTTTCCAAGCGTTTTGAAGCTTACGGTTGGCACGTTCTCCACGTTGAAGATGGTAATAACGATTTAGACGCAATTGCTAAAGCTATCGAAGAAGCTAAATCCGTCACCGATAAACCCACCATGATTAAGGTGACAACTACCATCGGTTATGGTGCCCCCAATAAGCAAAATACTGCTGGAATTCACGGTGCTGCTCTTGGTACTGATGAAATCAAACTCACCCGTGAAAACTTAAGTTGGAGTCACGAACCCTTTGTAGTACCAGAAGATGCTTTAAAGCACATGCGTAAAGCTGTGGAACGCGGTGCTGGCTATGAAGATGAGTGGAACAAGACTTTTGCTAGCTATAAATCAAAATATGCCAATGATGCGGCAGAATTTGAGCGTTATTTGAGCGGCAAGCTTCCTGATGGTTGGGATAGTGTATTACCTACATTCACTCCTGAAGATAAAGGTTTGGCAACCCGTAAATACTCCCAAGCTTGCTTGAATAAAATAGCAGGAGTTATACCAGAGTTAATCGGTGGTTCTGCTGACTTAACCCACTCCAACTTGACCGAAATTAAAGAAGATGGAGAATTCCAGAAAGGACAACATCAAAATCGTAACGTCCACTTCGGTGTACGCGAACATGGTATGGGCGCAATCTGTAACGGTATGGCGCTCCACGGTTCGGGATTAATTCCTTATGGTGCAACCTTTTTAATCTTTACCGACTATATGCGGGCTTCGATTCGCTTATCGGCACTGTCTTTAGCTGGTTCAATTTGGGTAATGACTCATGATTCCATTGGACAAGGTGAAGATGGCCCCACTCACCAACCAATTGAAACTCTGGCTTCATTGAGAGCTATTCCTAACTTGACAGTAATTCGCCCTGCAGATGGAAATGAAGTTTCTGGAGCTTATAAGGTAGCGATCGAAAAAGCAAAGGATAATAATCCTACCTTGTTAGCGTTCACTCGTCATGGTGTTCCCAACTTGAAAGGTTCTTCCATTGAAAAAGCTAGTAAAGGTGCTTATACCTTGGTGGATTGCGATGGAACTCCAGATTTAATTTTGATTGGTACTGGCTCCGAAGTACAGCTTTGTGTTGGTGCTGCTGAGAAACTTTCTGGGAAGAAAGTTCGTGTAGTTTCCATGCCTTCTTGGGAATTATTTGAAGAGCAAGATGCAGCTTACAAAGAGTCAGTTTTACCTAAGGCAGTCACCAAGCGCGTATCCGTAGAAGCTGCTGCTAGCTTTGGTTGGCACAAGTACGTTGGTACTGATGGCGATACAGTAAGTATTGATAGATTTGGTGCTTCCGCTCCTGGTGCTACTGTTATGGATAAATTCGGCTTCAATGTTGATAATGTAGTAGCAACTGCGAAAAAAGTTTTGGGTTAATTAGTAGTAGTTGAATAATTGAATAATTGTTTTTTGAGGTGGGTATAATATCCCGCCTTTTTTTTGAATCTTACCCCCAACCCCAGGGTAAGCCCATCTAAATTTAGAGTATAAGCTGAGTAAGAAGTAAGTAGCGAGGCACGGAAAATTATAGTTGAAAAAGGCTGTCATGCAATAGGCTGTCATGCAATAGGTATCTCTAGTTTGAGGTTAATTTACTTTTATATAGATAGTTATGTTTTTTTGCGCCTACTTACTTAAGAAATTAGAAGTAATACCAAATATTTAGAAAGATGCGCTTAATTAAGTGTAGCTACATATGCCAGTTGCGGCCATTCCTATTATGCAATAAATAAAAAGCGAAAACTCCGAGTTTGTTAATCGAGTTAAACTAATTTAGGACTTACACAAAAACAACGTGATTACCTCATTACCAGCGCCAGCGACATAATCCCCCAATTGCTGCGATTTCTTCCCTACACTTCGTTTCAGTCGCAATGAAAATCTTGGTTCGTGTAAGTATTGTAATTAAAAGAAATAGTCTCTATCAAGTAAATTTGAAAATATATGAAATGGTAAGTATATTAGTAAATTTATTTGCAAGCTTTTCTGAGGAAAAATTTATATCAATTCCCGAAAATGATCTGAACGAATAGAATTAAAAAAATGATTCACTCTAGAAGCTATTTCGGGAACTTTAAATGATTTAACCGTAGAACAATTTGCAATTTTTTATGAAGCACTTGAAGGTAGTATCAAATAAGTTTTTTCGACTTTGGTACAATATTAGTCACCGTCATACTATACTTTAAATCGATTGGTACCTGCTCGACGACGACCTGTTTTTGGTAAGCCTAAATCTTGAGGAACTACCTGAGAAACTAAATTGCCAGAGTCAGTAATTTGAGCATTCAAAACTTCTGGTGAATGTATCCTTTTTTCTACTGGATGGCTAAAGATTGTTAGAGACAACAAAGAAATTAGGCAAACGAATTTAGAATGCTTTTTAGTTAAGTTATAGCAAGTCATAGTTTTATTTTTTTGAGATATATGTTTATCAGTTTTTAATAGTTCTGATAACTGTTTACTGATGTCAGAAATGATTTATTTATTTCTATTCTTTTATACAGGTTTGAAAATTTAACTTATGCAGATTGAAATTATTTTTGCTATGTAATTTTCCAGAATTTTCAAAAAATCCGTAGACTAAGTAAGTTAGGTAAGCACAATAAGATAAAACCTCACCCCCATCCCTCTCCGATGCTTTGAAGAGGGATGGGGGTGAGGCTTTATATTTTATTTAACCGAAAATCCCAGGGCTGCCGCCGCCCCTAAATTCTATTTATAGGGATAAGTCCCTAGTACAACACGGCGTAAATAAGGCAACCATTAAAAATGCCTGAAAAGCCTATAAAATCAAACTTCTTACTTATTACTTATTACTTCCGCGAAGCGGTACTAGTACCGCTGCGCGTTCGTCAAAAGTCTGGCATTCAAAAATGAATAAAGTTTGAGGTTTCACCATCTAATAGAATATTATACTTTTTAGATGCACAACAACTTAGTAGTCTTTTTCATTATTTCGTACTACCAATAAACGAGCCACCAATATCCAATTGCGCATTTCTACCAAATACAATTCCATTGGGATTAATTAAAAATAAATTCGCCGCAGCGTTAGCTCTAATTAACCCATCAATATTGGGAGTATCCCAATTTTGCAAAAATAAAATTCGTAGTGGGAGCGTCTCGCTCCCTACTGCCTGCAAGTGAGCAAGATGCTCACACTACCAAAAAAAATAAATTTACACATTTGGGATGCTCCCTCAATATTAGATATATTCCCACCAATTACCCTGTTGATAATGTTATTTATGTCAAGGGTATTGTTAAAGTTAACTTCACCACCAGTGGGTACTCCAAATTACCTCCCCTTTGGATACCGCCAGTAATATTGGTAATATTTTTTTCTAAATTATTGACAACAGAATTATTTGGTAGAGTGTTATCTGGTACTACTTGTTGTGCTAAAGCAGTATTTATGGTATAGAAGACTGCACCCAAAATTGCGATCGAGGTTGCTCATTTCCAATTACAGTAGCCAAAAGTGATCGTGTTATTGCTAGTTACCACTGGTGGTAAGGAGCGGATACAAAAATTATTCGTTAAAATATTAATAGTTTTTTGTCAATTTTACTTATGCAGTTTGGGTTTGATTGCCCTGTGATTCGCGGGAGAGAACACTACGAACTTCCAGATAAGTATTTATAAGTACTTGAAATAACAAAAAAATTGAGTTAATAATCATATGTTTTTAACCTATCATTTGATACTCGTGTAATTACTTAGTGTATTTTAAAGTAACCTTAACTTTATCTTATTGATTTCTTATATTTTCTGAGATGTCTGGATATTAAACTATTAGTAGTGAGATTTAAAACATAACTGGCATCTGAGTGTATCTATTAAAAATAAATTCAAATTGACATCAATATAGCGATGTCAAATAAACATGGGATCGAGTAGATAAATTTCGTATTACAACATATATCCGAGTAAACTGCTCATATTCAAACTGAGAAAAAAGTTTCGAGAAAGTTAGTTCAAGTCGTAATTTATTCTTGGTAGTTGAAAATCCAAATCTAGAGTTAGACTACAACATCTCTGGCTATTTGATAAATGCCATTTCCGATTACTCGTAAGTTTTGGACTAGCAAATGGAATGCTACCTTAGCTGAGAAAAATCTTCAATCGGGGAAACTAAATGAAATACAAAGCGCTGGTGAGCTTTGATGTAAGCTTAGTCACTTTTGGTATTGTTTTAGACCAAAAGAATTAAATTCTCTATCCTGACAATGGGAGTATGGTTTTGTTGCTATAGGATATTTTCGCATTCGGAGGAAGTATCTTAGTGCAGTGCGATCGCAAGAACGTAATAAATTGATACTAAAGGTGAAAACCTTGTACCGCAAAGCGTTAACATTGCAACAGTTCAACGTCTCAATTCATACAATACCCGTAGGTAATATCGATATTTGAATACATTCCAAGACATAGAGACATCTCGAAAAAACGTCATATCTATGCAGCTAAAAGCCGAGGAAACTACTCCTTTCCCGGTAAAAGATTATTTAGTACTTCGCTAAGCGAACTTTGTGGGGAAAACCCGTGAAAATAAAAAATTTCTTCTCCCCCTCTTCCCCCTCCCTTGCCTCACCCGGCAATGTAGGCTTGTTCGAGCACTAGATGACTGAGGGAGAAATTTTTATCGGAAATCGATAAGTACGATAGGAGTAAGATTTTAACAACCCAAGATTGCCGAGTCAGAGTATAGAGGGGGAGAAAAGAACTTATTCTTAACCAAAGCTAAGTTAGCATAGCTAGACTATAAGTGCTTGGGCACATAAGTTTTGTGTGTTTTTTAATTGGGGTGTCTTCGCTTCTTAATCCCAGAATATGATGCGCACAAGCGCTACTACGAACTCTTATTTACATGACTGTTAACTTCTTTAAATCAGACTGATTAAACAGCCTACAAGAGGTTAATAATGATGAAAAATTGCTGTCTAATAGTCAATTGACATTAGCAACTATTTGTGAACTTAGAGTCAACACAAAGTGTCTCAAACATGCAAATTTTGAGGTTGCTAATACCATTTCCTTATAAAGGTGCGCTGAATTTAGCCAACCTCCATTGGTTTTCTAAAGCTAGTAGTCTGACAATTCAACTATGCGGGGTTATTATAAAAACAAAAAGTTTTTTCTCCCCCTGCAATTTTGGTTAGGTGGAGTACTAGCTCCATTAGAGATAGGGTGAAAGCGATTAAGCACAAGCTCCGCCCAGAATTGGTATGACAAATGTCCGTCTAACAACTGATTTAGGAAATAAAAAGGTAAAGATGAATAATAATCAAATCAACTACGGCGAAGCTCTACAAAAGTCTAACCTCTTCTATTTAGCTCAGCGCTCTGGTGATTTACCCGATAACACTATTCCTTGGCGTGGTGATTCTGCCCTTAGTGACGGTGCAGATGTTGGCCGCGATTTAAGTGGCGGATACTATGATGCAGGAGATCATGTCAAATTTGGGTTTCCTATGGCTGCCTCAATGACGATGCTCAGTTGGGGTGTAGATGAATATCGTAACGGCTATAAAAAAGTTGGTCAACTTGACGAAACTCTCGATAATATCAAGTGGGGAACTGACTATATTCTCAAAGCTTACGACGATAAGGGAACTGCAAGCACTTCAGATGACGTATTTTGGGGGCAGGTAGGTAGCGGTAAAATAGATCATGCTTACTGGGGAGCACCGGAAAATATGACAATGTCTCGTCCAGCTTTTAAGGTTGATGCTCAAAATCCTGGTTCAGACTTGACAGGAGAAAGTGCTGCCGCACTAGCTTCTGCTTCTATTATTTTCCGTTCAATTGATGGAGCTTATGCTGACAAACTCTTGCAAACAGCGGAACAGCTTTATCAATTTGCAGAGCAATATCAAGGTGCTTACTCTGATTCCATCAGTGATGCTAGTAACTTTTACAATTCTTGGAGTGGCTATCAAGATGAACTTGCTTGGGGAGCAGCTTGGTTACACAAAGCTCTTGAGGCTAATGGGCAAAATGACAGTAAATACTTAGATAAAGCAGAGAATTACTATAACGGTATAGGTACTGGCTGGACACAAAGCTGGGATGATAAATCCTATGGTACTGGTATTTTACTAGCCCAAGAAACGGGTAAAAATACATATAAACAGGATGTAGAAGCTTGGTTAGATAATTGGGCATATCCTAACGGTGGCATAGAGAAAACTAATGGTGGTTTAGCCTGGATAAGTCAATGGGGTTCCTTGCGCTATGCGGCAAATACAGCCTTTTTAGCAGGTGTCTATGGTGACACAGTAAACGATAAAGGGGGACTCTATACAGGCTTTTCTGAAAGTCAGATCAATTACATTTTGGGAGATAATCCCAACAATTTTAGTTACATGGTGGGTTTTGGCGATAACTCTCCCCAAAATCCTCATCATAGAGCAGCATCTGGAACTAGTAATATCAATAGTCCCCAACCTAATGAATACACTCTCTACGGAGCATTAGTTGGTGGCCCCTCTGCACCAAATGATAATGCTTACACAGATAAACGTACTGACTATATCGCGAATGAAGTGGCATTAGACTACAATGCAGCTTTTACTGGTGCTCTAGCACGAATGACTAAGGAAAGAGGTGGAAAAGCATTAACTGAAATTCCTGGTGTTAACCTCGATGGAAGTAATAACACAAGCGATCCAATTATTGGAGATAGTAACCCTATTGAGCCGATGACTGGTGGTAGCAATCCAAGCGATCCAATCACCGGTGGTGAAGCAGTAATTTTTTCTGTAGTCAATCAATGGAATAATGGCTTTACAGGCAATGTTGAAATTATCAACAATAGCGATGAAGTTATGCATGATTGGAATTTGGGATTTAATGCTCCTTTTGAGATTATTCAAATTTGGCAAGGTAGTATTGAAAGTTATCAAGGAAACGAATATGTAATTAAGGGTGCTGCTTGGAATGCCTCAATTGCACCGGGAGCATCAGTCGAGTTTGGCTTTAACGCTAGTAATTCTAATGGTATGAGCGCACAGGATATTATCAGCCAATTTCAGTTGTCTTCAGATTTCTTCTGATAGTTAATTCCGTTTCCTTAAACACTCCCTTCCCGGGTGACGGTAGGGAGAGGGAAGAGGGGGGAGAGAAAGGGATAAATTTTAAGCTAGTAATCTCGCTTGAGCGCCTGGAGAGTAAGGAGAGAGGAGCAGATGATTATATAGTCGAACATAAAATGCTATTACCCATTACTCCTTACTTCTTACTCATTACTTCTTACTCCTTACTCATTACTCCTTACTCATTACTCCTTACTCCTTACTCCTTACTCCTTACTCCTTACTCCTTACTCCTTACTCCTTACTCCTTACTCCTTACTCCTTACTCCTTACTCCTTACTCCTTACTCCTTACTCCTTACTCCTTACTCCTTACTCCTTA
>JBHJJJ010000030.1:0-7415 GCA_050042755.1 Rivularia sp. (in: cyanobacteria)
AGTTTGCTGTAATCAGCAGTATCTGTACCTGCTCCACCATCTAGAGTATCGTTACCCCTACTACCTTTAAGGATATCGTTACCGTTACCACCGTTGAGAGAATCGCTACCTCTACCACCATTTAGAGTATCTGTTCCGCCACCACCATTTAAGGTATCCGCACCCCTGTTACCATTTATGACATCGTTACCAAAACCACCATCGATGTCATCTGCACCTCTGCTACCTGTTAAGGTATCGTTACCGTCACTACCGCTTAAAACATCTTCACCCCTACCACCATCGATCTCATCGTCACCGCTAAAACCATCTATGGTATCGTTACCGTCACCACCAGTTAAGGTATCGTTACCGTTACCACCGTTTAAGTTATCGTTACCGTTACCACCATCTAAGCTATCTTCACCAAACTGGCCATTTAAGATATCGTCGCCTTCACCACCAATTAAGGTATCGTTATTGCTACCACCATTTAAGTTATCATTTCCCTCGCCACCGTCGAGAGAATCGTTACCAAAACCACCATTTATGGTATCGTCTCCAATACCACCGGTTAAAGTCTCGTCGTTTTGGTTACCATTTATCTCCATTCCGTCTACCATAGTTATGTCAATCCTTATAGATTTGGTTGGCAGAACGATTCGCTGGATTTCTCAGGTCATAGCGAATCGTTCTTTATTGATATAATCCGACAAGCCTACTTCAAGTAATGCTTGATGCGCTTCAACTAAGATAGAATGCAGCACAAATAAGTATCTTTATGCCATCGGTTTCTATTGCTACACCTTAGCGATAGATGATCGAGTATTATCACTAGAATAAGAAGACGAAATTATTCATATCTCCATCGCCTTGCATCCTTGGAATCTAACATTCAATTACTTGTATATTGAATGATAGATAATAGTGAAGCACTCATGCATCCCTAGTTGAAAGCGATTAACAATTACGTGAAAAATTGCAATTATCATGAAGACTTACGACTTCTTATATTGCTTCTAGGCTGTTGTCTTGTTTGCATACTAATCTAAAATGAATTAAGTATTAGGTATTATTTATTACCTTCTTTAAATCTTTAAACTCCGAGAGTTTATCTTTAAATTCCGAATAACTCCGAATTACGTGTAAACTTTAAATTAGAAGATAGAATAGAGTCAGCCAACATAATTTTTAGCAAAATGTTCCCAAGCGATTTTTTGACTGAAATGGCGCATAAACACGAACTTTCTCGGGAACAGGAGGAAGTTTTTTTACTGCGAATGGGCAACGGTCTAAGCTATGATGAAATAGCCTCGGAATTAGGTACTTCTGCGGATGCTTGCTTGAAAAGAATGGGTCAAGTTTATAAAAAGTTTAACGTTAGTGGTACTAGCAGAGGTAAAGAAAATCGCTTACGAATTTTCTTAAGCAATCAATGGGAACAACTCAAAGGGAATCAGGAAGATCGAGATAACTCCGAAAAATTGTTGGGTTATAAGCAGCAATCAGAGGTTAATACCCGTCATAGGGTAGAAAACCAAAAATCGACCATTGTACAAAACTTACCCGCGCGAGAATATACAACTTTTGTAGGGCGCGCGAGCGAAATTGCGCGATTGAGGGAACTTTTAGATTACGAACATTCCGCTCATTTAATTAGTGTAGATGGTATTGGTGGGGTAGGTAAAACTACTTTAGTGGTAGAGGTTGCTTACCGATGTTTGAATTCAAGGGAACATTTCGGAGAGCCTGGTTTTGAAGCCATAATTTTTACTTCCGCAAAACTTAATCATCTGACTTCCATCGGACTTTTACCGCGACTGGTTTATCAGCGTACTTTAAGGGATATATGCCGAGAAATTACTCGTATTTTTGAGTCTTCCCAAATTAATAATTTATCGTTGCAGGAACAAATTGAGGTAATTCATGATAAACTTTCCCAGACTAGAACTTTATTAATAGTTGACAATTTAGAAACCATTGAAGACAAGGAAGAAGTTCTTTCTTTTCTCTACGATTTACCGCCAACAGTAAAAGTAATTATTACTACCCGGGAACAAACATTATTTGTTCCGATTCGTCTTAGTTATCTGCCATTAGAACATGGTTTGCGCCTGATTCAACATGAAGCGAAAGAAAAAGGTGTTCATTTAGCCAGCGGAGACTCCCAGAAAATTTATGAAGCAGTCAATGGAGTACCGGCGGCGATGATTTACGCCATAGGGCAGATGGCAGCTGGTTATTTGCTTGAAGATGTATTGGTATTAATTAAAAATCCTGAAGGTGATATTGCTCGTTTTTGTTTTACCACTTCAGTAAATCCTCTCAGAAACTCGCCGCCTCATTATCTGTTAATGGCGCTGACTCTTTTCGTACAACCAGTAACAAGAGAAACATTGTCGGGTATTGCTTTTGACAAACCAGACCTAATTACAATATCTCAAGGATTGGTAAAATTACAGCAACTTTCCCTGATTTATCAACAACAAGCACGTTATAGCTTAGCAGCCCTGACTCGCGAATATGCTTCGGCGGAATTAGCTGCAAATAGTCAATTCGCGCAACAATTACGCCAGCGTTGGGTAAATTGGTACCTTAAATTTTCCGAATCATTTGAGGATAAGGATTGGAAAGAATGGCATTTAAGCTATGAATATTTAGAAGCCGAGTGGGAAAATCTGCAAGCAGTATTAGAATGGTGCATTGTCAATGGTCGATATTTTGATGTGAAAACTTTGTGGAAGCGTATTAAAGGTTATATTCATATCCGTGGATATTGGGATGAACGCTTAGAATGGAGTGCTTGGTTAATTGAAGCCGCAAAGCAGTCGGGTGATTTGGTAACAGCCTCTGCCGCAATGTGCGATCGCGCGGTGACTTTGGTGAGAATGCGTCAAGTCTCTCAGTTGCAAGAGGCACAAGTATTATTGCAAGAAGCTTGGGAATTACGCCAACATCAAACGGTAAGTTTTCAGTTAGATTTAGCTGCAAACATGGTGATTTTGCACGTTCATCTTGGACAATTACAGCAAGCAAAAGAATGGTTGACGGTAAAACAACAGCTTTTGGAACAAGCCAAGCTCTCAGAGTCAAAATATCAGGAACAGCAAGTTCAGATTTTGTATTACCAAGGACAAGTATTTCATCGAGAAGGAGATTATCAACAAGCACAAAAAACTTTTGAGCAAGCATTATCAAAAGCGCAACAAATAGAATGGCAAAAAGCAACCGCAGCCATTAGCAATTGGTTGGCGGATATTGCATTGTTAAATGGTGATTTAGCACGTACGCGACGACTGTTAGAACTTAGCTTACCCATGGCGCAGAGAAATAAAGATAAGCGGATTATAGCTTTCCATAAAGCGACATTTGCGAAACTGGAAAAAACTTGTGGGAATGGATTTCAAGCTCATCGCTTAGCAAAAGAAGCAGCAGAAAGTTTTGAAAGTCTAAAAATGGGTGCAGAAGCCGAAGAAATGTATGCTTTACTTGGAAGTTAAAACAATTATCAACGATCGACGAACAATTGATATATGCTCGCGCTGAGGGGCGAGTGATAATTGTCTATCTAAATATTTACTCAATATGCAGTATTGGCATTAATTGGTAAAAAAGTACAAGGTGCAGGGTTAGTATCGATGGGAATATCCGCACAGGCTGCAATATTACTAGATGTATTTTCCAAAATTCCTACTCCGAAAAACTCTTCAAATAAAGCTTTTGTTAAACTAAAAGCTTGTTGGTATATTTGAAGGGTTTTTTCATTTTGTTCGCCATCAACAGCGGAACAATGGTTTAAAATATAACCAAAAAGATAATCACTGTCTTGAATATACTTGAGTAAATTAACTTCAATATGAGTGTGCCAAACTGCATCAATTTCTTGAGTAGGAACCAGTATTGCAGTCGGATAAACTGACTTGATATACAAGAACAATTTGTAACGACTAATTGCTACTTGTGTTTTTTCTAATGTCCATCCTGTAGAGGATATAAGTTTTTTTTCAACCGCACGTAAATCTAAGTTGTTCACCCTATCAAAAAAAGTAACAATATTCATTGGTTTAATAACTCCAATAAAAGTATGAGCTTGATGATTTAGTTTCAATAATCATCTCTATTTATTTATCAGGACATTTCGAGTGGTTTTACGAAATATTTGTGTCTTTTTATATACTTTCCTTATCAAAAAATAACAATATTACCTGGAAAAATTAAACTAAATTCGCTTTGTAATATTATTTCGGGGGTAATTTGTTACAGTATTTTTTCCAAAGCGTAGGTAGAAATTCCAAATTTATAGTTATTTGTAAGCAAGCTGTGTAAGAAGCAAAAAAACAGATGAGCAGCTTTCGGGAAACATGAAATCTCCCTTCAGTAAAGAATAGGAAACTATCGAATTCCCAATGCTGAATATTTTTGTACAAAAATTAAATGTTTAAAAAAAAGCTAAATCTGTTAAATAGCTAAAAATTAGCCTATGATACGGAGTTTTTTCATAAAGTTACAGTGACAGACTGATTAAGTAGTATAAACACTGCGAAAAAACCCACCTGTATGCCATCCCTCGATATTAGAGCGATGGTGAGAAGGCTTTTGATGACAACAACTTGAAGAAATTGTATTACGTATTTTTCTCAAAATTGTTATTTTTTTGCGTATTTCAAAGGAGTTGGGGGTTAGGAGTTAGGAGTTAGGAGTTAGGAGTTAGGGGTTAGGAGTTAGGAGTTAGGAGTTGGGAGTTAGGAGTAATGCGTAAGTTCTGTTTTAACAATTTTAGCCCCTATAATCGTGAAAATTTGGTATAGATTCAGTGTTTTCCGTAATTTTTTTTGTTTTAAGACTGATATTTAAAAATTCAGTGAAATTAACTACAATAGCTATCTTTCTCAATTAATAATGTTATAAATGACGGGCACCCATAAGAATTTTTTTAGAAGAAAAAAATTCTTATGGGAACCCTTGACATGACATCAAATCATCAAATATTAAATTAATTTAGTTGGATTAATGAAAAAAAAGTCTAATTCGGTTGCTTCTACTCCAAAGAATCCTATTTTGCAAAAGTTGGCTTTAAGCTTTTTTATCTCCGCCACATTTATATGTAGTTTTGCTACTAAATCATTCGCTGCAAATTTTAATTATAATTCAAATGAATTAGAGATTTTCAATACTGAATTTGATAGCTCTGAAGGTTGGTTCTTGGGAGATACAGAAATCGATAACGGTACGATTTCAGCTACTGATTCATGGGGAAATGCATCTTATGCTATCTCACCACTCAATTTAGATAATGGTGATATTTTCCTTTATTGGAGTGGTATTTTCCCCGAAGTTGCGAAAACAGAACGTGATAAATATTATGTTGGGTTGCAATATTCCGATAACGATCCAGTAGCATATAAAGACGGTTTCGTTGATGAAAATGCCGAATTAAAAATGGCGATTCGACCTGAAGATAGGTTTAATGTAGGGAATACTTATAATCAAATTTATATAGATCCTGATTTCGATCCAGTTAATAATTTTTCTCCGACAAAAACACGGGTAGAAACTCCTGATTATCAAACATCGGAAAATACAGATTTTCGTTTAAAAATTAGTAAGGTAAACGAAACAATGTATGAAGCTTCTAATTTCTATTGGAATGGTGTTGACTGGGAGTTAATGGGTGCTAAAGAGGGGAATGATGTCCCATTAGAAATCCAATCGTCAGACTGGCTGAATGCTAAACGTGAGATTGAATCTCCAGTTACTTTTGAAGCTATTAATCTTCTATTTCGCAAGCCTGGCTCGGCGATTACAGCCCTTGCAGTGACTCAAGTACAAGGAAATAATTCAGCGAAAGTTCCCGAACCTTCGACTATTTTGGGCTTACCTCTGATTTTTGCATTTGGAGGGGGAATTAAACGAAGAAGAGGGAATGTTTGATTAGAAATGAGAGGGGGGAGAGGGGGAGAGGGGGTAGAGGGGGGAGAGGGGGTAGAAATTTTGATTGCTGACTCATATGGATTTTAGCCTGTGTAGGCGGGCTTTGTAATTGTAGCGCCAGGCTTCGCCGGCTGAGGGGGATTTAGGGTAATTTCTAATCATTTTGCTATAAGAATGGTGCGTCACGGCAATGTGTTAATTTTCAACCTCTTCCGAAGTTATTAGAGCCGTGACAGCACCCTACGGGGTGGAGATTCTTGAGCGCAATAGTTTTACAAAGGTGTCGCTGACTGTATGATCGTTGGTATCGGCGGCATATTGAATTAAACTTTCTCTTAGTTGGAATGCTGCATCTGGTTGGAGTAGGTTTGCTAGTAAGAAATAAACTCCGCGAAAACGCGGATCGCCGATGTGTTCTTCTAACCTGGTTTGAATTTCATCGCGATCGCCAAGAAAGTTTTGTACTAGGAAGTAATCCATGATTTTATCGTGGCGGAAGTACCATTCTTGCTTGGGTTCACCGTTTGTATTTTGCCATTGACGGCTGATTACCATTTTATATTTTTCGTCTTCTAAACTGAGTAATTCTTGGTGATATTCTTCTGCATCGAGGGTTGTAGCGTCGTTGAGTCGCATTTGGTAGACGGATGATGAGAATTTTTTCAGGGGGAAGGAATGTCCCCATTCTTGTTTATATTCGGCAGCCATTAAGTTATATTGCTGTTCTTGCAAGTGGAATAGGTCTGGTTGTTTGCTTTGTGATAGCATTTGAGCAACCAAGGTTAAATCCATTGGGTTAGCAAGTACTCGTTTGATGGCGGCTAATTCTTCGGGTGATTGTTTATTGTTGAAAGCTTGTTTGAGGTAGTTTTTGCAAGCTTGTTGGTATTCTGTACCTTGTACGGGGACATCTTCACCGTTTTGTAGTTGGCGGGAAATTAAAAATTCTTCAATTTGTTGCTGTTGCAGTGGTTTTAAATAAAGTATTTTAGCTGTGGTGGGGGGTTCCCATTCCAGGGGTTGAGTAGTCATGATGATGTTACCCCGGAAATAACTTTCGACAAACTGTTTGATTTGGGAGCGGGTATCTGCTGTAACTTCATTTAATCCGTCGATACAAATATCAATTGCACCGCTGTAAATTAGGTTTTTCAGGAATCGCTCGTCTTGTGCTTGCCCGTGTAATTTTGCTTGGATGGCTGCAATTACACCTTTTTACTTTTTGATCTTTGACGATAGCGAGAATATCTTTAAGGTAGGGTTTGGCAGCATCTCCTAGATTCCCTAATGCCTCTGCTGCACTACCGCGAACATATGAATCAACCTTTTCATCCTTCAACACATTAGCGGCTTTCTTAGCTATCCAAGTTGCTTGCTGCTCATCTAAATTTTTGAGTTCGTATTCTGTTAACTTATCAAAAGCAAGTCTCTGCACTCCCAGATAACTATCATCTAAGGCAGCGACAATACCGTTAATTTGCCAGTCTTTTGGCTCCGGCTTGGGT
>JBHJJJ010000031.1:0-25297 GCA_050042755.1 Rivularia sp. (in: cyanobacteria)
ATATTTTTTTCTTCTTTTTTTATACTCCTTACTATCATTTTCTTTCTTTCATTTCCAATCTTATATCTCCTAACTCACAACTCCAATCTCCTAACTCCTAACTCCCAACTCCTAACTCCCAACTCTCAACTCTAAATTTAGAATTATGGCTGATGTAAATGGTACCTGGCTGGGAACTTATTGGCAAAATGGTAATCCGACTCGCTTTGAAGTTGTACTTGTACAAAGCGGTAATAGTTTGACTGGTAACGTTTTGGATGATGGCTATTTGGGAGAGGCTAAATTAAGTGGAGATGTGATAGGTAGTTGTATCAGCTTTACCAAGCGTTATTTTACGAGTTCACCTGATGCGGTAGAATATGTCGGTACAATTTCAGAAGATGAAGATTATATTCAAGGACAATGGAAAATTAGTAGTTGGGATTTTGGCCCTTGGGAAGCTAGACGTAGTGGTGAGTCTTTAAGTTTGGAAGTTGAAAACAAGACTGCAAAAAAAACACCCCTTACTATTAGTAAGAGCTGATTCACTTTACCAATTATTCAAAAACATGGAGATAAGGAGACTCGAACTCCTGACGTCCTGCTTGCAAAGCAGGCGCTCTACCAACTGAGCTATATCCCCGTTTAGAGCTACTAAATTAACAGTAACTTAGCAACGAAAATTATTATAACTGATATTACCGATTTGCGAAAGCAGTTTTGAAAAAAATATCCGTTGGAAATTTACTTTGCAACGGTAAGGAAGTAGGAGAATAAATTATTAAAAATCTTATCGGATGGGCATTTTTAGTCCTCCGATTATGCTTAATTGAAATGAAATATACTGCTGTAAATCCAAAATCTAAAACAAATGTATTTGTTGTTAAAACCTAAAATCCAAAATTGTTATGTCTGTAATAGTTGCCGCATTATATAAATTTGTCAAATTGCCAGATTACGCCGAAAAACAACAACCTTTACTATCTCATTGCCAAGCACAAGGGATAAAGGGAACTATTTTACTTGCTCGAGAAGGTATTAACGGGACAATAGCAGGTTCTCGTCAAGGTATTGATTCTATTATCGATTATTTACATTCCGATTCCCGTTTTACAAATTTAGAATACAAGGAATCTACCGTCGAATCTCCGCCATTTAAACGGATGAAGGTACGATTAAAAAATGAAATTGTCACTTTGGGTTTATCGGAAGTCAATCCCAACGAACAAGTGGGAACTTATGTTAACCCCAAAGACTGGAACGAAATTATTTCTAATCCAGAAGTAACGGTAATTGACACACGCAACAATTATGAAGTAAATATTGGTACTTTTAAAAATGCGGAAAACCCGCAAACTGAATCATTTCGTGAATTCCCCGAATATATCAGTAAAAACTTAAATCCGGATATAAATAAGAAGGTAGCAATGTTTTGTACCGGGGGTATTCGCTGTGAAAAAGCGACTTCTTATCTAATTTCTCAAGGATTTCAAGAAGTTTATCACCTCAAAGGCGGCATTCTCAAATATTTAGAAGAAGTACCAAAAGAAGAAAGTTTATGGGAAGGAGAATGTTTCGTTTTTGATGAGCGTATTGCCGTGCGTCACGGCTTAGAGCCAGGCTCCTACGATATGTGTGCGAGTTGCGGATATCCGATTTCCGACATTGACAAAGCTTCGTCAAAATACGAAGAAGGAATTTCCTGTCCCCATTGTTTTGATAATCTTACCGAAGAAAAGAAAGCCAAGATGCAGGAGAAGAAGCGGCAAGGGCACTCATAGGAATTTTTTTGTTCTAAAACAATTTCTATGGGTGCCCGGCAGCGGCTTGGGAGTTAGGAGTGAGGAGTGAATAGGGAGTAATGAGTAGGGAGTAGTGAATAATTATTTATTTCTTCCCCCTCTTCCCCACGCCACCCTTCGGGTTCAGCAGTCGCTCATGGGGGAGACCCCCAAGACCGCGCTGCTTCACTTGCTTCAACGGTGCGTGTTCCTCCGTGCACGCCGCAGTGGCTCCTCTTCCCCCTCTAATTATTCCCGATTTCCTAATTTATTTTTCTTGCTAACGTCAAACCATCTCCAATGGGTATTAGGCTGATGCTAACTCGTTCATCTTGATGAATTATTTCGTTTTAGGCGCGTATTTTTTTGGTTCTATTATCTTGCACTTGTGAATCTGCTACTTGTCCAAACCACAATACGTTATCAATGGCAATTAATCCACCAGGACGTACTAATTTTAATGCTTGTTCGTAATAGTTATCGTAATTGCTTTTATCTGCGTCAATGAAGGCGAAATCAAAGGTATCTGCTTCACCTTCTGCTAGTAATCGATCGAGAGTTTCGATGGCTGGAGCTATACGCAAATCGATTTTATCGGCTACTCCTGCTTCTTCCCAGTAATAATTTGCAATAGATGTATACTCTTCACTAATATCGCAAGCAACCATCTTACCTTCTGGTGGTAATGCTAAAGCTACTACTAAGGAACTATAACCGGTATATACACCGATTTCTAAAGTTTTCTTGGCTCCAATTAATTGCACCAGTAAAGCCATAAATTGACCTTGTTCTGGTGAAATTTGCATGATGCTTCTGGGATGTTGTGCGGTTTCTTCACGTAATTTTTTTAAAACCTCTGGCTCTCGTATAGATACTGAGAGTAAATATTGATAAATATTATCTTCTAATCCCAATGTTTGCTTAGACATATTTCCCTTGATGGTGATTTATTCTAACTCAATTAATTTTATTCTTAAGAGCAGCAAATATGTCTCCCGATTACTTTGGGCAGACGGCGTGCACCAGGCGTAAGTTTCCCGTTTATAGCCGATTTAACTCACGTTAAAGCCTCTCCCCTCTTGAGGGGAGAGGTATGGAGTGGGGTTTCCGTATTAGACTCAACCAAAAACTGCTATATTTCGATTTATATCGATAATCAACTTCAAATGGAGAGCGCTAAAGCGTAACTACGGACTTAATACCGTTTGTGATGATTTTTCATCGATTTAGTAATTTTTTTCCATCGCTTTTTAGTGTCGATATAAACTTTTTGATCTTGTTTTTGATTGAGATAATTGAGTTCTTTCTGTAATTTTTGGTAACTCAGAAATCTGGAATAATCAAGGTTCCCCGATTGCAATGCTTCCTGTATTGCACAACCAGGCTCTTGCCCGTGCTGACAATTACGAAAACGACATTCTTGGGCTAAGGTTTCGATGTCTTCAAAGGTTGATTGTAAACTATTTTCGCTTGCCCAAATTTGAATTTCTCGCATTCCTGGGGTATCGATAATTAAGCTACCATTTGGTAGTAAAATTAATTCGCGATGGGTTGTGGTATGTCTCCCCCGATCGTCACCTTGACGTACAGCTTTCACTGCTTGCACCATTTCGCCTTTAAGTTGATTGGTAATTGTTGATTTTCCTACACCCGATGAACCCAGTAAAGCTACGGTTTTTCCCTGTTGTAAATAGGGTTGGAGCGCGTCTAATCCTTGAGAGTTGGCAGCACTTAAAGTAATTATGGGTACACCCAAAGCAATATTTTCAACTTGATTGAAGCAGTCTTCTATGTTTTTACATAAGTCTGCTTTGTTCAACAAAATAACTGGATTGGCACCACTCTCCCAAGCCAAAATTAAATAGCGTTCGATTCTTCTGGGGTTGAAGTCACCATCCAATCCCGAAACTAAAAATACTGTGTCAACGTTGGCGGCAACTATTTGTTCTTCTGTCATTGCGCCTATACTTTGACGAGAAAATTTACTTCTTCTGGGTAAAATACTGTGAATTGTGGCACTTTTTTCTGACTCTCTCAGGCTAATTACAACCCAATCTCCCACTGCTGGAAAGTCTTCTGGTTGTCTTGTCTGATGGCGAAATTTACCCGTAATACAAGCTGAAAGTTCGCCGAATTCACTGTAGAGAATGTACCTATTTCGATGTTCAACCGCAACTCTAGCTACTGTCATCGTTGCCCTGTAAGTTTTTTCAGGAGGAAAAAACTTTGAAGGGAACTCTTGATGCAGCAATTCAAAGTTAGAAGCAAAATAATCGTTCCAACCTAAATATTCTAATTTCATTGTTTTCCTCAATTGGTGCTACTTGTTTTCCACAAAGCGCAGCAGGGAGGAATTCGGTTTGATTCGGTACGATTTAGTTTTTCGACTTTGAAAATTATTTTATAAAAGAAAAATCTCAGTGAAGGGCTTCCTAGATAATTTTTTTTAGGAGATAAAAATTATCTAGAGTACCCGTCATGGGTGCCCGTCAAACCGAATACCATCGTCTTTGCGCCTTGTGTCGGATTTGTGGCAATTGTGACATTCTCTCGGGCTGCAATGAATTCACTCATATTTAATCCTCCTTTGCATTTTTCAATTTAATACTACAATTGTAGTCTATTAATTTCAAAAATACTTATTTTTGGATAATGACGGGTACCCTAGATAATTTTTTTAGGAGATAAAAATCTCATGGGATCCCTAGACTTGATATTTTCGTTTATTCGTTTGTGTAATTGCGATCGCTATTTTCCTAAATTGGGTATATCGAAAAAAGGTGTAAATTATATCACTTTGAATGATTTAGTGGATAAATTTTTAAGGTTTCTATCTATTACAATCATTTTTCAATTTGGCATTATCTAATATAATTTAGAGAAAAAATTGCGTCTTTGTGTGGGTACTATCACTCAAATCAATCTCGGTTTAATCTAAATAACTTCTTATATAATTTAATAATTGAGTATAGGTTTACCCTTAGGCTCTTAGATTAAAACAAGATGAAAAATATAACCAAAAGTTTTGTCTAATTTTCAACAACTTCTCAGCTTCTATTAATTTATCTACTAGAACAAAGTCTTAAAGTGTACTCATAGATGAATGTGAGGACACGGCAATGAAATTTAAGTATGTAACAGTTTTAGGTATCGTTGCTTTATTAAGCGTAGGTTGTGCGGCAAATGTAGAATCGCAACAGTCAGAAACTCAACAGACAGCACAGACAGTAGCACAAACCCCAGATGCAGCTTCGGTAAAAGCTTCAGGAACTTTTATAGACGCAGAACACCCAACCAAAGGAACAGCTAGTATTATTACTGAAAACGGTAAAAAATACATTCAATTTGATAACCAGTTTAAATCCGATAGCGGCCCAGATTTATTCGTCATTCTCCACAAAGACGATGAATTACCAATTACTGGGATTAAAGAAGCAGATTACGTAAGCATCGCTCCTCTGAAAAAAACAAGTGGCACTCAAAAGTATGAAATTCCGGAAAATGTAGATTTAGCCAACTTCAAATCTGTAGCTATTTGGTGTCGTCAATTTAACGCTACTTTTGGTTATGCAGTTTTAAAAGCATAGGTTGTATTACAGTCGCTTATCTCCCTCGAATTTATTTTACAAGGCTTGGACAATAAAGATGGAACTAGCAGATTTTTTCACCCTCATACATCCGGCAATCGCAGTTGTTTTTGTATTTCCTCTCATCGGTAATGTAGTCAATTTTGCTTGGGCAGCCCGTCAGCGTCGTTTGCAAACCAAAGGTAAAGGTAAAAGTAAAATTCCTCCAGTTTCTGGTGCGGAGCACAAACGCTTGGGAGACTGGTTAACTGGATCGGTTGTAGGATTAACTTTAGTTGGGTTAGCTCACCCAATTATTGGAAAAAATATTATCAAGAAACAATTGTGGAGCGAAGCACCTTTTCAATTTGTTTTTATCATTTTGATGTTCGCTGCGACAATCACCTCTTTAGTGTTTCTCTACAAAGCAAAGAGCAAGCAATGGCGAGGAATTTTTGCAACTTTAACAGGTGCGGGATTAGTTATCTTAGGTTGTCAAGATGGAGTTTATCGACGTACGTTTGAATGGTATGTATCCCATTATTATTATGGAATTGCCGCATCTTTACTAATGGTTTTCTCTTTAGCAATTGTACCGGAAATTTATCGTGATAAATCCAACCGTTGGCGTATTATCCACACAGTTTTAAACACTGTTGCCTTGTTACTATTTATTGGTCAAGGTTTGACGGGAACAAGAGATTTATTAGAACTTCCTTTAGCTTGGCAGGAACAATTTGTTTATGGATGTGACTATGTAAATAAAGTGTGTCCTAAGTAATTATCATTTTTACAGAGACGGAAGGGTTAATCAGTTATCATCGATCGGTTAAAGCTGTGAATTGATAACTGATACATATTATTTTAAACTTTAAATTATCGACATTATGAGGCACCAGTTTTAGATAAATCAATATATTATCAATTATCTATCTAATTATTATAAATACTAACTAGCAAAGACTATTAATTTACAACGAAAGCAAAATGAAAAAAATAAATCAAATCTTCCAAAAATGTGACCCTAATTCCTTAAGATTACGTATGACAGCAGGTTTTGCTGCATTCTCAATTCTGGGTTTAGGTAGTCTTGCTTGTTGGACTGGTTGGAGAATGCAGCAAATATTAATTGAGGGCCATAAAAAAAATCTAGAAAAAATTGCGACAAGGGTACCGCATAATGTCGAAATGTTGAATAAAATGGCTCCGAAAGAAGAAGTAGTTTCCCAAGTCGTTGATAATTTAGATACTAGTAATACATTATTATGGATCGAAAATTCAGATAATCAAATATTAGCTAAATCCAATACTTTAACAAACTCATCCGAATCTCAAGAAAATAAATTAATTTCTTTGGAAGATATACCGATAAAACCTAAAGTTGTTCAAGTCGGTAATCGCTATTTTATTTTGTGCAGCGATTCCTTAAGTATAAAAGGAAAGGTAATAGGAAAAATTTCCATAGCCCAGGATATCACCCGCGACCAAACTATGTTTGTGGAAATGCTGCAAGGTGTGGGTGTTACTAGTGTTTTGGTAATAGTTATTATGACTACTGGAATTGCGATTTATATTAAACGTTCTCTACAACCTTTGCGTCAACTAAGTCAAATGACAGAAGTTATTTCTGCTGACGATTTAGGAAAAGCACAATTATATTTAGATAAAGCACCCAGCGAAGTAAAACAGTTAGCTGAAACTTGTAATATGATGCTTTCTCGTCTTTCTGAATCTTGGGAAAAAGAGCGGCAATTTGTGAGTAATGTATCTCACGAATTACGTACGCCTTTGTCAATTGTACATGGTTACTTGCAAAGTGTATTGCGACGACAGCAGAACTTAACGGAAATCCAAAAAGAAGCTTTGCAAACTGCAGCATCGGAAGCAGAAAGTACCATTAGTTTATTGCAAGATTTATTAGAGTTAGCAAGAGCAGACCACGGTAATTTGCATCTTAATATAGAAAGCTGCATCTTGAATGACGTTGTTAAGGAAGTTGTGGAAATGGCAGATAAATATAGCGATAGAAATATTCAAATTCAAGCTCCAACATATTTAGTTGAAGTCAAAGCAGACTATAATCGCCTCAAACAAGTATTGCTTAATTTGATTGACAATGCTGTTAAATATTCAGAAGCCGATACAACCATAACTTTAAAATTATCTCGGGAGGAAGATGAAGCATGCGTTCAAGTTTTTGATATGGGTTATGGTATACCTTTACAACATCAATCCCGGATTTTTGAGCGTTTTTACCGTCTAGATGAAGCTCGCAATCGTGCTGGTGGAACTGGTTTAGGTTTGTCGATTGTCAAGACGCTCGTCGAAGGGATGGGTGGTAAGGTTTCCGTGCGTTCTAAGTTGAGTGAAGGGAGTGTTTTTACAGTTTGTTTGCCGGTTTAGAGATAAAAAATAACAGGCTTCATGAAATAAGTAAGTATCTTATTACTTCTTACGGATAGTAAATGATTATGCCAAAATAATTATATTACACGCTTATTGGAATATAAAACTTTAATTTTTCCTTTATTTTTATTTCAAAACCTCCCCCCTTAAGAAGTCAAGGGTACCCTAGATAATTTTTTAGGAGAAAAAATTATCTAGGGTACCCGTCAAATGAAAATCGCTATAAAGGCGGCAATTGGGATTTAACTACCCATCCCAAAATTGTCTGTTTCTGGTAGTATCAATTGGAGCGATCGAGTTACGAGCAAACTACATTCTTCCGTAGTCGGGCTAGTAGCACATCTCTCAAATTCTAGTTAATCCAGAATCACAATTGGGGGAAAAAATGAACTTCGGTAATCTTGCTAAAATTGCAGCTGGTGTAGCTGGTGTAGCTGTGACTGGCTATGGTGTAAAAAAAGCTGTAGATTATTTTCAAAATCGCGATCAAGAAGAGCCAGATCCCGAAACAACTGAAGACGCAGAAGTAGAATTGGAAGCAGATGATATTGCTTTTGCTACTGTTGAACCCGAATCAGTCCAACCATTCCTTGATGCTAGCTTTGGCTCTCCTGGGCGTTATGTTCATACTCGTCCACCCAAAGTGTTTGAATATCAAGACCAACAATACATGGTAATTTGGAGTTACGATAACGAGAAAGAAAAAAATCAATTGTTAGGCTTCCAATACACTGATGAAGGTCGTCAAATGGTCGCTAGTGTAGGATATACTGCTGATGCTACCGACTACAATATTAACTTAGACGGCACAAATTTAGCTGTTGAAGTGAATGGTGAACAAATCACATCAGGGCAAGGTGAAACTGGCGGAGCAGATGAAGTTGATTTAGTTCCTGTTGGTTAACTTAATTTAAGAAATAAGCGGTAGTGGTGCATTATTGGTAACGTTTGCGATCAGAATCACTAGCTAAATTATCAACAATTGGCTTTAGCATTACCACGATAATGCACCACTATCTGTATTTTGATAATCTTTTGATTGTAGGGTGCTGTGACGGTTACGATAATTTATCAAGTTTAATCAAATAATTTGAATTTACCGTCACGCACCATCTGTAATTTGCGATAATAATTTAATCTGTTGGTGCCCGATTATATATTTTTTACAGCCTCCGAGCGCGGAGGTACACAGAGGAAGAGAAGAAAGAGAGATTTGTCATTTACCCAAAAGAAAAAAATTAAAAAAGCTTTATCCATGCTGTGGAATTAACGGCAATAAGACTTTAAAAAAACAGTTAGAATGGGAAATTCATCAAAAACAGCGGCGTTTATCTTTAAAAAATAACCGAAATTCTTCACTTAAAAAAAAAAATAAACATATGGTTTTTGGTTCTCGCAAGCTATTTAAAGCACAATATAATTTATCAGAAAATGGATATTCTAACCATTGTGAATGGCTAGACGATTGGCAGCAAAATAGTTTCTACACAGGCGTGGCTAACAGCCGAGATGAGGTTAACCTGTAGCCAGGAGGATTTTTCCAGGTCATATGGGAAGCCTAAACGCCCTTCATCAGGGAGGCGAGATTCCTCGGAGCCAGTAGGTAGCACTGCTCGACCTGCGTCTTGAATAAGTGTAATTTTGTTTAATAAAGTTTATATTTGTTTAAGTTTTAAGGAGCGGTTTCTACACGACTATCAAACCGATGTTCTGACTGAATGGGATGCCCATTTCCCGTAATGCCAATAACATGTTGCGTATATTGAAATTCCGGACTTTCATAAGCAGGGTGCGAGTAGTGATTGAAAAATACACCCTGCCATTCCGAGCCCTCGCTGGAAAGGATAGGATGCTCAGATAATGTAGGATAGGGATTTTTAGTTAAATCGGCCAGTGGTAAATCGCTCATATTAGCATTTTTGTCATATACCATTTTGCAAAACACCAATCAAAAAATTGTTTTGATTTTCATTTCAGTGAAAAAAAAATTTTTTCAAAATGCCGAAAATATGGGATAATTGAGAATATAAAGATCATTTTTAGATAATGGGAATATTTGCCAAATTTTTATAACGAGCAAGCCTTTCCATTCTATAAAATCTTTATATCAAAAATAATACCACGAAACCGCTACTAATAAAAAAAATTCGCGGTATTTATATTTCAAAAAATTAAGCAATTAAATATACAAATTTAAGCAATAAGTAAGTAATTATCTCATAATAATGGGGATTATATTATAAAAGTTAGTAACAAATACAACAAAAAAGCATTAAGTAAGACAAGGGATAGTTAAGAAGGTAATGCTTATCGCCGTCAGGAGGGTTAATTAAAACTCAATTATTATAAACTAATCAGAACATAATAAAATCTTGATGATTAGTGAATTTCCACATTTATTCCTTTGCGCCCTAAAATATACAAAGTAGTAAGGTCATCCCAAATTCCTTGTTTGGTTTGAAGTTTGTCTAACTCTGCTTCAAATTGGGCTTTGGCTTCTGAAGCGGGTATTAATGCAAATTGGGATAGAAGTTTTTCCGATTTACTGTGTGATGAAAATGAAATTAATCCTTCCCACTGCGATTTTACTGAATCTAAACTAACGTAACTACCCTGCTGTTCGGTTTTGATATTAATGTCTTCAAAACCAGCATTTACAAATAGTTTTTTACATGTTTCAATTGAACCAATTCTATTACTAGGTTCAAGCTTAATACCATATTTATCAAGTACGGAACGTAAAACAACCTGTCCTATATAAGCTGTATCCGCAGGTGTATGAATAGCAATCATTCCACCCGGTTTAAGAAATTTATACCAAATTCGTAATGTAGCTGGTTTATTTTCCATCCAAGGAAATGTATTTGCACATAAAATCCGATCGAAGCTATTAGCTAAATAATTCAGTTCTTCAGCATCTGCTAGTTGAAATTCAACGTTGCTCAAACCTAATACTTTTACTTTATTCCTAGCTATATCGAGCATTTCTGCAGAAATATCTACACCAATAACTTTACCGCAAGCACCGACAAGTTCAGCAGATGCTATTGCTAGATTACCTGTTCCGGTTCCAATATCTAAAATATACTGTTGAGAAGTAATTTGAGAATACTCAATAAGACGACGACAAATGTTTAAACATAATTCATTACTATCATAATTTTGACTCCTACGGTCATATAAATCTACTATTCTTCGTTTGTAATTATTTAAATCAAGTTGCTGACTCATAGAAAACTTTTTCAAGCTTAATTTACACCTTTACTATGAATAAACCAATTTTTATAGCTAGCTGTCTTACAGATTATTCCGATTTTTGTAAATTATTACTATTTTTTTTTAAATTGCTTGGGGGTTATACCAATTAGGCGTTTGAAGTGTAAATTTAAATGGCTTTGATTGGAAAAACCTACTTGTTGAGCAATTTGAGCAATATTCATTTCTTTTGAAATTAGTAATTCCTTAGCACGTTCGATTCTGGTACTAATGAGAAATTTATGAGGAGTAATACCAGTTGATTGTTTAAAAAGTTGTAGAAAATAACGCGGACTCATTTTTACTAAAGCCGCTAATTCTGTTAAACTTATATTTTCATTAAAATGTGCGTAAATATAATCAATTACTAATTGCAATTTGTGTCTAGGTAAACCACCTTGATAATTTTGTTCTTATGGTTTTTGTGTTGAGTAATGTTCCAATAGGTGGACACAAGCAGCATTTACCATTGTTTCTTCATACAGACGGCTTCTCGTACCGTTATTTTCTAATGTAGATTTAAGTGTTAGAGCTATTTGATAAATTAAAGGGTCATCAATAGCAAATTGTGGTATTATTTCAGTTTTATCTGTATCGGCATATTCGTAAATTGTACGTTTGAAAACAATTGGTTCAAAACCAATAAAAATCACTTTTAAAGATTGATTCCAACAAGCACGAGTACCAATATTTGCTGGAGTTATAACAATGTCTCCCGGAACAATTTGTTTCTTATAAAACCGACCATTTATTGTTTGCTCGTAACAAATATTTTCTGAAACTTCCGTAAAAATAGCCAACCCAATCTGTGGTGCAAAAACCTCGGGAGTTTCATTCGCAGGTTGGTAATCGTATGCCAAATATACACCATCCCAGCAATCTCCAGGATTTGTTAAAAGGGGACTTTGCCCATAAACACGTCGATATCCCTCTTCTTTCCCTTTGGAGAAATCTATATTTAAGGATTTAGATTTTGACATAATCTTTTATATACCTCATGTTTTAAACAATTATTTATAAGCACATAAGCTAAAAATAATATATCTATAATTTAATCTTATACTTGTATCGGCGATCGCCTAAAATTAACTTATATTTATACTTGTTGCTACTCTTATTCAACTGTAGGGTGCCGTCACGGCATAAATAAATCAAGTTGTGACGTACCTACACTTCTCTTCGAGTAAGTGTAGGCTTCTCAGCGACTCGTCTTTGACGACATTGACTGAGCTTGTTTATCCAGGTCGTGCGCCCCACGATTCCTGATGTTGATAGCCGCATTCCAATCTCTGCAAATACTGGTATGACATACCGGGCAGTTATGCATTCTTTGAGACAACGGCTTTTTCACTACATGACCGCAACTAGAACATTCTTGGCTTGTACCATTTGGATTTACAGCTATCACTTTCAGCCCAGCTTTTTCGGCTTTGAATGAAAGTATATTGACAAACTGTCCCCACCCAGCATCATGTATAGATTTAGCCAATCGTGTCCTAGCAAGCCCTTTTATATTCAATTTTTCGACAGCTATTACATCATATTTAGATAGCTATTTTTTAGCTGTTTTGAAGTGGAAATCTTTTCTGGTGTCAGCTACTTTTTTGTGTTTGATACCTAATTGTTTAATTGCTTTCTTTCTGCGCTTAGAACCTTTTTTTCTGCGCGATACTTTGCGTTGTGCTGACTTTAATTTACGTTCAGCTTTACGAAGATGTTTTGGTGCGGCAATTCGGGTGTTATCAGAAGCTACATAAAAATCGATTAATCCCACATCAATACCAACAATATTGCTAGCATTAAAGTCAGGTTTAATTGTTGGAACTTCTTTATCATCTAAACTTAGAGTTACATAATATCCACCAGCTTTTTTAGTAACTGATACGGTTTTTATAACAAAACCATCAGGTATAGGACGGTGAAGAATTACTTTTACATCACCAATTTTTGACAACGTTATTTTATTATTTGCAAAATGATGTTGCTTGAATTGCGGATAAGTAAAAGTTTTATATTGCCCTGCACCCTTGAATCTTGGTCGTCCCGATTTCTTGCCGTTACAGTCACCTTTTAACCATCTATCAAATGCAATTTCAACCTTTTTAGGAACCTCTTGCAATACTTGGCTGTGAATATTTTTGTACCAAGGACGTTCTTTTTTAAGTTGCTTTAATGATGCTTGCTGACTAAAACGGTTAGGTTTTTCTGATAATTCTGGAAGATGACAAACAAGAAGACATCTGTCAATAGAACAACGATTTTTCTCGTACCAATCAAACCGTTGAGCAAGCTGATAATTATATTGATAGCGGAGCATATCCAAGGTATTATCAATTTTCTCGCGTTGCTTTTTATTAGGTTTTAACCGATACTGATACGAAGTTCTCATAAATAAATTTATTGTTGTTCGACCTATCTATATACTAACATAAATGTAATGATTATGTCAGGATAGTAATGAAAAATAAAAAGCTGGAAGTAAGACTGAGTGACCGTAGAATGAATAAACTTCGGTTGTACGCAGCGAGCAAGGATAAATCAATGACGACAGTAATCGAAGACTTCATTGACTCGTTGCCATCCGAAGAGATTGATAAAAGTCTTGCTGTCCTAAAAAGCTCGTCGTAAACATTGCATTTTAGGACGCAAGACTTTTATCCTCGGATTCATCCCAACACCTCCTTAGCAGGTAGGTGTGGGACTTCTCCGGTTTTTGTTAAATTACAACATCTATTTTTTTGTAATCCACCATCATATATATACAAAAAATGTAGTCCGACTGGTAATCGCTAAACCCAGTTTAATCAAAGGTAGACGTTGAAAATATAAGGCCATCATATTTGATTAAAAATAAATCAAAAAATTGTTTTGATTTTCATTTAAGTGAAAAAAAATTTTTCAAAATGCCGAAAATATGGGATGATTGAGAATAGAAAGATTATTTTTAGATAATCGGAATATTAGCAAAATTTTTCTGGAAAGCAAGCCTTCCCATTCTATAAATTCTTTATATCAAAAATAATATCACGAAACCGCCGCTAATAAAAAAAATTCGCGGTATTTATATAATTTTTTTTAAAAGCAATGAAATATACAAGTTTAAGCAAAAAGTAAGTAATTATCTCATTATAATCGGGATTATATTAGATCGATTCGTAATAAATAAAACCTCTAATAGAAGATTCTTGTAGGGGAGGCAAAAGCGGTGTAGATATTCGCTTTATTGCCGTTGCTGTTACGGCTCAAAGCCGGTTAAAATCCTAAATCACAATATTGAAAATCCCGTAAAGCACCATCATAAGATAAACAACGGTGCGTTACGGTCGCCATTACGATAATAATCTTTGAATCAAATTATTTCGAGCGGGTATGACACCCTAAAAGTGATACGAATTCTTCCCCCTGTCTTTATAAATATATCAATGTGTGTCAGTTAACTTTGTGTTTTCATAACTCCTTGCTATGATGCGCCAAAGTATAGGCCATAACTCCTATGCTTAATGAAAATCTAAAGATTCTCTGACAAATATCAGTTAAAAATAGACAGTAACTATAACGAATTGACTACAAATCATGGCTGAAGCTACTATAGAATCAATTCTCCAGGAGAAGCGCTTATTCTCTCCCAGCGCGGAATTCTCCCAAAATGCTCACATCAAAAGCTTGGAAGACTATCAACGTCTCTACGATAAAGCACAATCTAACCCCGAAGCTTTCTGGGCTGAACTTGCAGAACAAGAGTTACACTGGTTTCAAAAGTGGGATAAAATCCTAGACTGGCAACCACCTTTTGCGAAATGGTTCGTTAACGGTAAGATTAATATTTCTTACAACTGCCTTGACAGACATCTCACTACTGCAAATAAAAATAAAGCCGCGATTATTTGGGAAGGGGAACCAGGAGACTCCCGTACCATAACTTACGCACAGCTACACCGCGAAGTTAGTCAATTTGCTAACGCACTCAAACAACTTGGGGTGAAGAAAGGCGACACCGTGGGCATTTATATGCCGATGATTCCTGAATCTGCTATTGCCATGTTAGCTTGTGCTAGAATTGGCGCACCCCATAGCGTTGTCTTTGGCGGCTTCAGTGCCGAAGCTTTGCGCGATCGCCTTAATGATGCGAAAGCGAAGGTGGTAATTACCGCTGATGGTGGCTTCCGCAAGGATGCAATTGTTCCTCTCAAGCCCCAAGTTGATAAAGCGCTACAAAATAACGCCGCTCCTTCTGTAGAAAATGTCTTGGTGGTGCAGCGTACCAAACAAGATATTCACATGGAATCGGGAAGGGATTATTGGTGGCACGATTTACAAAAAGAGGTTGCCGCAGATTGTGCCGCCGAACCCATGGATGCTGAAGATGTGCTGTTTGTTTTATACACATCTGGCAGTACGGGTAAACCGAAAGGTGTTGTTCACACTACTGGTGGATATAACCTTTACAGCCACATGACTACCAAGTGGATATTCGATTTACAAGAAACTGATGTATACTGGTGCACTGCTGATGTTGGTTGGATTACTGGACACAGCTACATTGTTTATGGTCCCCTTTCCAACGGTGCAACCACGGTAATGTATGAAGGTGCCCCTCGGAAATCGAATCCGGGGTGTTTCTGGGATGTAGTAGAAAAGTATGGCGTGACGGTTTTTTATACCGCACCTACAGCAATTCGTGCCTTTATTAAAATGGGTGACGAACATCCCAAAGCACGCAATTTATCATCTTTACGGTTATTGGGAACCGTCGGCGAACCAATTAATCCGGAAGCTTGGATGTGGTATCACAAGGTAATCGGCGGCGAGCGTTGTCCAATTGTCGATACTTGGTGGCAAACTGCAACCGGCGGCGTGATGATTACACCTTTACCTGGTGCAATTCCTACCAAACCCGGTTCCGCAACTCGTCCTTTTCCCGGTATCCTTGCAGATATTGTAGACTTGGAAGGTAACGCCGTTAAAGAAAATGAAGGTGGATATCTCGTAGTTCGTCATCCCTGGCCTGGTATGATGAGAACAGTATATGGTGACCCCGAACGCTTCCGCCGCACCTATTGGGAACATATTCCCCCCAAAGATGGTAAATACCTCTACTTTGCTGGCGATGGTGCGAGAAAAGATGAAGACGGTTACTTCTGGGTAATGGGACGGGTAGATGACGTATTGAATGTATCCGGTCATCGTCTCGGTACAATGGAAGTAGAATCAGCCCTTGTTTCCCATCCTGCTGTAGCAGAAGCGGCTGTAGTGGGTAAGCCCGATGAAATTAAAGGAGAAGAGATTGTCGCATTTGTGACCTTGGAAGGAGGTCATAATGGTAGCGAAGAGTTAACTCAAGAACTCAAAAAGCATGTAGTCGGAGAAATCGGTGCCATCGCACGCCCTGGGGAAATCCGCTTTACCGATGCTTTACCTAAGACTCGCTCCGGTAAGATTATGCGACGATTGTTAAGGAATCTAGCAGCAGGGCAAGAGGTTTCTGGAGATACTTCAACCTTGGAAGATAAAAGCGTGTTAGATAAGTTGCGAGAAAGCACTTAGAATTTTAGATTTTAAATTAATTTCTTGTAGGGTAGGCATCCTTGTCTGCCCTCCCCACCGTTGACATTTTTGACACAGAAAGATTTTAATATTACTTGTTGTACGGGGAGATGTATTTAGATGGCGAATGAATTAGAACAATCAGTAAAAGATATTTTCGTTGCTTTAATGACAGAAGCTCATTCTGATGATGGAGCAATTTTTAATATCCGATTTTTAGAAGATGAATTGCCTTATGTTGATTGCATTGTGGAATTAATCGGACAAAAAGATTATCTTCCCTTTTGTTTTGTGCAGTTGAAAAGTACAAAAACAGGATATACGAAAAAAGATAAACGGTTGAAAGTTAAATTTTCTCAAGAATCCATAGGTGGCTTGTCTTTATATCCCGCGCCTACTTATATTGTGGGGATTGATGAGAAAGATGAAACTGGTTATCTTGTTTCTGCAAATGGTGAAAATTTGAGTGCAATGGCAAGTATTCCTACAGATTTTCCAATTAATAAACCAAATCGGGGAACTCTTTGGAATGAGGTTAATGATTTTTGGTATAAGTCGAGAAAAATAAAGTTTGCATCGAAGTTTGTTGAAAGCGAGGAAGAATAGAGATTGAGTAAATGAAATTTTTGAACATACAAGAAATTAATTTTAGTTAGGATGGCGGGATTTAGAAGTCAAAAAGAAAATTTCCTTATTTTCAACTGAAATCTATTATTTTGGCCTATATTTGTAAAGGTAAAAATAAATTTCAATGCAGGTAAGAAGCACCATTAATATCAATTGTCGTACCTGTGGCGTGAGGTGCTAAACCCGATGCTAAAAAAGCAATCACATTCGCCACATCTTCGGGAGGTGCTATTTTACCTAAAGGGATATCGCGAGTTAAGAAATCTTCGCCGTAATCTTGAATAAATTTCTCCGCCATTTCGGTACGAACAAAACCCGGTGCGACGCTATAAGCTAAAATACTATCGCTCGCGAAACCTCTAGCGATGCTACGTGTCAATGCGACGATACCACCTTTGGAAGCGGCATAGTGCATATATTCTGGGGTATCACCTCGAAATGCTGCGCGACTGGCGATATTAATAATTATTCCACCGTTACGAGTTTTAAAATGTGGAATTGCTTCTCTACATAAATCAGCCACAGCGATTAGATTTACCTGTAAAGTATTTTTCCAAGCAGTTGTCCAAACATCAAGTGCCGATTCTATTCCTGCTGATGCCATTATACCTGCATTATTAATTAAAACATCAATATGTCCCGTTAAAGATAAAGCATCTCGCCACAGGTTTACAGCGGCATTTTCTACGGATAAATCTGCTTGTAATAAATGAATAGGATGATTGTTGATGTTTTCTGCAACTGCTCGTGCTTTTTCTAAATTATTACCATAATGCAAAATTACCTCAGCACCTGCTTTTGCTAAAGTTTTTACCGTTACAGCACCAATACCAGATGAAGCACCGGTAACTAAAATTACTTTTCCCTTTAAATCAATCATATATAAATGCGAGCATCGAAACTAAGTAGGTTGGTACAGAAAATTATCGTTGAGGGAAGGCAATAGGCAATAGGCAATAGGCAATAGAAGTAAGGGTTTGAGGATAAAAAACATTTTTTAACATAGCTCGGTTTATTCATGCCGACTTACTTACAAAATAAATACAAGTCTAAAAATATCATTTTAAAAGTATCATGCTGTACTCGACAAATAAATAAATGAGCGATTATCAATTTTATTGGATGTGTAAACCGATTTAAGTTTGATTCTTATGATTTCTGGTTTCAATAAAATGATTCTTCCTGTAATTATTGCATCTGCTACTTTAATAGCAAATCAACCAGTTTTAGCTGCACAATCTGCAGGTGAGTATCGACTATTAGGACTTAAATATCGCCAACTCCGAAGGTATGATGAAGCGATAAAAATAATGCAAAAATCTGTTGAATTAGAACCAGAAAATATTTCGGGAAGAGTTAATTTAGGTTGGACTTTACACTTAGCAGGAAAAGAAGCAGAAGCAGCACAATCTTTGTGGAAAGCTATCTATCAAAAACCTTCTTTTGTTCCGGCTTATAATGCTTTAGGAATTGTTTATTTAGTCGATGGTAATTTACCAGCAGCAGTACTAGTTCATACTACTGCGGCATTTCTCAAACCAGATAACGAGATTGCTTTTTATAACTTGAGTTTGGCATTCCATCAACTGGAAATTCATCCATTAGCTATTACAACAGCGAACCGTGCTGCTATCCTAGAACCAAATAATCCTCATCCTTTAGTTGCTGCGGCAATTTCTTATTGGGATAGCGATGATAAAATAGATGCTCAGCAGGTTTACCGTCAAGCTATTAACTTAGATGTGAGATATAGTCAAAGTTCTTTTTTAAGTCATCTTCAAAAAGCCGCTTTTACACCAGAACAAATTAATGTAGTTAATCAAGTTTTATCTAGTATTAAATCTTCAAAAGATAAATCATGAAAAATCTTGTGGTATGGTCGGTATTATTTGATATGACTAAGATAGAAAATACTAGAAGAAAGCTTATATGATAAATCGCCAAAAAAATTAAGACAAATTAGCTACCGCTCGATTTAATAACTCCGAAAAAAGTTGGCGATCGCTATCGGAAAATCCTTCCATTGCTTCTTGGCGAATATCCTCAATAATAGGAGGTAAAATAGTTTCAAGTTCTCTACCCGCATCGGTTAGCCATATTCGCCAAACCCGTCTATCCTGTAAATTTCGTTCGCGACGTACCAAACCTCTTTCTTCCATCCTATCTATAACACCAGTTAAAGTACCACCAACTTGTTTCAGTTTTTCGCCAATACTAGAAGTAGGTAAACCATCTTCTTCCCACAAACAGCACAATACAATCCAATGAAAAGGTGTCAATTTAAAAGATTCGAGGTACTCGTTAAACCTACGTGATAGCAATTGTGATAGTAGTTTGATTTTATAGTCTATGCTATATGGTGCCCGTTGTTCTTTAGCTGAATCTGATGCTGGAGAATTCTCTGATGTTTGAAACATTGAAGTAAATTACTTAGCGCTCGTAAGATCAGATTAGCATTATATGTAGTCTAAAATTCAGTCGAGCAATTTCAAAACAAAGCCATTCTTTTCCCTTTTTACTTATAAGGGAATCTGGTATTTTCATTGATCCTTTAAATCCTAGGCATCCTGTGCCTAAAGCCTAAAGCATCGAGAGAAGCTACTAAATGATTTTCTTCTTATCTCTTACCTCTTACCCCTTAGCTCTTAACTCTTTTATCAGCGAGAAATTATCAACGATCAATTATCAATTATCGAGACATTTAGGTCAAAAACCCCACCGTCTCTTGGTGTGCTAGTAATTGGTTGGGGTGAAAAACCCCATTCAATTACCTCTCCGGAACTCCCGGAGCTCTCTCACTCTTTATTTGCGGCACTTGAGGAATGAACTATTACAGCAGATTGCAGGGTATATTTTGAATCGCCATAAAGCCTAAATGTATTTTCCGCTAACACCTATTAACTATTACTCACCCCAACTCGCTCAAGAATAGTCATGGGCTGACAATCCCTCAACATTTGCATTTGCTGCTCATTTCTCACCAACAATGCACCTGCAAACCCCAAAGAATTAACAGAAATAGAATCAAAATGTTCAAGGGATCGCGGTACAATAAATATCCACTCTCTTGTAGCTAAAAAATTGTAGGCTTTGGAAGAATTGTTTTGTGTTTCTTCACTGTGCAAATCAACAGCTTTAAGTATTTGATGGTAAAGCTCTAGAGTGACTTTAGCAGCTTCATTTGGAGAGTTGATTAAGTCAGCATCAAACCGAGAAAAACCGTGAACAAAAGGTAAATCAGGTACTCTTCCCACATCACCTTCAAATACGGCAGAGGCAAATATTGGTGCAATGGGGATAGATTCTTGTTGAGTAGGAGCTAGTGGTGTAGGAACAAGTTGTAAATGCTTATGTCGTTGAGAAGCACCAGCGACTTTACCGCCATTGTAGAATGCTAAACCATCAATTTGGGCCAAACATGCCCACATTGCTTGAAAATCTTGATAATTAAGCAAATTTTCCTGCTCCTCAAATTCGCGAGTCACAATTAACAAGTGATTATCGACAACATTAAATTTGTTCAACAAACATAAATGTGTCTGGGAGATATCCGCAACAAACAAATCTTTTTCATAAGGAAGAAAAGGATTGAAATCTTTACCTGTTTTAGCAGCTTTATCCTGTTTCTTTTTTGCTTCGTCTTTGCGTTTTAAATTAGATAAAATTCTCACTAAAAAATGAATCCCATTTTGTTCTACAAACTCGTAATCAGTGGGTATAGATTGTAAAGCACCACATTCAAGCCCGTGTTGAGTTTGTTCTTTAATCCTTGTTAATAGAGTGCCTGGTTTTAATAATATTTCTTGGTTTACCGATCTTTCTGACATATCTTTATTTCTCAAAAATTAAGGCATTGCATAAATAAGGAATTTTTCCTATGGAGTGAGCATCATTGCCTATCCAAAAGTAAATTATTATATCCTTCAAAAAATGAGCATGAGATATTTTTTAATTCATCTTAAACTTTTCCGTAATTATCTACAACATTCTTGTTTTCATTTTTAGTATCAAAGCGATAATAAGCGTATAAGTTATGAAAAATCAACTATTAATATCCGGCGGAATTTTAATTGCACTTTTATATATAACAGGTTGCGGAGTAAATAATTCTAATTCTGCGACTACATTTCCTGTTGAAACATCAAACTCAACAACTACAGCAACTCCAATTTCTCAAGCGTCTCCAATAGCTACAGAAAAGCCCCAAATATCTCCAACAACTCCACCAGATAAACTCACAACTCAGAAATTAGCATCCGGTACCTACTGCTATAGTGCAAAAACAGAAATTATTGATGCTGATACAGAAATAATTATTAGCTCTAATAATCAAGTCAGTGGTAGAGTTGAAGCTACAATTCACAACGAGCCTGTGGGCTACTACACTTCTTATAATCAAACTTTGAAAGGAACATTAGAAGGGGACAAAGCAAAGCTGAATGTCGTCACAAAAATTGAATACGATACCCAAAATACCCAAGAAACTTGGACAATTACAGAATCATCTTTAAATACCGGTAGAGAAACTTTTAAAAGAGTTGATTGTGGAAATTTGAAGAATAATAGAAATGACAATCCTGCGATTAAACCAGTAAGAATAAATTTCGATAGAGGTAGTACTTCTAAAACAATTAAAAATGCCGTAGTTAGAGGAACTCGCGACACTTATCTAGTGGGAGCAAAAAAAGGACAGCAGATGAATTTGAAAATTACATCTTTGGAAAATAACACCGTCTTTGATGTGATTTCTCCCAATGGTAAAACTTTACAACGATCGGCAACAAATTGGAGTGGAAAACTTCCAAAAAATGGAGATTATCAAGTTGTGGTAGGGGGAACTCGCGGTAATGCTAGCTATGAATTGACTGTAGAGATTAAATAAGCTTAAATAGAGCAGATAAAATATAAATTTCAACTTCGATCGTGGTCATAGTTTGGATCTAAAACTTGAATATTTTCTGAACTATACAAATAAGTATTGAGTTGCTTTTCTATTGTAAAACTAGCCCCAGGCATGTCATAAGCCATAACAATATTAATCCGATCGTTATCATTTTCTGAACTTACTGGGCGCACGCTATGAAGACATTTATTGCCACACATAACTAGAAGTAAACCTGGCTTGGGTTTGATCGCGATTCCCTTGCCAAAGATATTACGTACAAAGCTAATTTGTAATATCCGATCGAGAAAACTCTGAAATCTAGAAAATCTGGCTTTGTTGAGGATAATTCTATAATTGGGATAACATTCAATTTCGCCGCCATCAACCTCATTCAAATACAAAATAGCTGTAACAGCATTGCGATCGTAATGCCAGCGATATGCACCTCCTTTATTGGTAATATTGACATTACAACCTACTTGAATATTTTGTAATGGGAAAAGTTCTTTACCCATAATATTGTTGACAAATTCATTACAAGTCTCGTACAAATTTTGGACTTCTGTCAAATGAGACTTTATCTTTTCTCCATCAATCACAGAGTAGCTCAAAGGTATCGGTTTGACATCGCGATAAATTTTAGGGATCGCAAACTGTTGCCGATAGTTGTCAATTAAATTTAATAAATCCTCACATTCTGCTTGAGAAAGGAACTTGTCTTTGAGTAAATATCCTTTAATATTAAGTTCTTCTGGTAATGTCATTGCAAATCCCTTCGTATTTCGCGATCGTCAAATTTGTTTAACAATTTAATATACATTTTAAAGAATAAACGTAAATTTAATCTAATTTACTTAGTATTGAATAATCAAATATAATATCAAATGATTTAATTATATATCTCCCCGCTAAACTATATATTTGATATAGATCTTCCTTACGCCAAAATTACTCAACATATAAATCCATTTACTCTGCATTCCTTTGCGCTTTACTTTGCGTTCCTTTGCGTTAAAAAAATATGATTCCATGAAACATGAAATCATAAAAAACGCCCTCTATAGGGCGCATAATTAATCTGACGTAAAAACTATTTATCCCGAATCGACTCGTAAATCCCTAAATAATCACTCCCTGGGTTATTCCACGAGTAGTCACACTCCATACCTTGCTTAGTCAACATCCGATATTCATCTTTATCGTTATGCCACAACCACAAAGCACGCTCCATAGCAAACTCCACGGCATGATAGTCAGTATCGTTAAATACGTAACCGTTACGTTTCTCCGGCGGCTTGCTTGTATCGTAATCCCTATCAAATATGGTATTCACCAACCCACCAACTGCTCGCACAATCGGTACCGTGCCATATTTCAAACCAATCATCTGCGTAAGTCCGCAGGGTTCATAGTTACTGGGAACCACAATCATATCGGCACCCGCATAAATTAAGTGTGCTAATTCTTCATTGAAACCAAGTTCTAAATGAACGTCGGGATTATAGTTTAAGTAATTTTTTTCATGCTGGAATTGAGCATTAATATCGGCACCTGTCGCCGAACCCAACAACACGAATTGTGCATCTTTACCCAACGCATGGTAAATCGAATGATGTACCAAATGAACGCCCTTTTGCGCATCCAATCGACCGATATAAGCCACAATTGGTTTATCAACTTCCCGCAGTAACAACCTTTCTCTTAATGCTTTTTTATTTTTGGCTTTTGCATCCAGATTATCTACATTGTAATTCTCTGGGAGATAACGGTCAGTTTCGGGATTCCAAAAGTTATTATCGATACCGTTAAGTATGCCGCTAAACTTGTTTTGATGTAAATGTATGGTATTACTCAAACCGCAACCAACATCCGTATGATGTGCTTCCCAAGCATGGTGGGGAGACACGGTATTGACGGCGTTGGAATAAACAATTCCCCCTTTCATAAAGTTAATTGCAAAAGGATTAAAATTATCCCGCAGTTTATTGTATTGGAAGTAATAAGGCTCGCGATTTAAACCCGTAGCGTGGAGAATTTCCGCACCACCCATTCCTTGATGCTTAAAATTATGAATGGTATAGCAAACCCGCTGATTGCCCATTCCATAATATTTATACATTTCATACAGCATCACCGGCACTAAACCAGTTTGCCAATCATGACAGTGAATCACATCAGGGCGCTTGTTACTTTGTAATAAAAATTCCAAAGCTGCTTTACTGAAAAACGCAAAGCGCATATTGTCATCATCACAACCGTAATAGCAACCGCGATTGAAGAAATTATCTTGAGAATGGGGTTCAATAAAAAAACAAACTCTCCCATGCACCCAACCGCAATAAACCGAACAATGTACCGCACCACCATACCAGGGAACCGATAACTCCCTGTAAGCGTCGTGAAGACCCCAAATATGGTCGTACCGCATACAATCATACTTAGGCAGAATTAACTCTACACAATGCCCCTGGCTTTCTAATTCCGTACTAAGTCCATAAACAACATCCCCTAAACCTCCTGCTTTAATAACAGGAGCGCATTCAGATGCAATTTGTACTACGTACATTCCTACTCCTAGCTTAACCCACTTAACAAAAATTTACTGCATTCTGTTTTCAATCAATACAGGAAATTTACTTGACAAGCAAGAGAGTAGAAAAAATTCTAATTAATATCTCCCTAAAATCCCCATAAAGCCTAATTCCGAAGACAGAGGGATTAATCTACCGTAGCTTAAAAGTATAGCCTCTAATTTTAGCCCAGTCAGTTGATTCCATACATCTATCTGTAACATTAAGTAAAAAAAAATTTCATAAGTCTTTTACATCTAAAGGAATATGCCTTAAGATAGGTTACAAGATACTGAAATCAGGTTCTGCCTAGCTCACACTATTATTTTTAAATTGTATGGAGAGTAAGCTTCAGGAACTAATCGGTCAGCCCTACGTTTGGCTATTGGTTAAATCCAGTAATGGCTGGCTAAAAAATGTAGATATTTTGGATGTCAATTCAGACACTGTAACCTTCCGTTATGAATCGGAATCGGAAGTAGACAGAAAGATTTGGGAAAAGACGACTCGAATTGACAATATTGCAGAGATTGAAATTCGTCTCATGGCAATGCCTAAAGGTAACAAAAAAATACAAGCTTTACGACACAAATTTTCTCAACTAATAGAAGAGGAAATTGAAGAATCGCCAGAATAATTACTAGTATTTGATCTTCAATAAATAACTAATGTAGAGACGTAGCA
>JBHJJJ010000032.1:0-6900 GCA_050042755.1 Rivularia sp. (in: cyanobacteria)
CCTAACTATTCACTGCTCACTGCTCACTGTTGACTGTTATTAGAATGGTGCGTTACGGCATTATCAAAAATTTAACCTCAAATAATACATAGGAGAGGCCCTAACAGCACCCTACAAGATTAGAATAGTGCTACAAGATTAGAATGGTGCGTTAGGGCATTATCAAAAATTTAACCTCAAATCATAGATACGAGAGGCCCTAACAGCACCCTACAAGTCATGGTACTGTTCACTCCTCACTCCTAACTCCTAACTCCTCACTCCTAACTCCTTAATTCTTAATTCTTAGGAACTATATCTTTTGGAAGAGAGTAGTTATACTGTTTATGTCAAATAATATGAACAGAAGATAAAGGATTTAGATTATGCCCTATACCACAGAAGAAGGCGGTCGTTTAAATAATTTTGCTAAGGAACCAAAGGTTTACAATGCTGAAGCTCCCGATAAAAAACAACAAATAACCTATCTTGTTTTGGGAGTCGGTGCTTTAGCATTAATTGGCGGCTTGTTTTTCATTGCCTTCTCGGTGTCAAATGTTAGTTAATAAGAGTTTCTAACAAAAATTTATCTATTTTTGGTATAACAGGTTCCAATTGATTTAGGAGCCTGATTTTTTATTTGTTAAAATGCCATGGGTGATTCAGTATAAAATAAAACTTTTTCTCTCAGTAAAAGCTGAAAGACCGAATTTTTCCTGAGCAATGGAGTAATTACTTGAAAATCCTAGTCATGGTCACAACTAAGGTTGCTGCTTGTATATGTCCCTGAAGGGAAGGTAAACTGCATGCTGATGATGAGCCGCTATGAGCTTAAAGGATACAATAGACTCGGATAATCACTCTTGGAACCGGCAAGTATATCACCGCTTGAAACTTGCTTTAGCCTTGGGTTTGCGAAGACAAATTTTCATAGCGATATGTGATGATTTAAACCTGAGAAATCAGGTGGCGGCTCGTTTGCATTCGACTTTGGCATACCCGGTAGGACAGGTTTTGTATCAGCCTTCGAGTACGGAGTCTGAAGCTAGTACGCCAGCTTATCCGCGATTAGTCACTTTACGGTTGAATTTAAACGATCCAAATCCCATTGCGCATATAAATCAATGGTTAACTAATTATCCACCTCCAGTTGTTGGTGGTTCCCAAGATGTGCCGGGAAAGGCTTTGCCAATTCCGTCATTTCAAATGGTGGGTACGGAACAGTTAACTAGACAACCGGTGGCCATACAACGTTTATTTTTACATTACCTGCGCTTAACGGAACAGCATCTGTCAAGTAAAAAAGATAGCAGATTTTTAGAATCAAGCTTGTTACTATGGGTTCCGCGGCCGTGGTTACGTGCAATTCAACAGTCTGCACCACAGTTTTGGCGTTGTCGAACAGGTTTATTCTTATTCGCTGGGGAACCAACTCCAACAACCCAAAATAGAAGTACGCCACGACGTTTTTCCGTTCAGAGAAGTTTAGACCTAGACTCTGTGGAAGAACCACTTATTAATGAAGAATTGACAGCGCCTCCACGGGAATTGGAGTTTGGGGAAGAATTGGATTTTCCACCACCACAAACGCCAGCTGATTCTTTGGAGCCTCCATCGGAATCCTTTGTTCCAAAACAAGAAAATCCCCTATCGGAATTGGAAATATTTACTCCTGGAAGTCAGCAGGAGGAAAGAAGCGAACTTACCAGTAGAAATAGTTCGAGCAATATTCCATCATCATCCGATTTGCCTCATATTAGCAAGGAGTTAACTGAGCTAATATTGGCGACTATCAGTAGTACTATAGCTGATGACCAAGAGCAAAACTTGCAAGTACAGCAAATTTTGCAAGAAATTGAAGATTTACACTCACAAAATGCCTCGGAAGTTGATATTGGGGCTGCTTATTATCGCTTAGGAAATATATATCGCCTCTCCATCGAACAAGGACAATCTACTTTAGAAAACTTAATGGTAGCGATTCTGGCATATCAAGAATCAATTTCTTATGATGATTCTTCCTCAATGGTGCCTGATGTATTAAATGATTTAGGTACGCTTTATTGGATGCTGTACCGCACGCCGCCTAATTCTCAGGAAGCTCCGGCTTATGTAGAACAAGGAATTGAATTTTACGAGTTAGCATTGAAGTTGATTTCACCAGAAAGCCATCCGGAGACTTATGCTAGAGTGCAGAATAATTTGGGAACGGCTTATGGTGATTTAGCTCGTTTTGATAATCAAGAACAGAACTGGGAAAAGGCAGTAACGTCATATACAAAAGCCCTACGTTTTCGTACTGCCGAAATGGAACCATTAAAGTATGCAGCTTGCCAAAATAATTTAGGTACTGCTTACTGGCATTTAGCGCAATATAATCAACCGGTAGCAAATTTAAAGCAAGCTGTAGAAGCTTACAATCATGCCATTGTTTACTATAATTCCGAGCAAGAATCCCTGAAATACGGCATGATTCAAAACAATATTGGTACGGCTTACTGGAATCTTGCACAATACGAACAGCCAACAGAAAATTTGCAATTAGCTATTTATGCTTACAAAGAAGCATTAAAATATCGTACTCCAGCAAATGTTCCTACAGCTTGTGCCGCAACACAAAATAATCTCGGTACAGCTTATTGGCATTTAGCAAATCAACCCGATACAAACAAAGAAGCTAAATTAAAGTTTTTGAAAATGTGTATTGAGGCTTACGATGAAGCCTTAGCTTTAGCTCATTCATTAAAAGGTGTATCTCTAAGTTTCGATTTGTTTGCAACTCATAATAATTTGGGTTTAGCAAATTATCAGATAGGAACAGATAAATTGTTTACAGAAGATAAAACAATTCGTTCTCAATATTTAGAAAAAGCATTAGATAATCATTTACAAGCCTTGAGTGGAATGAATGAATCATCAGAAGCTTATCAAAGTACTATTACTTATATAGTTAAAACAATTCGCGGCTTCCACTCGGAATTAGGAATTCAAGGACAAAATGTCGCTTTATCAAAAGTTCCAGGGCAGTTGTTACCGGAGATTTTACCGAAGTTGTAAGTAAAAGGTTAGTTGGTAGTAGTTAGTTGTTATGCCAATTCCTATGAGGCTTTGCGAAATCGCTCTCAGCCTAAAAGGCTGGAGCTACACTTACGAAGCCCGTGCAGACGGGCTTTGTTTCCATAGCCCCAGTCTTCTAGGCTGCGGGTGATTAAGTGATTAAGCCCAGTAAATTATTGGGTTTCGTTCCTCAACCCAACCTACGAACTCTACTTTTCACTAGCTTTATATCTACAATTGAAGTATAAAAAAACAGTAAAGAACGCCGCAAAACTTGCGTATAAATATGTAATAAGTTAGATTAACTCTAGATTTATTTGGTTACACAAACTTAGTAATTAGATAAGTATTTTTACGTCTGCATCGATGCGTATCAAAATATATCGTAGCTAATGCAATGAATGCTGCTTTAGCCGATTTTTGGTTGCGTAATTTTATGTATGATTAATGATTTTTTAAGGATTTTTAAATTTTATGGAATCTACATCTAACCAGGGAAAGGTCAAAATCGAGAAGAATCGCTCTGCTATCTCTCCAATGCTTTGGGATTTACATAACCAAAATGATTCAAAAACCGAATCATCAACAGAATTATCTCCCGGCAGAAACGATTACATCCAGATGAGTGGAGATGGTTCTAGCGTTCTAGTTAGAATCACCGGGCATGATATCGATGCACTCGTTCCTAGTTTAGAAGGTATAGGTTTTGAGACTGTAGGAGCATCGCCAGAACACCACCTAGTAGAAGGTTTCATGCCAATTGATGCGATTCCGGAAATAGAATCGTTGACATCGCAAGGATTAATGGGGGTAATGGCTTTACCTAAGCCTATTACAAGGGCAGGATTAGTAACCTCTCAAGCAGATGTAATTCAAGAAGCCCAACGAGTACGCGATGAATTACCCGAAGGTTTTGATGGAAACGGGGTAAGAATTGGTATAATCAGCGATAGCTTTGATGCTTCTGGTAATGGTTCTGCTGCGGAAGATATTGCTTCTGGGGATTTACCAGCAGAGGGAGTAACCATACTGGAAGAAGAACCCGATCCCGACTTTGCAACTGACGAAGGAAGAGCAATGGCTCAACTCATCTTCGATCTTGCTCCCGGTGCTTCTCAAGTTTTCTCTACATCTGGCTCTACTGAAACATTTTTCGCGCAACAAATCCGCGATCTTGCCGATCCGAATCTAGGAAATGCCGATATTTTAGTTGATGATATTGGATTTCCGTTTGAACCGTTTTACCAGGATGGACTTATCAGTCAAGCTATCGATGAAGTAGTTACTCAACAAGGAGTAGCTTACTTTTCGGCTGCAGGGAATGATGAGGATACAGCTTATGAATCTACAAATTTTGCCGCTGCACCTGACTCTGATGGTCTTTTTGCCGGTATGTTCCATGATTTTGATCCAGGAGAAGGAGTTGATACTCGTCAACTGGTTAGTATTCTTCCCCAAGGCTTTCTTGGTTTTGCACTCCAGTGGGATGACCCATTTTACACAACAGATGGTGTTGATACAGATTTAGATATTTTCTTAGTAGAACCTGGTACTACAAATATCTTGGCTGAATCCACACTAAATAATATTACTAACCAGACACCATTTGAAGACCTTGTATTTGAGAATAAAACTTCATCTCCCATAGAAGCTGAGGTTTTAATCGAGCTATTTAGCGGCCCGGAACCCGGACGGTTTAAATATATTAATGCCTTTGGTAGGGGTGTTGAAATCAATGTATTTTGTCCTAATAGCTCAACGATTTTTGGACATCCAGCAGCAGCAAATGGAAGGGCTGTTGGTGGAGTTGACTACTTCGATCAAGAGAATCCATACGAATTTACTTCTGTTGGGCCTGTAACGATATTGTTTAATCCTGACGGTACGCGCAAAGACACACCGGAAGTCCGACAAGCACCTGGTTTTGCAGCTATTCAAGGTACTGATGTAACCGAATTTTTTGATCGTGGTGATGATGATGTTGATGGTAATGGTTTTCCTAATTTCTTCGGTACTACAGCCGCAGCACCCCATGCAGCAGCTATTGCAGCAGTAATCAAGCAAGCTAATCCTGAGTTTACGCCAGAGCAAATTTACGAGCGTTTAGAATCCACCGCGATCGATATCGGCGAACCTGGAGTAGATGATTTAACTGGATTTGGCTTAATTAATGCCTATGATGCAGTTTTTGGGCCTCCTCAAGTTGCTGAACTTGATTTCTTTGAAGACTTTGAGGACGGAAATTTACCCATTTTCTTTGAGACAAACACAACTGGTGCCGGAAGAATACAAGTTACTACAGAAAATGGCCCTATCGGTACGAACCATGTCACCCTTGATAGTTCCCGCGATGATTTCTTTTCTCTGAATGAATTGATTTTGAATGTCAACGCCACCGATAAGTCAGATGTAGTTCTGAGCTTCGATCAAAGAGAGTTTGATGATGATGATAATCAAATGCCAGAAACATTTACAGGCTCGGTAGATGCAGATGGTGTTGCTTTGAGCGTGGATGGTAATAATTGGTTCCGCATATTTGATTTAACCGGCGATAATTCCACTAATGAATACCAAAATAACCAGATTAATCTTTCTGATTTTGCAGAAGAACAAGGTTTGACTCTTGGTGAAAAGGTACAAATTAAATTTCAACAGTTCGGTGATGACAGCATTGCCAGTGGAGATGGATTTGCTTTTGATAACATCTCGGTGACAGGTACTTCTATAGTTGATGGTACTTCCAACGATGATAATTTGATTGGTGGGGATGGTAAGGATAAAATCAGCGGTTTTAATGCTCAAGATATCCTCAATGGTTTAGCTGGTGATGATGAACTAGACGGTGGAAATGGTGACGATAAGTTATTTGGCGGTCTAGGTAATGACTTATTGCTTGGTGGTAGCGAACAAGACCAACTGTTTGGCGAACAAGGTAATGACTTACTTGATGGTGGAAGCGGTGACGATAAGTTATTCGGCGGTGTAGGTAAAGACTTATTGCTTGGTGGTAGCGAACAAGATCAACTGTTTGGCGATGCCGGTAATGACTTGCTCGACGGTGGAAGCGGTGACGATAAGTTATTTGGTGGTATAGGTAAAGACTCGTTATTTGGTGGTAGCGAACAAGACCAACTCTTTGGCGATGCTGGCGATGACTTACTTGACGGTGGAAGCGGTGACAACATCTTAACAGGTGGAATTGGAGCAGACACATTTGTCATATCAACAGAAGGTAAAAATACAATTATCGATTTCCAAATTGGTGAAGACGTAATTGGTTTAGGTAGTGGATTGACATTTGATTCATTAAGCTTGATGTCACAAAATGGTGGTACATCAATTGCGACAGTTGATAATCAACCATTAGCCTTCTTTAATAATGTTGATTCTCAATTACTCAGTGCAGATGATTTTGTAGTCGTGTAGGTTGTCAGAGACGCGACATATCGCGTCTCTACACGGTTGCGGTAAAAACAAAGGAATCGAAACTAATAGGTTTGTCCCATAAAAAATGATAAATGTAGAGACGTAGCACTGCTACGTCTCCCGACGTTTGTAAGAAAACGAATCCGTCAGAATTAACGGGAAAAACCACTTACTCACTAGTACTCCTTTTCATAAATTTTGACTGGTTCGTTTTCCCAAAATCCTAGGGAGACGTTATGTATCAATCTCTACAACCCATCAAAACAAATGAAAAAGACCACTAGTAGTTTGTCCCATAAAATATGATGGGTATATTTTTTTCTCCCCCCTCTTCCCCCTCTACCCCCTCTACCCCCTCCCTAACATCTCCCATCAAAACGGCAGTAAGTAGAACACTAGTACTACTCGGTAGCATAAATTCTGACTGGTTCCTTTTCC
>JBHJJJ010000033.1:0-4443 GCA_050042755.1 Rivularia sp. (in: cyanobacteria)
AATATATATGGTAAATAACAATGCCATTCCGGAAAAAACATAAACTTGGTTTTACTAGCGAAAATCCGTTAGAGTCTTCGCCTATTTGCTTTAAAGGTAGGAAGGGACAGAAAAAAGCATTAAAAGGTATCCCAGATTGGCTAAATAAACTGAGAGACTATATTGATGAATTAATCAATCAAAAGCCGTCCTAAAAGGACGGGGCTTGTATCCCATTATTTTCGGTCAAAGGATTTTAGATTTTAGCCGTTGCTGTTAGCGTAGCGTGGCGTTAGCCATATAAAAATATGAAGTAGTGATTCACATTGAAAGAGACTTCCGCATTGCTCCCGTCTGTACACAGCTTTCATGCTTAGCACCCATCTCCCCATCCCTTCTAGTCTCCTCTGGTGTAACTAGAAACTACTTGTTGCAATAATTGCTCTTCACTTTCAGCGGGTGCGAGACATTTCAATCCTTGACAAACCAAGCCGATACTATTCAACTTCGGAGAATACTGCATAAGCCCGTGCTAAGCCGGAAATCATTAAGCTATTCCAAGCAACAATCATCTTGGTGTCTGTCACTGGTGGAATCCTACCTTGCCAATTATCGGATTTTGCTTCTTCGTTATCACGAGCGGGAGGGAAGGTTTTAATTGCCGTACTTTTGTCACCATAACGAGCAACAAACAATTTTTCTAAGATAGCTTCGATCGAATCGCTTAATTTCTCGGATTTACTCCTTTGTAAAACATTTTGACTTTCAAAATTACCGTTCTTGCTGACTGTAAAATTTTGTTGCAGTTGGGTTAATTCTTCTGAAGTTAGCAGTTGTTCTAATTCGCTGTAACTCCAGGCATAAAACGCGCCTTCTTCCGGTTCCAAATCTTCTTGGGTAATAAAACTATCTGCATCTTGAGCAGCATAGAAATATCCCATCGGTGCTGTCATTTCTCGTTGTAGCCATTGTACAGTTTTGGCGATCGCGCGACTAAAGACTGGTTCTTCAACACCAAAAAAAATCGGATACAAGCCCCCGGATTTATCCGTGGAATAAAAAAAATGTTTCCTTATTTTCAAGCCCCTCGATTCATCGATGGGGTAATAATTCTAAATTCTTCATGTCTTATTCTAAATTCGCAATGACCGTTATCGTAGAGCATCTTCTCAAAATGGGGTACAGTCCAAGTGGGATCGACTGTATAGCGATGAAAGCCACCGGGGACATGGTCAAAAATTCCACCGAGTGCTAAATCTAATCCTCGTTGAGTACAAATTTCTTTGCCATCATATCTTGATGTAAAATTTAATCTGCTTCCTTGCAATGCCATCTGTGCATAAGGGATCATGGGAAAACTATTACCTTGTTGGCTGGGAGTGATGATTCCGGTAAAATTTTCCCAACCTTGTTGTAATAATTGATTATGCTCTGTTTCTGCGGAAGTTTCATTTTGCAATACCGCAGAGGTGAGCAGGGATTCTAAAATAATTGCTTTACGTTTTTGTAAATCTTGTTTTTCTGTATCGTAATAATTACGAAGTGCTTTCAATACCTGCAAAAAACCCGGACGACCATGAAAAGCCTTCTTTGCTCAGTTTAGGGTGTAAATCAAACAACACCTGTCTATAAATTTTAAGAATTAAGAAACCCGATTTTTTGAAAAAATCGGGTTTATCATTGAGGATTTTTAAAATAAATTAGCTTCTTGTCTATTTTAGTAATTACTTATTTATAAGCAGCACTATCTTTACCGAACGCTGAAAACTTGTTGATTCTTAATAGGTATTAACAAAACTCACGGGCACCCATAATATTTTTTTTATCATAAAAATATTATTATGGAAACCCTTCACGCTCCTGTAATTTTTATCGCCGATTGGTTATCAAAACAGCATTTATTATCTCTGCTAACTAACTACAATTGGCTTATAACAGATAACTTACAAATAAAATTTAAAATTACTTAACTTTTCGTCTTCAATTTACTTAAGCTAATTATTACTATCTTGTTCTCAACTGTCGCGATCGCTAACTGATATTCTCTCTTATATGGCATTAAATTTACTTTAGAGAACGAACAAGTAAGCTAACAATTGGTTCTGAGTATGTGCTTACACGAGGTTTTAACTCTGAAGTCATAACTCCGTCGTTATTTGTATTTGAAATTAATCCGAATATAAGATTAAGTAACAAAGTTATCATTGCCGCTTGTACTAATCTTTTCAACATGACCTAATGACCTTTTTACTATTGCTGCTGATGAACGGCATTTAAACTTTAAAACTATTCGTTAATATGCCTCTTTTACTATTGTTTTACCTGCCACAATGATTTAATCCGGACAGACTGTAGTACTGATAGTCACAAAGATATTATTTTTACATAAGTATATGCGAGTTATTACTATGTTGTCCCGATAGTAATTCCATACCTGTAGAATCAATATTTTTGCAAACGTGCTGTTGATAACAACAATTAGTCTAGTAATCGATAAAATGTATGTAAATTAACTAGAACTAGGCTGCATGATTCCTATCGTTATTGAACAATCTGGTCGCGGCGAGCGCGCTTTTGACATCTACTCGCGACTATTACGCGACCGTATCATCTTCTTAGGACAACCCATTGATAGCAACGTAGCTAACTTAATTGTTGCCCAACTGCTGCTGTTGGATGCTGAAGATGCGGAGAAAGAAATTTATATGTATATCAATTCTCCTGGTGGTTCAGTAACTGCTGGTATGGGTATTTTCGATACCATGAAACATATCCGTCCGGATATTTGTACTATTTGCACTGGACTAGCAGCTAGTATGGGGGCTTTCCTACTCAGCGCTGGTGCTAAAGGTAAGCGGATGAGTTTACCTCATTCTCGAATTATGATTCACCAACCTTTAGGTGGCGCACAAGGCCAAGCAACTGATATCGAAATTCAAGCTCGTGAGATTCTTTATCACAAGCAACAGCTAAATAACTATTTAGCTGAACATACAGGTCAACCCATTGAACGCATTGCTGAAGATACTGAGAGAGACTTCTTCATGTCGCCTGATGAAGCCAAAGATTATGGCTTGATTGACCAAGTGATAGATCGTCACTCTGCCGGCAGCCGTCCCATGGCTGTTGTTTAGTCAGTATTGGGCTGCATCAATAGTCAATAGTTGATATTCGCTATTGATTTTGGAACACCGACCTATAAAGACTCCAATTCCTGAGTCGTGAATTACGTACTGGAATTCCTCTAAATATGAGGAATTCCATTTTTACTTATTCAATAAGTTAATAAGGAGACTTATAATCACTATTTTTTCTTTAATCTTCCTATTTTTACTTATTGTCAAGTATTGTAGGTAATATTTAATTATCAGTTTTGCTTATTATATCAGAATAATCCAGTGTTTTTATAACTTTTGTAACTAATTGGCTTGCTAGAAATTAGAAATAGAAGGTGAGGCAAACGGATTATTAGCTTCAGATGTTTGATATTTTAGATTTCAATTCTATTAATTCTTGATTTTTTTGTTGTAGCTGAAGTTTCAAATTACAAATAGTGAGTTGATGCTTTACTCTTGCCAGTACTTCCTCAAGTTCAAATGGTTTAGTTAAAAAATCAGCACCACCAACTTGGAACCCTTTCTTTCTATCTAAGCCCCTTGCCAGTGCGCTCAAGAAAATCACAGGTATTTCTCTAGTTGTGGAATTATGTTGAAGTTGCTGACAAAGTTGATAACCATCAACTTCTGGCATTAAAATATCGAGAAGAATTAAATTTGGCGATCGCAATTCTAAGGTTTTTAAAGCAATATCTGCATTTACAGCCTGTCTGACTTTATAACCCTGAGATTCTAGTATTATAGATAACAAACATAAATTATCCGGCTCATCGTCAACAATCAGAATATCTGCATTAAACCCTGGTATTTCGTATTTTAAGAACATACCCTAATTAAATTATGACTAAGTAAGTAAGGGTATAATAATCTAAGTATAAAATAAATTAATTATAATACATAAGGGAAAATTAATTATCAGTTTGGTATCGGGCATTGCTAATTAGTAATATTATGTCCGGTTAAACAGTTATCATATTTGTGGAACTGAGTAATAAGTAGTCAACCACATTAATTTTGCAGGGTTATAAAGTCTTTTGGTAGGTTGGGTGAAGCGAAGGGCAACCCAACCTACAAATACCATTGTTTTACCCCTCATAACTTATGTGGTCGAGTAGTAATTACTTATTATAATCGCTCTGGGTTATATACAGCGTTTTGCAAGTAGATGAGGTACATTCCCCCTGCCCCCTGCCCCCTGCTCCCTGCCCAGGGCAAACGCATCTAAATTTAGAGTATAGGCTGAGTAAGGAGTAAGAAGTAATGAGTAAGAAGTAATGAGTAAGAAGTAATGAGTAAGAAGTAAGAAGTAATGAATAATGGGAGTATTTCAGACTTTATTGACAATATA
>JBHJJJ010000034.1:0-48036 GCA_050042755.1 Rivularia sp. (in: cyanobacteria)
AAGGAGTAAGAAGTAATGAGTAAGAAGTAATGAGTAAGGAGTAAGAAGTAATGAGTAAGGAGTAAGAAGTATTGAGTAAGAAGTAATGAGTAAGAAGTAAGGAGTAAGAAGTAATGAGTAAGAAGTAATGAGTAAGAAGTAATGAGTAAGAAGTAAGAAGTAATGAATAATGGGAGTATTTCAGACTTTATTGACAATATAGCCGAATTAATGACAGTTCGGCGTTTGCCCTGGGGTAAGTGTGGGAGGGTTTTCTCAGATCTTTTGAGCGCTAATAACTACTCATCTCAAATCCGGCTAATTACTTACTATATAACCCAGAGCTATCATAATTCTTTATTACCTATTACTTATTACTTATTACTCATTACCTATTACTTATTACTCCTTAGTCCTTACTCACTATTCACCACTCACCATTCACATGATAAAAAACCATTGGCAAAAAATCCAATTAACTGCTGCTTTAGTCACAACTATTTTAAGTAATATCGCTTATATATCACCAATAAAAGCAGAACCAATTACCTCAAGCAGTAGCTCGATCAACTTTACTCCACCACCACCACCACCCGATCGCAGTGCCGCAGGAAACAGGGGACAAGCAGCTAGTAGGGGATGTGGTAATGGTACAGAATCGGTGATGGCATTGGTTCCCGACTACGAGCAAACTATTAATTTGGAAGGAGGAGAAAAAATTCCAGTCAGGAAAATTTGGGGTTTAACAACTGATGATTATCCTACTTTTTGGTTTTTTGTTCCTTATGACAAATCATCTATTACGGAAATGGAATTTGTCATCAAAGATACTTCCCAAAAACCGACTAAAACAATATACAGAACTCTTGTAAATAAACCAGAAATGCCCGGTATTATCAGTGTTTCCACAAACAAAGCCACTGAGCCACTAAAAATTAGTAAAACAAAACACCAAAAACTTTACCATTGGTTTTTGAAAGTAAGAGTCAAATGCAACCCACAACAAGCACCACAATTACAGGCAGTTGATGGATGGATCGAGCGAGTTAACCCAAGCTCTACTCTTAAAGAGCGTCTGGAGCAAGCAACACCTTTACAACAAGCATTACTTTTCGCGGAAAACGGCATTTGGCACAATTCCCTTGAAAATTTGGCACAACTCCGTCTTACTAAACCCAAAGATGCTGCACTATTGGCAGATTGGACAAGTTTACTAAAATCGGAAGAATTAGATCATTTAGCTAATCACCCCCTTCTCAACTGTTGTCAGCCTGTTACCCCTCTTTCACAGCCTTAAAACGAAGGAAGAAGGCTACAATTGGGATGGGGATTTGCCTTCAGGTATCTTGCACCCTATGAGGGTGGGGAGGAATTCAACCCATATTTAGAGGTTAATGAGAAGAAAAAGTTATTTTCCCCCCATCTCCCCATCTCCCCATCCCCCCTCTTTCCTCCACCCGGCAATGTTAGCTTATTAGAGTACTAGTTGATACCGGGCAAAGGATTAGATCCCAATGCCACTTTACCCCAACGCATCACATTTGCTGCTGCAACGCCTGCTCCACCCATGCCATAAACTAATACCAAATCATTTTCTTTGATTTTTTCAAGTTGGGCAGCATAATAGAGATTAGCTACAGTCAAAACAGGACCACAATTGGCATAGTGAGGATAGAGGTTGATTGTGCGATCGCAACTAATACCCAAAACCCGTGCCCCAAACCTGGCAAACCAAGCACTAAGCGTATGAAAAAGAAAAAAGTCTATTTGATCTAAGGAGACTCCGGCAGCCTCTGCGGCTCCTTCACAGCAAGTTTTGAGCAATTCAGCACTCGCTACATTCGCAAGTTTATTAGCCTCATTTGATATCCGCATACGCACTTGTGGGTTTCCGTGAGAATCTTTAACGGGCTTAGCAGAAACAACATCTATCTCCCCTGTATGAACAACCTTGGTGCCAAGAATACCTTGGGAAGATTCAAGCAAACTGACTACAAAAGCACCAGATCCATCACTCAATGACCAAGAAATAGTATCCGTTTCATCGAAGAAGTGAGCATATGTAGAGGAAACTACGACTAATACCCGACGATATTGTCCGGTTTGCACTAAAGCACAGGCTGTTTGCAATGCTACTGGGGTACTACCAGTTCCACCGTTGATGTTCCATGCGGCTCCTTTGAAACCCAGTCGATTCGCGAGAAATGTCGCATTACCTAAGATGATTTGCTCGGGCCATACGGAAGCTACCAGCATTAGATCGACTTCTGCTATCGCAAGTTGTGCCGCAGTTAATGCTTCAGTTGCCGCCTGATACTCTAGGGTTAGTGACGACTCTCCTTCACCCAAAACCCATCGATCAACTGTGCCGCGAAAAGGATCTGACAGATAAGGTATCATCTCTTCTTCAAAGACATTGCTAGGTGCGGAGCTGCTCGGTGAAAAGAATCGTGCTAAGCCTTTTTGTTCGGATTTTTCTAGCAACTCAGGATATTTTTCTCGGTAATAATCATTGGTTCGTCGGATGCTCGGAAAACTAACTGCGATCGCTTGAATTCCTACCCCTCGATCCGTCATAATTAATCTCCTTTCAATTTCGAGCTTCTTGGCATTCAGTCAGCTTTGAGCCCCTTGCATATTAAGACTCTGAATTCGACTACCAATCGGTGCTATTTGAGATGGATCGATGACCACATCAACCACAAAAGGCTTCTTTGAGTTCATCGCTTTCTCAAGGGCTGCCTGGATATCAGATTCTCGTTCAACACGGATACCTTCAGCACCCATACTGCGGGCAAGTTGAGCAAAATCTGTTTGAGGAATTTTTGTATCTATTCCTTCTAATCCTAATAGTGACACTCCTTGATCGCACATATTGTAAGACGCATCATTGAGCACAATCCAAACCGCAGGAATCTCATATCTCACAGCAGTGCTGACTTCATTGTTCATCAACATAGAGCCATCTCCAACAATGGCAATAGCCTTATGACTATATGCTAATGCCGCACCCACAACACCTGTGGTGAAATGCCCCATGCTACCAAATCCGGTACTGATCCGATAGCGCTCTGGCTGAAGAAAGCGCAATCGATTAATAGCCCAAGCAAATGAGTTTCCACCCTCAGCCATGACAATGGCATCACTTTTTTCAACAATCACTCGTTGAATTGCATTCATGAGTACATCTGGTCGAATCAAACCTTCTATTTTGGGAGTAATTACCTTACATTCTGGTCGAGGCAAGTCTATTTTTGATAAATGCTCTGGATGTTCTGGGAAATACTTCAGCAGCCCTCTGACAAATGCTCCAACATCGGACTGAATGGCGAAAGTTTCAGCATCAGGATAGGCAGTTCCCGGTACTTTTGGGTCGATATCCACATGAATAAAGCCACCAGTAGGAACCAGTGCAGAATTCCAAAATGATGTGAACTCACCCAAGCGGCTTCCCAGCACTAATGTGCGTAGAGGAGGCTGTTCTTGCATGTATTGCAGAACAGATTCATGCCCTGCAAAGCCTGTAACACCGACAAACTGAAGATGATTTTCAGGAAAAATGCCCTTGCCACGAGGCGAACACATTACTGCAGCACCAGTTCGCTCAGCCAGTTCGCGAATGCTTGCTGCTGCTTTCCGTGCGCCAAAGCCAACCCAAATAGCAAAGGGAGCTTCAGAGAGGCGGGAGGCGCATTCCGCCACAGTCTCTTCACTCGCTGTAGCTAATGCCTGAGATAAAGAAGCTTGTGCCAATGGATTCTCCAGCGAACTGCTCTGAACTGCGGTTGAAATACCCACATGAGCAACAAAGCTACCCGGTTGTGTTATACCTAAGGCTAACCTCCGAGCAATCTCTGGGAGTTGTTCGCGACAGTCAAGAGTCGTTGCATAATCAAACACTTTCCCTGAAGTAAAAATATCTGCATAGGGCATGGTATAACCACTCGTTTCCTGAAGCGCCCAACGTCCATGTTGGGCTGCAGAGGTTATACCCGATAAAAGAATCACCTTTGCACCTTCCCAGCGAGCTGCTAGTAACCCGGTTAAGGCATTGGTAATACCAGGCCCAGCAGTGGTAAAAACTATCGTAGGGCGATCGCTCGCAAAGTAGGCTTCGGTGGCAGCAAAACCGGCTCCTGATTCGTGGCGACAGTGAATCACTTGAATAGAACTATGTTCCAAGCTGTGCCATAAACGGGCGATCGCTCCTCCTGAAACTCCAAAAGCATGCTTCACTCCCATTTGCTCGAGCATTTTGACAATCGCTTCGGCAACTATAATCTTTTTTGAGGGTGTCTCAATCAATTCAGGATGGGTGTCAGACTGAGGAATGAGGGGAGTGTGAGTCGCATGCAGTTCTTCAAAGCAGACATCAGTTAAACGTGCTGCAAATTGAGATGCATCAAATAATTCAGTCATAATTGCAATGTTATCCTATATGTTTGCAAGAATTAATCTAAAATCAGCCTGGTTATTGTCAGAGTCATAGTATTCCGCCAAATCAATATCGCCGGGTGAGGTTAGTGAGTAGATAGTAGTGAATAGTCGGGCATATAATCACCCAAGCTTTGTTACCTTGGTGGACTATTAGAAAACTCTGAAATTAACACTTTTAGGAATAGGCGCAGATTGAACGAGATAATCAATTGATACAGAATTTTGTTCCTCCCAAATCCTACTATTGATTGAAGGGCTTGAGTTTTTCAAAGTTATAGAGTTTTAACGTCAATCTAGCTTTTTTTGCGGGTGTAATGAAATAAAGCCGAAATCCAAGTTTTTTCTATAATATCGATAATTTTCTTAGTCGCTAGGGAAATAAAGAGTCATTTATGAAGTAGATATAAAAAGCCAAGACTATTTTGCATTAGTTTGAATTGTGGGAATTGCTGTACTATCGGCATCTTCCACGAACAAAATATTAGACTCGAGATTATAAACTATTACATTTGAAAATCTCTTAATCTTTATTTCTTCTTTATAATTGACCCTTTAGTCCTCTATGTTACATAAAAATTAATAAATGTACAAATTGTTTTAAAAAAATGTTTTATTTTTTCAATTTTTACAAAAGTCTCGATTCTCACTTTTTGGGTTCCGTTTTGGGCAATTTGTTATACAGGTGTTTTCAGAGTGCGGTATCGCGACTTGCCTAAAGTAATGTATTTATATATACATTACTTCCGTTGTATGCAATACAAAATTGAAGTTTTGAGGGGTGCACGGTAAAAACAAAAAATTTCTGCTCCCCGTGCTTGTTCCTACCCATCATATTTAATGGGACAAAGTACTAGTACTCCACCACATTAATTTTGAGGGGTAAAGGAAGATTCGTTCGTAGTAGCGCTTCAGCGCATCTGAAATCCGCGTGCGCTGAAGCGCTACTACAAACCCCTCATAACTTATGTGGTGAACTACTAGTGGTCTGTCCCATTAATTCTGACGGGTATATTATTTTTCTACCCCCTCTACCCCCTCTACCCCCTCCCCCCATCTCCCGACATATTTAATAAGAAAGACGAATAATCATGATTTAAGGGGTAGCTCAATCAGAAACTCTGTCTCCTGTGAATCGGTAGTGCGGCAACTTAACTTACCGCCATGTTTTTTAACCACAATCGAATAGCTAGTTGATAATCCTAAACCGGTACCGCTACCAACGGGCTTCGTGGTGAAAAATGGGTCGAATATTTTGTTTAAAACCGACTTACTTATACCAATACCATTATCAGCGATGGTAATTAGCACGTTGCGATCGTTCTTGAGTGAGGTGTGAATGCTTATTTTTGGTTTGTCTTCTTTCTCGCTATTTTTCGGTTTTTGTCGCAAAGCATCTATGGCATTACCGATAATATTAATAAATACTTGATTTAATTCAGAAGCATAGCAGCTAACTTTTGGAAGCTTGCCGTATTCTTTAATTACTTCAATTGGTGGATATATATCATTTGAAGTTAGTTGATGCTGCAACATTAAAAGAGTGCTATCAATGCCGGAGTGAATATCTACGGGTTTCATTTCGGATTCATCTAAGCGAGAGAAATTCCGCAATGACAAGACAATTTCACGAATGCGTTGTGCACCTACATTCATTGAATCAAGTATTTTTGGCAAGTCAGCAATCAGAAAATCGAAATCCATATCAGCAAGTTTATCTTCAATTTCCGGTGGAGATTGAGGATAAAACTTTTGATATAAATTAATCAACTCAATTAATGATTCTACGTAATCGTTCGCTGGGGTGAGATTACCGTAAATAAAGCTAATTGGATTATTGATTTCGTGAGCGATACCAGCAACCAGTTGTCCTAAACCAGACATTTTTTCGGCTTGAATCAGTTGGGCTTGAGTGAATTGCAATTCTTGCAAGGTTAATTCTAACTGAGTTGCTTTTTCTGTTAATAGAAGGGTACGCTCTTCGACTTTTTGCTCCAAGGTATGGGAATAGCCTTCTAGTTTGCCGTAAAGCTGGGCATTTTCCAAGGAAATAGCAGCTTGGGCTGTGAGTAAATTTAGAATGTCTACACGGGAGCGTGTAAATGCACCAATGGTTAATTTATTTTCGAGATATAACAACCCGATAAATTTACCTTGATTTAAAATCGGCATACACAGCAAACTTTTGGGTTGTTGCTGCATTATGTAGGAGTCGGCGATAAAATCATTTTGCGCTGTGGCATCATCTAAGATAACTTTTTTTAAAGTACGTTTGGTGTAGTTAACTATCGTATTGGGGATGTCTTTGCTGTCGGAACATGGTAAATTTAGCAGTTTTACACCTCCACTGATAGTAGCCAGGGCTTCGAGCATCAAGGTATCGTCTTTGAGCAATAGTAAAGCAGCTTTTTTTGCTCCAGCATTTTCCATTACTACTTGCATTAACTTGGCAATTAATTCTTCTAATTGAATTTCACCTGATAGGGCTTGTGAGGCTTTAACAATGCAGGCGAAATCGAGGGCTTGGGAAATGCTGCGACTAGAATGAGTTTGGATGGTTTGATTTATAAGAGAAGATTTATCAACACTTTGAATATAAGTTTCGTTGATTTGAAAGTCATGTTTTGGTGTTTGTAAAATTGGTGTAAGTAGCTGGGGATAGCGTTTTTCTAAATCGTCGATTTTTGCTTTTGCTCCCCAACGGGCGTAGCAGTAGTATGCTTCTTGCATATAACCAATCGCTGCTTTTTCTTTACCCCAGTCGAGGTAAAATTTGGCAACCAGTTCGTTAGCGAGGGCTTCTTCTTGGGTATATCCGTTGGCTTTGGCTCCAGAAATAGCTTTTTCGTATAGCTCAATAGCTTGTGCTTGCCCCTCTAAGACTCGGCATTTTTCGGCTTCTACCAAATCTACTTTATGTTGGTGATTCATGGGGGCATATTTTGCCCATTGTTGCAGTTGCGTCTGGTTTTGTTCCACCTGTTGGAGTGTATCTGCTATCTCCGGAGATTGGGAATTCAAAGCTGCGATCGCAATTAAAGAATCATAGAAATAAAATGCAGGTTCAACAATTAATCCAGGAGAAGTAATTAAATAGCGCCTCACCTCAACTGCATGGTTTTGAGCTGATTCAATATCCCCAAACAAGTAGCAAAGCATCAGCTTATATGAATAGAACACATATAGCCCATACAAGTCATGGGCTTCGAGTAGTCGAGGCAGAAATTCTACTTCTTGGAGGGCTTCCCCAGACAAAACACTCGGATGCTCCCCAATCCCCAACAAATTTAAAATCGGTTGCCAATAGATTCGACAGTAATTAGCTGTTGTCACCTGATTCAATTGCACCAAAGCATTACAGTAGGTACGAGTCTCTTGCTCCAAACTTCCTAGAGGCTGGGAGCACCAAAAAGAATTCAAACAAAAACAGTGGGCAATATATCCTACGAATTCCAAGTTTCCGACTTCTAGCGCTGCCACATACCCCTCTTGTATGAGCGGTAGTGTGTCCCTGATGTGGGATTTGCGATGTAAGATAAAGTTTCCCAACACATTTACTATATTTGGTTTGACAGCTTTGGCATCCAGTTGGGAGACAACTTCAAGTGCTAATTGACCAAACTTTACCCCTGCATCCACATCTTGCATCATATTACAAGCAATGATGCCATAGGTGACGTAAGCAAGGGCTGAAGCTTCGGTATTCCCATATTGAATCGATAGTTTGACTGACAAGGCGATAAGTAATGGAAACAAGGAAGATCCAGACATGTAAGCGGCTGGGATGATGCTACTAGCAATCTGAACAATGGCAATTTTTTCCCCATCTGTCATTATTGGCAGGTTAGCCAAATCTTCAATTTCCCTCTCCCCAATCGCTTCGCTAATCTCAGCAATTGCTTGTTGAATATCTTCGGGTGTGGCAGCTTCAGGAAAGGTGACACCCAAATTTTGTAAAAGTTGTTGGGCAATGGTAATGGCTTCGGTAAATTTATTCTGGGAGACATTTGATTGAATTCTAATTCGGTAAACATTCACCTTTTCTAGAAATGAGTTTGCATGGGCGATGACTGTTTCAATAAATTGTTCCATCGCCTCAAAGTCACCGGAAAGCGAAGCTAATTCCGCCCCATTCTCATGAAACTCTAGACTCATTTCATATTGCCGCTGCCAAGCATTTTCTCCCAGCAAAGATAATCCCGTGTTGGCATACTCCCGCCCTGCTTGATAAGCGGTAGCGACTCTAGCTCTGCGAGCAGCAATGAGATTCAGTTGGGCTAATTCGTCGCGCTCGGTTTGTTCGCTAATTAAAGTAGTTCCATAGTTTAATTGATTAACTAGTTCAAAAATACTGTCTTCTCTAGCTTCTAGGGGTATCTTTTGCAGCAGCAGTTGTCCGATGTGGTAATGAGTTCTTTGTTTTTGCTCTTCGGGGATTAAAGAATAAGCTGCTTGTTGCACTCTGTCATGCAGAAAGCGATACCCCACATTTTCAATTTCATGAGTAAAATTACTAGTATCGACCGATTGTTCATCATCATTAACAAAAAACTTATACACCTCACTTTGGGGCAGAATTAATCCTTCTTGTAAGGCTTTCCACAAAGCATTCGCCGCATCAGCTTCTGATTTTTCTGATACAATTGCCAAGGTTGATAAGTCAAATTTATTACCAATACAAGCAGCCAACTTCAAAATATCCTGAGTTGCTGTAGGAAGTTTCTGCAACTGAGTTGTCATCAATTCGACAACATCCGAAGTGAGGGTAGAGTCGCGAACTTTGGTAATATCACATTGCCAAGATGAAAGGTGAGTCGAGGATTGAGCGGTGTCAAAGTAAATCAACCCATCTTGATGCAATGCTTTGAGAAACTGAGTTGCAAAAAACGGGTTTCCTTGGGTTTTTTGATGGATAATATCAGTTAATGGCTGTGCTATTTGTGTGGAACAGGAAAGGGTATCGGCGACTAGTTGAGTTAAACTCGCTTTACTCAAGGGTTTTAGGGTAATTTGATTAATTACTGCCCCAGTTTTGGACACATCGTCTAACATCAACATTAACGGATGAGACGAAGATACTTCGTTATCGCGGTAAGCACCAATCGTTAGTAAATACCCTGTTTGCGACTCACCCATGAGCAACTGCATCAATTTCAAAGATGCCGCGTCTGCCCACTGTAAATCATCTAAAAATATGACTAAAGGATGTTCTTTGGTGGTAAAAACTTGGATAAATTTCTGAAATAATAAATTAAAGCGATTCTGTGCCGCAGTACCCGATAATTCCACTGCAGGTGCTTGTTTGCCGATAATTTGCTCTAATTCGGGAATAACATCAATAATTACTTGTGCGCTATTTCCTAGAGCCTCTAGAATATTTCTTTTCCAATTTGACAATTGAGTATCACTTTCACTCAATAATTGCCCCATCAAATTCCGAAATGCTTGCACAAAAGCTGAAAAAGGAATATTGCGGTTAAATTGGTCAAATTTACCTTTGATGAAATAACCACGTTGTTTGACTATAGGTTTGTGAATTTCATTCACTACCGCAGTTTTCCCAACACCAGAAAAACCAGCGACTAACATTAATTCGCTGCCTTTGGTGGAGTTATTTTCGATCCCAGCAACTCGGTTAAATGCTTCTAATAGTGTTTTAATCTCAGTTTCTCTACCATAAAGTTTTTCGGAGATGGTAAATTGGCTGCAAATATCTCGCTAACCAATTTCAAAAGATGCAATTTTTCCAGTATTTTAGATTTTCGCTAAATAAATTTCTAAATCGTGCTTTAACCCCAAGGCACTTTGATATCTATCTTCGGCGTTTTTTGCCATCAACTTCATAACGATATCACCAATAATCTTGGGAATCCCTTGACTCTTACCCAAAAATCGAGGCTTTTTAGCCAAATGACAATGTACCAACTCCATGGGCTCGTTAGAGGTAAATGGTAATCGCCCGGTGAGTAATTCATAAAATGTTACTCCCAGAGAATAATAATCGCTGCGGTAGTCAATTCCTCGATTCATTCTTCCAGTTTGCTCCGGGGAAATATAAGGGAGGCTTCCTTCTAAGCAATTAGGATTTTTGATTTCTTGGATTTCTTGGGTAAGTAATGAAGCGATACTAAAATCAATCAGTTTAACTTGTTTTGTTTCTGGATTAATCAGGATATTGGCGGGTTTTATATCTTTGTGGATAACCCGGTTTTGGTAGAGATAGTGGAGGATATCGGTAATTTGTAACAGAATTGATAGCAATTCAATAAGAAAGGTTACTCTTACGCTTAGCTCCCCAAAGGCAGTTGAGCCCCAACCGTCGTAGCCTTCATCCTTGAAGATATCTAGAGAGCCACGCCAATCATGGGCTTTCATAACATATTCACGTAGCGAAACCCCACCAAAATCTTCCATAACCAAGGCATAACTGTTACGGTAAGGTTCGAGAGTGTAGGGACGAACGATTCCCGGAAAATCTAAGTTTTTAGCAATCGTATATTGATTGCGAAATAGCAAAAGTTCCCTAAAACTAGGATATTCTTGCTGCAACAGTTTAACCACCACTGGATGCGATTCCTTCCCTGATATCTCTTGTAAAGCTCGATATACAACCGTTCTGGAACCACGATAAAGTTCTTCCATTAGACGGTAGCCAGGAAGAGTAATGGTTAAATCTGCTGCTAACATATTGATTAATCTTGATTTTAAAACTGAGTTCTATTAATCAATATGCCCATTTCATGAAGGTAAATAACAGGTTAAGATTATGTCTGTTTAATCACTTATATATAAGTAGTTATCCGAGTTCAAAACAAATTCATCACTTATGTATTAACACTTATTTTAAAGTATATTATTGATAACTAAATACTGAATTCACAACTTTGAAGAATAAGCTATATTCGTGAATATTTCCCAAAAAATGCCATTTTAGATTATTTTTTTTAATTATTAAAGAGAATAGCATCAGATATACTGAACTATTTCGCTTCTTAAAATGAGCCAATTACTCCCGTTCCGCTCTCAGATTTCCGATAAAATTTCTTCCCCTCTACCCCCTCACTCAACGCCGATAATCTTAAATTGAGAAAGGAGTAACAACTAACCCGGTAGTGGTTAATTTTTTAAGTTATACCCCCAGATACTTGACGGGCACCCTTAAAAGTTTTTTCTTCTAAAAAAACTTTTAAGGGAACCCTTGACAATCAAAATTTCGATAAAAATAATCAAAAATATTTATATTAAATTTAATTATTAAAAAAATATTAAATTTTAATTTTACAAATATTTTAATCTTTGATGGAATGTGCTTATAGTATTGCTATTTTATATTTTGAAGATGGTCGAATTTGACGGGTACCCATAAGAAGAAATTCGGCGTTGGTGAATAAAAATATGAAGCCGCAATCTCATATTGTTTGAAACATCGGTCAATAGATATTACAATATGTAACCTTATATATTTCATAGAAAATTGCAGCAACGCGATAAATTCTTTGAGGATGTTGGGTGGGGGATTAATTTTTGCTAAATTTTTTGTCGCAATGCCAGTATTGTAATATCGTCAAATTGTTCCGCATTGCTAGTATGTTCTTGTATAGATGTAGTGATTTTATCTAATAGAAGTTGAGCAGAATTTATCGGTTGTTCTAAAAGAGAGATAAGTCTTTTATCAGTGAAGAATTTACCATTAGAATCGCGAGCCTCAGTAACACCATCGGTATAACCAATAAGAATCTCTCCTGGTTGTAAGTAAATTTGACACATGGGAAAATTCATCGAAGGTAGCATACCCACAGCGGGTGCAGTTGATTCAAGATGGTGTTTTACTTTACCATCACCAGAAATGATAAATAGTGGTTCATGTCCACCATTAATATATGTTAAAAGTCCTGTAGTGGGTTCTAAGACTCCAAAAAATAAAGTGGCAAACATGCCGAGTTCGCCGTGAAACTTAGCGACATATTCATTAGTTAAGGAAACAGCTTGCAATGCATTAAGATGAGCCAAGTTTGTTAATGGCGATTCACCAATCCAGCCTGATTGAGGTAAGTTTTCTTCTAAAATCAGTGAAGCTTGTCCCCGCAGTTGGATTTGAGTAGAAAAAATACGAATTAAGCTACGGAAGAGAGCCATAAAAAGAGCTGCTCCCACACCTTTATCGCATACATCAGCAATGACAAATCCGACGCTATCATGACTCAGTTCAAATATATCGTAAAAATCTCCGGCTACTTGTCGAGCAGGTTTGAAAAAAGAGGCGATTTCCCATCCAAATTGTTCGGAAAAGCTTTTAAATGTTTCCTCAGGAGGCAAAAAATTAAGCTGCATTTGTCGCCCTTTTTCTAATTCGCTATTAAGGGCTTGTGAATAATTTTCAACTTCTGTTAAACTCACTTGTAAAGCAGCTTCGGCACGTTTTCGTTGCTCATAAGCCTTACTAATTTGATGATACATAGTATCAAAGGCTGTAATTACGTCACCTAACTCATCTTTACGTTTTATCAAAGCGGAACCAAAATCGGGTGTTGGTTTATCTTGACTAATTGCTTCACCCGCTTTTATTAAGTCATTTCTCAAGCAAAGAATAGGACGAATTACAATTGGTTCTAATGCAATCCATACACCAAATGTAACAAATATTGAAATCAGTACGACTAAACCAGCAATTCGTAAAATATAAGCGTTTAATTCTGGTTGTAGGGAAGAAATATCATGACGAATAATTAGGAAAGTATTTCTTCCCATTTGGGAAGGCATCCAAGCTGCATCATATCTGGAACCATCTTGATTGCGAAAGGTTTTCTTGGGATTACGTTTGATATCTGAAACTGAAAGTTCTGGTTTTTCTCCAAAACTTCCAATCAATTTTCCTTCAGAAGTGTAAAATGAACCTCCAACAATTACATGTTTGAGTTTGTCAGTTAACTGAATTTTTTTTAGCTTAACTAAATTAGATAATTGTTGATAAATTTCTTCATCTGTTTCTTCTGTGACACCAGGTGAAGTAATTTCTGTTAATACAGAAACTTTTCCTTCTGTGATTTCTTCTATTTGAGTCAGAAGTTCTTTTTTTCTTCTATTAATAGAAGGAATCAGAATAATTACTTCGATGATAAAAATACTAATGAAAGCGACAGATACAACAACTAAGGACAGACGAGATTTTCTGAGTTTGAATAATCTTAATGACATGAAATATTATTTTATTTATAGCTAATATAACTCTCTTTAATTTATTAGCTTATACAATATTTATCAATATACTTTTTTATAAGATTAAAAAAGAACTATAATTATCAATAAAAATTATATAAAAAATAAATATAACTTTATTTTAAATTTACTACAAAAATATTGCGATTAACGTTTCCCAGACGTTCGTAAATATATTTATCAACTCCACTAATTGCTAAATATACTCCTAAACCACCAATATGTCGTTCTACCAGAGGTTTATATAAATCCAGAGGTTGTTCTTCTTGTGTTGCGTCATATTCCGAACCCGTATCTTCGAGATAAATACTTAAGGTTTTCTCGTTCAATTCTGCTTGACATACTATATCTCCTTGAATACCTGCTTCCTCATAACCATGAATAACAATATTAGTTGCGATTTCATCCACAGCTAAACGTAATTTATAAGTAGCTTTTTTATCTAAATTAGCTTTTTTGGCTGCTGTAATTATATAGTTAGATAGTTGTTCTAAAGATTCGAGTTCGCCAGATACTCTTAAAGAATTCATTGAGGTTTGAGATTTGATATTGCCAATAGAAATGTATTCAGATCAAAACTAAATTAATTACAATTTTATAATTAATCTAGCTATTTCCAATGATGTTTCAAGTATTTAGTTAATTTTCTATCTTTGCAGCATCATAATCATCCATGATTGCGACACTATGATGAAAACCTGTTTTCTTGATAGTATCCATCACCATTTCTTGGGGACTAATGACATAAATATCAACATTCGTACCCATTTTTTGTTTGGCAAAAATTAGAACTCGTAAACCAGCACTAGCCATATATTCTAAATCTGTCATAACAAGAACTAGACGTTGTGGATTGATTGCAGCAGCTTTCTCAACCTCTGTCTTACATGTTGATGCTGTAGAAGCATTTAGTTCGCCAGATAAAGTGATTTTTGCAATCTTTTCTGTTGTTTCCAATAGTGCCTTAAATTCCATAATTTTATCTCCTATTAGTTGTTAGTTGTTAGTGATAATCATCTATTTGCCTACAAGAATTACTAGCGATCGGTCTCCTACTATAATTTCCTGCTGATTATCAATTTTTGGTTCGCATCCCGGTTCCCAACTATCTTCTGGAGGCGTTACTCCAGTATTAACAAATACGTGCCACCGAATAGATGGGGGTAAACTAGGAATCTCAAAGCTATGAGTTTCCCAGTGCATATTCATCGCTACATAAATGTAATCATCCTCCGATATATCCGAGGCTTGTTTACCGCAAAGCATAAAGGCTAAGGTTCGACTATAATCCGTAAAGTCTGGATTCCATGCTTGGATACCGTGCCAGCTAATTTCTGGATAGCCGTTACCATGATTATCTTGATTCAAGAAATGGCGGTTTCTCAAAATTGGGTGAGCCTTACGAAAAGCAATGCACCTTTTGGCAAATTCAAATAAATCTGAATTATCTTTCAACAGCGTCCAATTTAGCCAATTAAGTTCGTTATCGTGACAATAGGTATTGTTGTTACCGCCTTTAGAGCGTCCGATTTCATCACCCATTAATAACATAGGTACGCCCTGACTAACCATTAAAATCGCCAATGCATTGCGGATTTGTCGCTGTCGTAAGTTATTTATCGAGGGATTTTCAGTCCATCCCTCTGCGCCACAATTCCAACTATCGTTATCCTTTTCGCCATCATTATTATTCTCGCCATTGGCTTCGTTATGCTTATGGTTATAAGAAACTAAGTCAGCTAGAGTAAAACCATCGTGAGCAGTAATAAAATTAATTGATGTCGAAGGAGTACGACAGGATGCTGCATACAAGTCTGGCGAACCTTGCAATCGCAGTGCCATGTCTTTTACATTGCCATCACCCTTGATGAATTTACGCATACTATCGCGATATTTTCCATTCCATTCTGCCCAACGTCCATAATTAGGAAATGAACCGACTTGATACAACCCGCCAGCATCCCAAGCTTCAGCAATCAACTTACATTTAGCCAAAATTGGATCGAAAGCCAAAGACTCTAACAAGGGTGGATTTGATAAAGGAGCACCCCAAGGATCTCTTCCCAGAATAGAAGCAAGGTCAAATCGGAAACCATCGATATGGTATTCACTTACCCAGTAACGCAAGCAATCTACAACCAGATTCCTGACAATCGGGTTATTGCAGTTAAGAGTATTTCCGCACCCACTAAAGTTATAATAATAACCTTCCGGTGTCAGCATATAATAAGTCTGATTATCAATTCCCCGGAAAGAAATATAATTCCCCTGTTCGTTTCCTTCAGCGGTATGATTAAAGACTACATCTAAAATTATTTCTATACCATTTTGATGCAATGCTTTGACTAGGGTTTTTAATTCATCTGCTTGCATCCCAAATTTACCTGTAGCCGCATAACCCGCTTTAGGAGCAAAAAAGCCTACTGTACTGTAACCCCAATAATTTAACAGCATCTCTCCCGTTTGTGGGTTAGGGCGAGAATTTTCAAATTCATCAAACTCGAATATTGGCATTAATTCTACAGCATTAATACCTAATTCTTTGAGGTAAGGAATTTTTTCGCGGATTCCTGCAAATGTTCCCGGATGTTTAACAGTAGAAGAAGGATGTTTTGTAAAACTACGAGCGTGCATTTCGTAGATAATCAAATCTTCTGAAGGGATTTCTAAAAGACAATCGTCTTCCCAATCAAAATCTTCAAATGTTATTTTAGCACGGTGTTGATAAACATCATTCCAATCAGGTTTTACACCCCAAATATCCCTACCTCCAATAATTTTTGCATAAGGATCTAAGAGTATTTTACTATTATCAAACCAATGACCTTGAGCAAAATTATTTGGTCCATCCATCCGGTAGCCGTATTCAATATTTTCATAGTCTAAATCAAATACAACCATGGAATATACATTACCAATACGAAACTCTTTAGGGAAAGGAATTTCTACCATAGGTTCTGAGGCATGTTTCTCAAATAAGACTAAAGTACAAGAGGTTGCATGACGAGAAAATATTGAAAAATTTACACCTCCCGGTACTAAAGTAGCACCAAAAGGAAACGGCTTTCCACAACGTAATTTAAAATTATCTTTACTGTGGGTTGGATGAATATCAATTCTGTCTATCAACATTTAAGTAGATTGGGGTTGGGAATAGGGAATAGGGAGTAGTGAATAGTGAGTAGTGAGTAGCAACAAGGCTTTTAACTAAATTTATATTCTTTAATATAGTTAGTTTATTTGTACCGACTTAGTTATGTTAAAGATTAAAGGTAAAAGGTTAAAACTTAAATAAATATTAACTATAAGTTACAAACTTCTAACTCCTACTAACTACTAACCACCAATCACTAACCACTAACTATTTTTCAATTAACAATGCCAAACCTGTAGCAGCATTTTCAGAATGTTTAAAAAAATCAAGAAATCCAGTTATTGTCATAGTGTCTTTAATCTCTTCTGAAAGACCTACTACAACCAGTTTTCCATTTTTAGCTGTTACTTGTCGATAGGAAGATAGCAACATGCGTAAACCAGCACTAGACATATAAGAGACTTCCGATAAATCTATTATGATTTTACTGTTTGATTCAAGTAATGGAAAGATTTCTTGTTGAATTTTAGGTGCTGTTCTTGAATCTACATTGTTATCTGCTATTTCTATAATACTTACACCTGCAACTTCTTTCGTATTGATAGTCATTAGGTATTAGTTGTTAGTTATTATTTGCTAGTGGTTAGTTGTCGATCCATATTAGATATTGAGACTGTTCCTCGGACGGGATATTTATTAGTTGTAACGTATTTAATTCCTGAAATTAAATCGTTTAAAGGAGGACGAGCAAAAGGTGCGTTATTAACTCCAGCAAAGAATAAAGTTCTGTCTTCTTTAACTAAAAAAATACCCGGTTCGTCAAACATAGCTGGTTCGCTTGAAAAGGCTCCTTGAGAAATATAAAGTCCCCAACTTTCCATAGACTCAACTGCGAGATTGTAAGCGATTGTAAGGTCTTTTAAGCTCCAACTTGCTTTTGTCATTTTCGCTTTTTCTTCTGTGTCGCCGCTAATGGCAATAACATCTACATTAAGTTGAGCAAATTCGCCAATTTTTTATCCAGTTCTCCAATATAGTTTCTACAAATTGGACAATGTAAACCGCGATAAAAAACTATCATTTTTAAGTTTGAAAAAGTATCCTCCTCAAGTTTCCAAAGTTTACCATTGAGGATATTTACTTCTAATTTGGGAACTTTTTCCCCGGCATCAGTTTATTAGTCATTTCAATTTTGGATTTTGGATTTTAGATTTTGGATTATTAGTCTTACTAGATGAAAAATTTGTTATCAAAAGCTTTGGCTTTATCAATTACTTTGGTGCAATCTTCACTTTGACTTTTACCCTTTCTTTTGTATCGGGTAATTTCACAGTTAATTTATCGGCATCAAAATTACTATAGCGATCGCCGTCTATTTCCACTCCAGCAATTTTGATACTACCTGCTGGCAATATATCAGGAGAAACGCGCATAATATCATCGGGAAATCCTGATGGCATCGGTTTAAAGTAAAAGTCCATCGGCTGCTTGTTAATTAATAAATTTGTATAAACCGCTGCCAGATAGCACAACTCTGTGGAATGATATCCACTCATAGCATGACTTCCTTTACCCCGTTCGTTTCCACTCGCAAGGAAGGGAATACCATTGGCAAGGACGTTGTAATAAACACCGCCATCTTCAGTATCCAGAAACCAAGCATTATAAAAAGCTGCTGCTTCCCTTGCCAAACGCTGATACTCATTTTTTCCGATAATACCACTTAGTATTAAGTATGCTAAAATACATTGTTCCTGCTGCCACCAAGCTTTGCGATCGTGCCATACAAAGCGATGAACTTTTTGATCTTTGTCTAAAATACGTTCCACAACATCGTACCAACCACCTCGTTGTAAGTCGCTGCCGAATGTGGGCATAATTTCAGCAATCTTTGTTGCTAAATCGACGTATTCCCCTTTTGATTTCAGGGAAGACATTCGCATTAAGTTCCAGGCTATTTTCAGGTTATGACCTACTACAGCGCGATTTTGCTGCCATCCCCAGGTGGTATCATGAGACCAATCTTCAAAAAAGCGTTCTTGTACAAAGGGGCTATTTTCGTAATCGGGAAAACGTTTGACGATAGTGTCGAAGGTGTACTCCAACATATCAGCATATTCCTGTTTTCCAGTCGCCAACCACAGGTTAATTAAATAGGCTGGAGCATGATCGCCCACAGAGTTCCAATTCTTAGTTCCCTTATTCCTCCCTAGAGAATCGCTTAAAGGATCGAGAGTTACCGGATCGAGATGAGAGAAATAACCGCCATGTTCGCCTTTATCAAGAAAGAAATCATTAAAAAGCTTGATGGTAAGTTCAGTATCCTGGATAATGCGCGGATCGCCAGTTACGCGGTAGGTTTGAACGGGGCCAGCTAAGGCATAGATTTGTTCGTAAGCAGGAATTGCATCATAATCATCACCAAATTCGGAAGCAAAGATTTTGTGCTCTCGTTCACCCTGTACATCAATTCCGTGATACCAATAAACGATACCCTCATCTAAATCTAGGAACCGCATATGTTCCCGTAGATATTCAGTTCCCTTTTCAGCGGCTTCTAGAAATTTATCTTCCCCAGTCAACATATAAGAAGTAGCAAAGCCATATACTAAACGGGAAATAGTATCTGTTTCTTGACGGAAATTAACGGTTGACTTCACCCCAGATAAACTGATTGAAGTGCGATAATTACGATAATTAATTTGCTCATCTCCAAACTGAGCTTTTAAGTAAAAATTAGCAAGAGAATGAACTTGATCCACCCACCAATTTTGTTTTTCAAAAATGTAATTATCTTTTTGCCTACCAACAAAAACTATTGATTTAGCATCAAAAAAAGAGCTATCGGGATAAAAGACTCCATATGCGAACAAATAGCGTCCAGATTCAGACAACATGGCTCGCATTGAACCCGTAGCATCTGGGTAACCTTCATCCAAGTTTTGCAGCAATTTTGCATAACTCATCGGACTCAAATTACAATCAAATTCTCTACCATCGGATGTTTTTAAACCAAAAGAATCCTTTGTTTCATCAAAGTAAGTAACGTATCCAGCAATTAAATCGGAAAATGTAAAATCTAAGGAAGTACCCATATTATTATTAATTCCTAACTCCTAAAAAAGATAAAAGGGTCATGATACTATCATGGTGCTGCTATTAGAATGGTGCGTTACGGCATTATCAAAAATTTAAGCTCAAATAATACATACGAGGAGCCGTAACAGCACCCTACAAGTTCACTGTTAACTGTTAACTGCTACCTTTTCTTTTTTCTCTAATTCTTGCAAAAATACTTGCATAAATTCCTCTACAACCCCGGGATGTTTACCCGATATCAAGCCACCATCAATATGAGTTGCTGCAGTTTCATCACCTTCGTAAATAATCATTCCTCCAGCATGTTCCACATCACAAATAATATTATGAGCGCAGGTAACTTTACGAGCTTTCATAAGTTCTTTGTCAGCACAAAATAACCATAAACTATGACAAATAGTACCTATTTTTAAACTGCCCGCATCCATTGCTTTTACAGCTTTACGGAGAAACTGAACGGCTGGTGCTTGATTGGGTTGTCCTGGTTTTGGATTAGGTTGGAAGCGCAATCTATCCATTGCATAACCACCAATTAAGATAATGCCTTTGTAATCCGTTAATTCGATATTATTAATTTCAACAGTTACTGTAGCTTCTGCTTCGTGGTCGTTTCCTTTAAAAACAAGTTTATCTTGATTCCAAAGATGGGAAATATACTCTACTTCATATCCATTTTCAGTAAAGAATTGATTGAAGCGGAAATATTCTGTTTCATCAAAGTGTTCTTCAATGATAACGCCAATTTTCCCTCTATTTGTATCAGTCATATTTCTCTAATTTCTTATGCTTACAATTAACTAAACATATTATTTTTTGATGATGAAAGAGATAATGAAGTACTTGTATTCAATCAGTTCTAAACAAGAAATACACTATCTCTAAAATGTGTCCTGGAAACTTTGTTTTCGCAAAATTTATTTAGAACCAAGGATTTCATTTAACATCCCAAAACAACCAGCAGCTTTATTAAAACCTGCATAAACGCACATAAACAAAAGTAATTCCTCGATTTCTTCGCGGCTTGCACCTTGTTGTATTGCCATATTTACATGGGCACCAAAAGGATTACCCGCACCTGTTTGATCTTGATTGACAACATCAACGGCTATAGTAATTAAGGCCTTAGTTTTTTGGTCAATTAAGGGTAAACCCCAAGCTTCTCCAGCAACACGAGTACAAAAATCACCAAATTTCGGATTAATACCCTTTAATCCCTCTTGCAGTTCTTTATCATCTAAAACTGCATTTTTGTAAGCTATATTTTCCATAATAATTAATTAAGCAGTTTTTATTAATTGTAAAAGTTGATTTGGCGCATAAACATCGCGATAAAAAGTCAATTGTTCAGTTTTGAGATAACAACCTCCTCGATGTCCGCGACGAACCCAAGTTACATTACCTTTGGCAATGGTTTCGTTAGTTTCATCATCTACAGACTTCCATTCAAAGTAAGTATGCTCGCCAAAAAACATCACAATTGGCCATACCATTGTTACCCCTGGTTGAGAAATTAAAGCCCACCAATGCTGTTCTCTTTCTTTTTGTTGTTCTAATCCTCGGTACTGTCCATCTTGACATAAATAAACTAAATCATCGCGATATTCATCTGTTAAAATATCCCCTCTTCCTTGTCTTAATGCTTCGCAATGAGTCGGCCACCATTCTTTATTTTCTTTTTCAATTTGCTCCATTGTGTATGATGGAGAAATTTCTGGTAATGTGTCTTCTTTTTTGGTATTTATTTCTTCTGCTTGCTGAATTAATTTTTTCTTCAAATCATCGGAAATTAATCCAGTTCTTGAATAGTCAGCGGATAATTCTTTATAATAATTAACTCTTTTCTGCATGGCAAATAACCTCCTATATATTCATGAAGCTATACAAATAGTCTGTAAGACTATATTTATGTTGATGAAAAGTTCTAATATTGCTAGTTAAAGCTATATTTTTTTCATTCCCAACTTTTCAATCTTTTTAAATTTAAACCCGATATCGGATTTGTATCAATGGAAAAAATATTGATATGGTAGAAAATTGTTGCGATCTTTTTGTGTTGATGATGGAAATATTACTCCCTCCCTCTATCCCTCTCTCATTCCCTCAATAATCTTCCACCGGGATAGGAGTAAGACACTCTTAGCCGTCGATTGCATGAATTATGGCTGGTTCTCTTCTTGGTAACGTTGGGAGACGTAGCACTGCTACGTCTCTACAATAGGTTGGAATTTATTAAATGAATGCTATGCTCGTTTTCTCCACCAATGACGAATAGAAGCATTAGGTTTAGATTCTCGTCTCAGCAGTTCTTTTTCACTACGAAGACGAGTTGTATCATAGGTGTAACCCAGGTTGCGAAAATCAAGAAGATCTGCAGCAGTAATAATCCTCTTAGTCACGGGTAACATAGATACTAAATCCGTATCGTTGAGATTTCCCGGTGTGGATTTACCACCATCCCAAGGCCAAATTGGATCTTTGAGATTATATCCATAATCCATCCTCTTTGTAGGATAAAATTTTTCACCTGTATGTCCATTATCTTGCCACTCTGCCCATAAACGATCTACGTTGGAATGGGTTAACCAAAAAGTCGGATCGTAGGGAGAGCTAAGGATACTCATCATTGTTCCTAGGTTCCGAGCTTGGTTAGTCGGAAGGGCTGTTTTATTGTAATCTTTTAAAACCACTCCTCCGATCATTGCATGAGAAACGACATGAACTGCCCAATCTTCAATTATTTTGCTGTTTTTATCTAATCCAGTACCACCTCCCTCTAGCACCAGAGAGAAAATTTCGTAGTCATCGAGATTCATCATTCTATCGATGACTTCTTTGGGCATGGGATATTCATTAAAGGGAGGGATTCTTAGAAAGCGAATAATTTTTGGACCTAATGATGTAAAGTTAATCGGTTCTATGTGGATATCTTCATTCACCGTCCAATCGTCAGCGAAAGGCCCCGATTTTACAGGTCCTCCTTTAAAGGTTCCTACTCCCGGAATATCAACTTTAACTCCTTCACCATTTCCCCCCATAAAGTCATTGCTGAGCATAACATCGAGGGCTTTGGGATCTGTCCAATCCCAGTAGGGAATTGTTATACTTGGATCTATTTTCTGCAAAGCATTTTCCAAGTCATCTAGTAGCTGTCGATGCCAAGGTAAAAATGCTGGATGCCCTGGATGAGCGGGATTGTAACCTGCTGCTGGTCCTGAAGATTTAAAAGGTTTCTCAAATCCAGCAACCATAACGTGTTGTAGAACTAGTTTGTCAAAAAGACTAAGTTTACTACCTTCGGGAATGGTATTTTTAACTTTTTTTAGAGCGTTGACAAATGCAGCTTTCTCTTGAGATGTTAAGTCCACAATACTCTTACGTACTTTGAGGTTCGCATCTGATTTACCCTGGGGATAGACTGGAGCAGGAAGAGAAGCCTTTGGCATAGGGGTCATTTCATAAGAGACACCATCAGGCATGGTTCCGGGTTGCGATACAGTCTTATTATTAGTAAGATTGCTCCATTGCGAGCCGAAAACAATTACTACAGCTGTAATAGCGAGTAAAAGAATAAAGGCTAAAAGTGATAATTTTCTGATTCCTTTTAGATTTTTCACGTTACTGAGTGGGGTTAATTTTATAACTATTTAATGATGTTTTTCTAACTTATAATTTGAAGCGATTAGGAAGTAATGACTTATAATTTGTATTTCATTCAACTGAAATTCGCTATATTTATTATTTTAATTTTGTGAATTTTAAATTGTGTTTTAATTTTCAATCAATAGGACCAAATTTTTTCCGATTTTAATCCCAATCGGGACTGAACCAAAGATGTGCTTTTGCATCTAATTTATTGTCTGTATATGCGATCTCAATGTGATTTACCTCTCTGACTAAAATACTTGATGCTCTATTTCCTAAAAAATCAGAAATCATTTTCAGATTCTTAGGCCAAGGTATGGGAGAATATTGTTCGTGAGATAATCCCGACCAATTTAAAAGTGCTGCATATTTTTTGGTAGTACATAATTTATTTTCAATCAGAAAATCAAATAAAGGTTGCCAAGAATAATCTTGATATAAATCTTGATATATAAAACAGTCAAAACTAACCTTTGGTGCAACGATAACTCCTAGTTCTACTTTCAATACAATTGCATCTACAATCTCATTCAAAAATAAAACTAATTTTTCTAATTCAACAAACGATCCCATCCAGCCAATTCTGATTAAATATTCGGAAATTTCCCCAGGAGAAATACCACTAATACTTAATTTTATAGAATCTAGTGGAGAAGCCTGCATTATTCCTAATTCTAAAACTTGCGCTCCCATAGGCAATGCCGATAAAGATAATTCCAGATTTCTTTGCAGACAGGAAGAAATAGTACGATTATTCAGTGGTTCTACAACTTTTTTGATTAACCAAGTACAAAAAGTTTTAATATCTCCATTTAAACACTGTAAATTACCTTCTTGCAAAGTTAAAAAAATAGAGGGAATTGGAATTTCCGCGTTTTCTTGACTTAATTTAAAATCTAACAAAATGCTACTAACTTCTTGACTCAAACGCGATTTAGAACAATTACAATCCATACATAATTGTTGAATACGCTGCCATACAGATTCCGATCGCATTTTCAGTGGTAAGTTAATCGCATTATCTAATGTATGAATAGAAAAATGAACTGTAGGATTATCTTGCCCTAAAGGGCATTCGACAAAAGCTCCCCATGTCGGCTTTAAAGTTCGAGAAATTTTTTTCATCCTTGATATGACATGGGGATGAACTAATTCAGGAGAAAGATAAGGTGTAAAGATACTTAAATTATCTACTAAACAATTATGCATTAAAGTATTTTTTTTCTCTATCATCTGGTACATGGCAATACAATATAAAGTATTTTCTCCGTTTCTTCTAGGATTCTAATTTCTATTTCTGCTGGTAATTGAGTACCAAATTCTTTGGAAATGGCTATTTTAGGATTTTCAATCAATTCTTTTTTAAAAGAAGTATCTTTCGTTGCTTTCACTATTAATAACTCTTCAAAATTTATCCGATGATTATTATTGATTAACATTATCTAATTAATATTACTAATAGTCTTACTAACCCTTAACTATTCGCTTGTAAAAGAGGAAGTTAAACGAAACACCCACAACCTATATTTCCCCATAATTCAGAGAAATTACCGAGGCTGTTAAGGGATATGGATGTATTCAAAGTATTCCCACTTATAGTCGAACAACAACCTATGTGTGCGCGCATATGAGAAATTTTGGAGACAGGTTTTGTATTTTTATATCCTCCATAATAGGCAACTTCTCAAGAAGATTTAAGGGATATAAACGCCCCGAATGCTAGTTTTTTATTTGTGTTGTGTAAGTCAGAAATTTTGCTATTAAACCTCATGGAAAGATAATTGATAATTGATTACATTTACAGTCCATAAGTTAAACTCTTGATGTCATAAACTCTGACATCAGCCTCTCCATCAACTAATTCAGAAAATTCTTCTAATAGAGGAGTTATATAAGGTTGTTTAAGATGTTCTGCTAAAGCTTCTCTACTTTTCCATTCCTCAAAATAGATAAAGGAATTTGAAGTACCGGCTTCTTCATAGAAACTGTAGCTAATATTTCCTGATTCTGCTCTGCTAGGTTCTAAACCTAAATTAGCTAGCTCTAAAAATCTTTCCCGTTTATTGGGCTTAATTTTATATCTTCCTGCAAGAACTATTGGTACATCAAGAGAATTTGTTTGTTGGTTCATTTTTGAATAATTGACTGATTCTAATAACTTTCAACAAAAAAGTTAGGAGTAAAAAAGGTTGCTTTCAATTTGATTCCCCAGCCAATATCTTATTTTTATACCGTTTCTCCCTAATGACGGATCACCGGGAGAGCGAACCTTATTTTTATAGCCCTAATTTTATCGATTGAGAGCGCTTAACTCAAATAATCTACCTTTTTTTACACTGTTACTGCAATGGTAATTTTGTAGATAGAGTTGGTAATTTTATAGATTAAGATTATTTAAATTTTCAAAAATTTTATTAATTAGGAAAATGTTTCCAGGATTTAGGAGGCTTTTTGTGAATTTGACGAAAGTGCTTAACAAAGTGTCCTGTATCGAGATAGCCTACCGCTTGAGCAATTTGAGACACAGGTAATTCGGTTGACAATAACAGACGACGAGCTTGAAACATCCGACGTTGGACAATCCATTGATATAAGGTTTTACCAGTCAGACGACGTACTAAACTAGTAAGATATGAAGGCGTGTAACTAAAAGCTTTCGCAACATCGTTAAGGGTAATAGGTTGATGATAATGAGCTTCAATAAAAGCAAATATCGCTCTTAATTGAGAATGCTCGGGGAACTGAAATTTTTCTATTTCATTATTTTTGATATCGGACTTTATATTAAAAGTTTTATCTTCAGATTTATCAGATATAAATGACGGTTCTTTATACATATCTTGGGCTTCTAATTCTGAAATTTTTTCGAGTATTTCTAATTCAATCTGGCGAATAATTTCTAACTCTTGAATTAGCTGCATTTTGGTAAGTGCTGTTTCTTCCATAGATGCTTTTACCCTTATATTTTTCCTTTTATGAATATAATTTAGCTACGGTTAATTTAATGTTTACTGTTGTAACTATTAATTTTACAATTGTCAATTTTACTTTTTATTCTTTTTTTTTTATGAATATAATTTAGCTACGGGTAGTTCAACTTTTACTGTTGTACCTGTTATGGAATTTGATTGAATTGATAATTTACCGCCATGAGCTTGGACAATTCTTTCTACAATTGTTAATCCCAATCCAGTTCCGTCAGATTTGGTTGAATAAAAAGGTTGAGTTATTTTCGGTAGCAGAAAAGAAGGAATGGGATCGCCGCCGTTATTAATACTAATACGCAGGTAATCTGGATGTGGGTAACTAATTCGCCATTGAATTATTTCACCATTTCCAACTGCTTCACAAGCATTGCGAAGAATATTAATGAATATCTGTTGAAGTTTATCTGCATCGCCTAAAATATTTATCGGTTGTGGAAAGGGTATAAATTCGATGATTCGCCCTTTTGCTTGCGGCAATTGTTCGATAATAATTAGCGATCTATCAATTAGGTTATTTACCTCCAATTCGGAGAGTTGTAAATTATCGGGTTTGGAATAAAGTAATATTTCTTGTAATAAACGCTCTAATCTTTTTTCTTCACTTATTGATAGCGATAAACGTTCTTTTGCTGGTTGGGGTAAATTATCTACTTTACTAAAATAATCTAATCCCATTTTGACTGTCGTTAACGCATTGCGAACTTCATGAATAATTGTTGCGGTAAACTCACCAATATGAGCAAGATGATTATTTTTATTTAGTGTAGCTCTAATTAGATTTAACTCTTTACTATATTTATCAATTTTAGTTTGAAGGGTGCGACTAATTTTTTGCTGCTGCTCCTTTAGGTAATAGTTCTCAATTTTGGTAGCAGCTAGTTCGGCAAAAAGCTCTAAAGTTGATATTTTATCTTTGGAATAAGGGTACGATTGTTTATTTGAAGCACAAATTCCTCCGATGATTTCGCCTGTTGTTGTTCGTAACGGAATATAATATAACAAATTATTAAATGCTTTATTATATTCTCGATGCTGCTTAATATTTTGATGTCGATCGCCTTTATCTATAGCTACATTGCTGGCTATTATTTGCTCGACATTTCCTTGACGAACTGTAACAATTACTCTCTCGCATTTAATTAAGAGGCTAATTTTACAAGCTATTTTATCCAGATAATTATTTAGTTCTTGATGTTGATAGATTGCTGTGGTTAAAGATTTTGGGACAAAACTTTGCTTAACTTGTTCTATAAGGTTAACATCCTTGGGATCGGCATTAATTAAATTACTACTCATCTATTTAATTTAATCTTGGTTTAAAAATATAATACAGATGCATTACCCCGCGTTCTAATTAGAAAAACACAAATTAATAATGTATTTTTATAACTTACCTAGTAATAATTTCAAAACTAGTATTTCTTCTGGTTTCAATCCTCGCAAGATAGAGCCTTATTCTGCTTTTCTCAGGAGTTCATTTGTTTTAAAGTCTGGTGATTTTTTAAAGGGAATTGTAATCTTAAACCTCCTTTCCAAAAAGAGCTATACCTAAGTCCTGATTTGAATGTTAATTTATACTAATAACTAATTACAGTCGGCTTTTTCTGTGTGAATAGATAGGCACAAATAAACCCTGTTTTGTAACAAAACGTAAATGCCGAAATCTTGTGTTAGCCTAAATTTAATTCCCCTCGCAAGGGAGCATCCCAATGCAGGCAAAAATAAAATTTGTAGTGGGAGCGTCTCGCTCCCTAGTGCCAGTGAGCGAGCAAGATGCTCGCACTACCGAAAAAATAAATTTACACATTTGGGATGCTCCCAACTTAAGAGATAAGTTTATTCTTATTTAGGTATACTATAGGATGAATTGCAACCTTCTAAAGTCTTAGTAAACCCGATTGTTTCAATCATAGCTAATATAGAATTTGAGACAAACTCATTGATAGCTATTGGCTATGACTTCAATTCTCTAATTTGTCTTGCTATATGACTAATTCGTAATTATTTTATCAGTAATCACAGAATAATAAATTAAAGAAATGTTTAATTCATAGGGAAGAGATGATTATACATTGGAAGTGATGCGAAAAGTAAAAGCAGAGGGATCTTACTTTTACTATTTCTAAAGTTTTTGAATTCAATTAAACTGTATAATCTTGAGCGGCAGCAAAAGTACTAAATAAATTTACAAGCTCAGAATTCTGTTCGCTCTTCCATTTTATACCAACCTGACGAGAGAGATTAAATTCAGAAATACTGATGTATTTGATGCCAGATAGATGACTCCAAACTGGCATAAAACTCATGCCTAAACCTGTTTGAATTAAGTGAATTACCCATTCTTCTTGGTTAGCTAAATAAACTGGTCGAGTTTTGACTCCAGCAGACTTATAAACTAGTGGGTTTTCACGCCAAAATTCACAATTTACTCGTTCTATATATGGCTGCCCATTTAACTCCAATACACCAATTTCTTCTCTTTCTGCAAAGGGATGAATTGTAGGTACAGCCAGCAACAAATCCTGTTGAAATAGTTTTACAGAAGTGTTTGGATTCTCTTCACTACCTAAAACCGTCAAAATTAAATCAACTTCTCCTTCCTCCAACCAGTTGTTGAGGTTGCTTGCATAGCTATCCTTCAATTCGATACTTATATGGGGATGGATGACTCGAAAAGCACTAACCAAACTAGAAATAACTGAAATGCGTAAAGTACAAATAACGCCCAATCTTAATGTCGGATGTTCCTGAAAATCTTTCAGCGTCGAAAGTGCAGATTGATACTCATTAACAATGTTACGAGCTTTTTCCAAAAATAACTTGCCAGCTGGTGTCAAAACTGCTTGCCTCCCACCTCGTTCAAATAGTACTACACCCAATTCCTGTTCTAACTTTTTAATACCTGCTGATAAAGAAGGTTGTGAGACAAACAAGCTTTCTGCTGCCTTGGTAAAACCTTTCGTTTCAATAATAGCCAGAAAATACCGAATTTGAGACAAATCCATTGATAGATAAGTGATAGATATTAGCTATGACTTTAATAGTCAAAATCGTCTTGCTATTTGATTAAATCTTGACTATTTTATCAGGAGGAAGACTCTAAGTTATTAAGATAGTACTTAATTCATGGGGGATAGAGATTCTTGAACAAATAGAAGATAAAAAATGTATATATATTAAATTACACTGTATGCTCCATTTTGTTTTGATCATCATCGGTGCCCGTCAGTCTCATTTCTTGCTTGTGGTTGGGCAGTCTTCCGTCTTCTGCAATTCCAGCAATGGCAGCACTTGTGAAGGAAGGGATCGAAAATTACAATGCAGGTAACTAGACTGGGAATGTAAGTCCCAGATGGATAAAAACGGGGAAGTAACTTCTTAACTGTTCACTGCAAAATCACGAGCCATAATCATCTTTATTTCTTCTTCATCTGGTAACCAGTAGCTAGCATTAAACTCTTGTCTAGTACTGACTCTACCGGGCAAAGTTAACATTTGGATATTTGAGCGATTAATTCCGACTCCAAAATTAACTAAAGTTAATAAACTATCAAGGCTGAGGTTGGTATCAATATTTTCTTTAACTGTACTGAGAATAATTGGCGATCGCATTAATGTTGCAGGATTTAAAGCTTGTTCGATCAAAGCTTGCATTACCATTTGCTGGCGTTGAATACGTCCAATATCGCCTCTACTATCGTTACGGAAGCGCAATAGTTGCAAAGCTTGCTCGCCATTAAGATGTTGCTCTCCTGCTTTAAGATTAATATATAAATGTTGCGAATCATCTTGATATTTTAAATCTTTGGGAACGTTAACCGTGACTCCTCCTAAAGCATCGATCAGTTTACCTACTCCCAAAACATTGATACGAGCGTAACCGTTGATTTCCACATTTCCTAAAAGATTACTAACACTTTTAGCGCTTAAATAAGCACCACCCAAAGGATTAGCAGCATTAATTTTTCTTAAACCATACCCTTCTATTTCCGTGCGCGTATCTCTGGGAATAGAAAGCATATTTAACTTGTTATTTTTCGGATCGAACCTAATCAATAACATCACATCAGAAAGTCCGTCAAAGGAATTTACTTGCGGTAAATACCCCAACTCCTTAGCTTTTGCCGGTGCATTTCGCGTATCTGGGGGGAGTACACTCATCCCCATTACCAAAATATTTACAGGGCGGTTTAGCTGTAAAAATTGTCCTTGAGAAACAGCATTGGTTTCAAAAAAATCCCCTTCTTCCGGGCTGAGATTAGCTTGCGTAAACGGCTTACTATTCAATAAAACTCCAAACAACGCTCCCGCAACAGCCGAAACAAAGGCAATTTTACCCATCTTCCCCCAAAACCCCCGCGAGCTTTTAGGTTGAAAATTGCGATTAGCGAAGCTAGATGCCTTCGGCATATCGCGAACGTTTTTTCTCTGGAGACTTTCTTTATGAATCAATTCCTGAAATTTTTTCATAAATGAAATTAGGGTTAGTAAATTAGGGATTCTTTAATCTTGCATTTTTACTAACTACAATTCTGTTACTGTTGATTACGTAAAATCTTACGGTAATTTAGGGAACGGATAAATGATACATGAGTATAAATATCTGGTTTGTTCTCAAGGAACACACATAAGAAGTAAGAATTAAGAGGGAATAATAAAAATGTGTTTATTTTCCTTGTAGGAGTGATTTTTCGCACCCTTTGAGCGGTCAAATTTTGTACCAGTTATTTATAAGATTAGAATGCCGCGTTAAGTATTTTTATGAGATATTTTTAGAGGCGATAGATTGATTTTGAATCTAAATATTAGGAGTGTAAAGCCATGAAAATAGGTATTATCGGTAGTGGAAATATGGGGCGTTCCCTCGGTATTCTTTGGGCAGAACTTGGGCATCAGATATACTTTGGTGGGAGAACCGCAGAAAAGGGTAAAGCCTTTGCAGATATAGCCCGAAATAGTACTCAAGGCAGTACAAACCAGGAGGCAGCAACCTTTGTATAAGTACTACTTTATACCATTTCTGGTGTAAATCCGATGGAAGTTCTTTCTGATATAGAAGTGTTATCGGGGAAGGTTTTGATTGATTGCAATAACTTTGAAATACCAGAAGGTTTTGCTTATCCACCCATTGAACTATCAAAAGCCAGAAAAATTAGCATCAGAGGTTCCAAAAGCTCGGGTAGTCAAAGCATTTAACACAATGGCGCAGGAAGTATTTGAACTCGCACCAACACCATTAAAAGATTACAACGTTTCTTGCTTTGTCGCGGGGGATGATGAGGAAGCAAGGAATACGGTGATGACGCTTGCAGAAGATATTGGATTTAACCCGCTTGATTGTGGTGATTTGCGGAATGCGCGTTTGTAGGAAGGGTAGGGAGACTTTATTCGAGTTATGATAATCGGGCAAAAATTGGGTTCCCATGGGACAATTTCGGTGAATGTATTACCTGCTGCACAACAGAAACGTTTGGGAGGGAGACAGGTTTCTAACGCCGCATTATCACAAAGAAAAGTAGAGAAATGAAAACTGCTTTACCTCATTATACTTACGCAACTGGCACATTTCTGTTGTAGGGGAGGCAAAAAGTGGTGTAGATTTTCTTCCCACTTTATTGCCGTTGCTTGTACACTGACTGATTTTTAAGGTAATAAGACGGTGAGTGTACGGCACCACCCGAGTTTTGTGACGCTTACGTAAGTCCTGGTCATTACAAAAGTATCAATTAAAGCTTTACCTCTGAATATAAACCCGAAAAATAATCAATAATTGTACTTAATTTAATTGATTTGCGTATTAATAAATACTAATAACTAGCGATAAATAAAGCTAACCGAGAAAATTCAATTATCTTGTTTAGCTTTCCTGTTGAGGAGATAGAAGCGCACTGACAAAACTCCGCGTACCTCTGCGCCTACCTCCTTCTCCTCTGCGTTAAGAACTTTCTAGCAATTGAGAAACAACCCGGGTAAATTCATCTGTCATCCAATCGGAACCAGTTTGTTGATATACCTCAATCAAAGAGCGATAAAACCATAAAGTTTTTTCTTTTCCACCCTTAAATCTAGTCTTATAACTCTAGGTTAATTCATATTGGAAGTTGGTTGTTCCAATTTATGGGGTTTTTATTCATTGTGCTCATTGAGGAGTGGTTAAAGTTGTTTTTCAAACCTTAATCGCTCTCAGGGTAAAGCCTGCAGCTACATTTGCAAAGCCCTTAGAGGGCTAAAATCTTGTATTTTCTTCAATCGCTCTGAGGTTAAAGCCTGGAGCTACACTTACAAAGCCTTTAAGAACTCAAATCTGACATTTTCCCAGGGTGACGGCGACTTTCATCCCCATTGAGAGAAGTCGGTTTGTAAAAGAAATAGGATATTCTTGAGCGCCAATTCCCCCCAAGGGGATTAGAAAACCATAAAATAAATTTTTTACAGAAGATTAATGATGTGTTGTATTTTTTACCTTCTGTGTTCTATATTAGTTGACTTGGACGATACAAGTAATAAGCTGTTACGCATCTAATTTGTATATTATTCTATTCAATAGTGAGGCCTCAAACTTTGTTAACTTTTGAATACTAGACTTTTGACAAGAGTATTGTGCATTAACAATGCACAACTCCTAACTCCTAACTCCTAACTCCTAACCCCTAACTCAATAACAGACGTAGCACAGAAGAAGTCTCTACAACCCCTAACTCCTAACTCCTAACCCCATATTTATGTCATTTAATTTCAGTCGCCGTAAATTTATTTGGTATAGTTCTACAGTTTTTAGTACTAGTTTACTACTAAAAGCTTGCGGCAAGAACGAAAGCTCCACATCCACAAATAGTGAAGAAGCTTTCAAAATTGCGATCGCACTTCCGGGATCGATTACCGATGGAGCCTGGAATCAGTCTGGCTATGAAGGGATACAATTAGCAACGCAAAAATTTGGTGCGAAAATTGCTTTTCTAGAACAAGTTCCCCAAGCTGAGCAAACGGAAGTTTTAACAGATTTTGCTCGTCAAAAGTATAATGTCATATTTTCTCACGGCGGTCAATTTGATGCAGCAATTCAACAAGTAGCACCCAAGTTCCCCGATACGTTTTTTATTGCTGTTAATGGTGCAGTTAAGGGAGATAATATTGCTGCTTTAGGTATCAAACATCCCCAAGCTAGTTATTTGTGTGGAATCATTGCTGCTTCCATGACGAAATCGAATAAAATAGCTTATATTGCCGGACAAGAATTTGCCGCAACTCGGGAAGAATTACGCGGTTTAGAATTAGGAGCAAAGTCAGTTAATTCTAAAATTCAAGTTACTTCTACTTTTACAGGGGATTGGAATGATGTTGCTAAGGCAAAAGAAGCAACTCTAGCTTTAATTTCTACTGGTACTGACGTGATTTTTCAATGCTTAGATAATGCTTCACCTGCGGTATTACAAACTGCGGCAGAAAAGGGTATTTATGCTTTTGGCAATACAAAAGACCAGTTAGAAATAGCACCAAAGGCTGTATTAACTAGTGTTGTTAAACGGATAGATTTAGCAATAGCTGATATCGCAGAGTTGGCTAAAAATAAACAAATAAAAGGCGATATTTATACAATTGGTTTAGAAAAACCTGATATTCTTAATTTAGGTAAATTTGGTGATATGGTACCGGAAAATATAAAAAAAAAGGTACTCGATACAAAGCAGCAAATATTAGACAATAAAATTAAAATTAATCCATAAAAAATGACATAGTTCTGCTTAGTAATTTAAAAGATTATCAAGGAACAATAGCGGATCTAACTAAAGCCATCGAAATTAATGAGCCAATTCTTCCTTCTAGCACTAAAAAACCTCTCTGGAACATTAGCATCACCTCTTCCCTAAATTACACCTTCGTTAAACAGATTGATATTCTCAAATAGAGCATCCTCACTGCTGGCACCAACCTGAACAGAATAACCACTACCACTATTACCTTCACCAGTGATTAGTAAGTAGTGAGTGTAAAAAATTAACCAAGGACTTAGTTTACCCAGGTGGAGTAGTAGTTACAGGAGTTCTTTATGAATCAAAATACTGTTACCAATAATTCATTATTTTAAATAATATTTGTAATATTTAAACTTTTTTTTATTTTGTATCTAATACTATTCAATTAGCATTTATTGCAATTAATCCTCATTAAGCAGCAAGACTTTATGATGTGTTCGCTGTGGGAATGATTGTAGTTTTGGGGCAATGCGTATATTGAAAAGAGTTATTAGTGATTGATGTAATCTCGCTTTGAGGTAGTTGGAATGTCTATATCTTGCGATGCCATTTGGGTTAGTGGTAGCCCTTCTTTGAGAAGTTTAAGTACACCTTTAATAAATAAATTAATTAAATACACAAATATTTCAGGATGGGAATATATTCAATCAATAGATGAACCTGCCTGTATTGATACAGCAGTTGCATTACTACATAGTTATCTGATAACCAAAAAAGGACCATTACATTTAATTGGTCATGGTATTGGTGGAACTATTGCATTAATGTTTGCTCGTAAATATCCTCAATTTGTAAAGTCTCTAACCTTACTTTCAGTTGCAGCGCAACCTGCGAAAACTTGGCATGTCAACTATTATCAACAACGTCAAATATACACTCTCAGTAAAGCCGAAGCTTTATTGAATACTCTTCATAATGTATTTAGAGATAAATTCCCTTGTTGTTTACAAAATTTAATAGATAATTTTTATCGAGACTTAGATAATTTACCGTTGACGCATTCGTTATTGAAAATAGAGAATTTACCAGTGGATGGAGTTTCTGTACCATTGATGGTGTGTGGCGGACAAATAGACATGATTTTAGGTTATCCAGATTTACATGAATGGAAAAAATTGTTAAAACCAGATGATATTCTTTGGAAATGTCATCAAGGAGGTCATTTCTTCCACTATTTTTATCCGCAAATAGTTAGCGAACAGATATCTAATTTTTGGGATTTACATCCATTACACGAAATAGAAAAAGATGTTGTAAATACTTAACTAAAAAAAATACTATTTTACGGTAAATAAAGTAATATGCAAAAAATTCTTATGGGTGCCCGTCAAATGTAGAAGATTTTTGACATATTTAGTCATGCCTGTTACAACACAGTCAAAAATCTAAGTTTAATTTGTAATAATGTCTTGATTTAATGAGTCTGATGAACCTGGATTAATCAGTTACACAAAAACATTGCTATGCCAAGAAGTTTTACGGTCTGAAATCCTAAGTGTAGATAATTTATGGCAAATTATGGGCTATTAAATCTTGAGAATTACTCTCACGGGTATGGGAAACTCTGCAAGTAAAAATCCTCAGCAATCGGCGGATAAAAAAGTGTATCGCTCAAATTCAGAGGAGTTTTAATTATGGCAAAAATAGCTATTTTTTATGGTAGTACTTCCGGTATAACTGAAGAAATCGCTACGAAAATACACGAAAAATTTGGTGAAGAACTGTGCGATCTTTACAGCATGGAAGAAGATTTCACCAGCGTTGATGAAATGCTTGAGTACGATTATTTACTCTTTGGTTGTTCTACCTGGGGCTCCGGCGAAGTCCAAAATGATTGGCGCGATCCTTTGTTTGAAATGGAAATGGACAAACCAGATTTTACAGGTAAAACCATTGCCTTATTCGGTGCGGGAGATTGTGAGAGTCACGGGGAACAGTTTGTCAGCGCATTAGGAACTTTGTACGATCACTTCAAAAAATTAGGTGCAACTTTTGTTGGTGAGTTTCCCACCGACGGCTATACCTACGAATATTCCTTTGCTGTGCGCGATGGTAAATTTGTGGGGCTACCTATTGATGAAGTGAATGAAAGTGAGAAAACTGATGAGCGTATCGCAGGTTGGCTTGAGGTATTAAAACCCCATTTTTCTGCCGCATCGCTCGAAACTGCGTGACGGGCACCCTAGATAATTTTTTTATTCTAAAAAATTATCTAGGGGAACCCTTGAATTTTCAACAACAGCGCCTAAATCGGACTTAATTAACATCAAATTAAGAAACTCCTAGCTTTCTTGCTAGGAGTTTTTACTTAATTATGCGGTTCGGGTAGATAAGGGAGTTCCTTTAATATCAAGTGATGTACACCCCAATGCCCCAAAAAAAATAGGGTTAAGTGGGCAGTGCTAATATTAATTTTCGATTTTACAACTATTATTCAGAGGTTCTGAAACTACTTCGCTTAAACCAACTGAAGTTAATAATTGATTCCAATTAAGCATGACATTGGAGTCAGAAGGAAAGGTACAGCGTTGTTGAGCGACATCAGCCATCGCTTCGTGCCAAATACCAGCTTCGGCATAAATTTTTGAACGGTACTTGGGTTCTGACTTATTTAACTTCATCCGCATAGCTAGATTAGGTTTGATTCGTTCTACCCAGCCTTCAACAGTTATAGTATCAAATGTTTCGGAGGAACCACAATCTATAGAGAGGTACCAATGATATTGCTTGCCAACCTCTAAAGCTGGAGACTCAGGAGGAAGGGTAAAGGCAAAAATTCCTTGCTGTTTGGGAAGGGTAATATTAGTTTCATAAACTAAATCATCATCATCATCGAGTAATATGAATTCGGCTGTTTGTGCTTTAGATTTAGCGACTTTCCAGAAAAATGTTGGGCGCTCTTTAAAGGTTAATCCGAATTTTTTTTCAGGCATTAAAGCAACTAAACGCCCTTCTTTTTCCGCACAACCACCACGAGTTGCTCCTCCAGCACTTCTTTCTAGTGTTCCCCTATCTGGTGTTTGAAAACTCTGACTAATTAAATCTGTCCGGGTTTTTTGCATATCTTCAAAGACTGAGCGGGAATTAGCTCGTACTGAAATTGTCGAAACAATAGACAGCACAAGAGATACGGGAATAGCTGCAATATATAAATTTTTTTTAATCCAAGTCATTGGCAAACCTCTTCTAAATTCATATTATTTGCCCATTCAAATTCATGTTTTATTAAGGAGATGCAGGTAGCGCAAGGCGCTACCTGTTACTCTTAGTATTCCCACAGTCAACCAGAAACTCTCAGTTTTTGCTGCGTAAATTGGAAAAATAATGTTTGCTGCCGAATTGGGAAGAGTGTATTAAAAATTAGAGATCAAGTCGTTTTAACTTTTAGTCTTCATTGTAATTTTAATTGTGGGAATGGGAACACTAATAAAAGTTAATTAATGACTTATTCGATAAGTATTATTACGTAGGTGCGGCATTTTATGGACCACGAAAAACTATTTAGGAAAGAATCTTTAGAAAGACTATCTTCCCCAGAACGTTTAGATCAACTGATGCAGGTAGTCAATCCCAGAGATTGGTTGCCATTGACTAGTTTAGGTGTTTTTGTTGTTATGGCATTGGTTTGGAGTATTTTTGGACGCATCCCAATGACAGAGAATGCACCAGGGGTGTTAATCCGACCAAAACGGGTAGTACAGTTTCAGTCGCCAATTTCTGGACAGTTAAAGTCAGTGAATGTCAAGGGGGGAGAGTGTCTCGAAAAAGACCGTGTACTTGCAACTATCGATCCTTCGGAATTAAAGCAAAACTTGCAACAGCAACGTGCTAAACGTAGAGAATTATTAGCACAAGCATCCGATAGTGGGACATTACAACGTCAGCGCAGCAAATTAGAAAAAGAGGCGCTACTTTCTGAGGGAGCTAGTTTAAAACAACGGTTGCTCACTGCGCAAGAACTTTCTCCCATCATTAAAAATCAAGACTTAAGAGCCATTACCCAACAACGTCAAACTCTTTTACAGAGATTGCGTACTATACAAGCCTTAACCCCTGTTCTTATAGAGAAAGCATCCAATGCCATCGCTAAGCAACGAGTCAGTACCCGGCAACGTTTAAGAGACGCACAAGCTTTAGTTCCCATTCAAAAAGAAAGATTAGAAAAGCGGCGAAAATTACTACAAGCAGGAGCAATTGCCAAAGATACATTATTGCAAGTGGAACAAGAATATCGTCAAGCACAGCAACAAGTTGCTGCATTACAAGCGGAATTAACACAACTAGATGTTAACGATACAGAAGCGCAACAGCAATATTTAACTAATCTCAACAGCATTAGTGACATTCAAGTACAACTGAAAGAATTGAAGGTGAAGGAAACCCAGACAGAACAAAGATACTTAGATAATCTCAATCAAATTTCTCAAATACAAGCCCAATTACAAACTATTAATACTAGAGATAAACGTATCGAGCAAGAAAACTTAGAAACAAACAATAGCAGAAGCAATCAAATAAAAGAGGTTGAGCGTAATATTGCTCAATTAGAAAAAAAAGTAGCTGATAATAGCAAAATTGTCAGTACCCAGGCTGGATGTATTTTAGAAATTACCGCGAGTAACGGACAAATTGTGAATCCTGGTACTCCCATTGCCAGCATAGACACTCAGAGTACGGGTGGAAAAATGGTAGCTATTACTTATTTTCCAGTCAAAGATGGGAAGAAAATTAAACCAGGAATGCCAATTCAAATTACTCCCGACACAGTAAAAAGAGAGAGATTTGGCGGTATTATGGGCAAAGTTGTTTCAGTTTCTCCTTTTCCCATTACTCCCCAAGGAGCAGCCTTAGAATTAGGAAATACAGAGTTAGTAAATAAGTTAACTGCTGGCGAACCAAAAATTGCAATTACAGCGGAATTAGAAATGGATGAATCTACTTTTAGTGGTTATCGTTGGTCATCTTCGAGGGGACCAAAATTACAAATTTCAACTGGTACTACTACCACAACTCACGTACAAATTGAACAAAGAGCGCCGATAACGTTTGTGCTACCAATTCTTAGAGAATGGACGGGTGTTAGCTCATAATTCTTGCCTATCAACTACTTTTAAGAAGAGACAAATTACATAGTTGTAAATCCAAAATCTAAAATCTACAATCGAATGACCAAGACACAGACAAAGTATAAAATCTCTAAGCGAGCCAAAACCCCTACACTTTTGCAAATGGAAGCTGTAGAATGTGGTGCTGCTGCTTTGGGAATTATTCTGAGTTACTACGATCGCATAGTACCATTAGCAGAATTGCGTCAAGAATGTGGTGTTTCCCGCGACGGTAGTAAAGCTTCTAACGTTCTCAAAGCTGCCAGACGTTATGGAATGAAGGCTAAAGGTTATAAAAAACAACTTGAGAGTTTACAGGAAATCAAACTCCCTTATATTGTTTTTTGGAATTTTAATCATTTCCTTGTGGTTGAGGGTTTTGTTAAAGATAAAGTTTATTTGAACGATCCAGCCACGGGACCGCGTACAGTATCTTTACAAGAATTTGATGATGCTTATACTGGCGTTGTTTTAGCTTTAGAACCGAGCAAAGAATTCAAAAAAGGTGGAAGCAAGCCTAGTTTAATTCTAGCCTTAATTAATAGACTAAAGTCTTCTTTCTCAGCTATTATATACTGTGTTGTTGCTGGATTTTTGTTAGTAATTCCTGGCTTAGCAGTACCCGTATTTAGTCAAGTATTTATTGATAATATAATTATTGAACAAAGGTCTGACTGGCTGCGTCCTTTACTTATAGCAATGGCAATCACAATTCTGTTGCAAGTAGCCTTAGAATTGATACAAAAGCGCTATTTACGAAAACTGCAAATCAAATTAGCAGTAGGAATGACTAGCCGCTTTTTCTGGCATATTCTACGCTTACCATCAAGCTTTTATGCTCAAAGATTTGCTGGTGAAATTAGCGAACGTGTCAGCATCAATGACAAAGTAGCGCAAATACTTTCTGGACAATTAGCAAGTACAGCTATTGATGTAGTGATGCTAGTTTTCTATGCTATTGTAATGTTTACTTATGATTGGATTCTCACCACAATTGGGATATTTTTTGCGGTTGTAAATGTGATTACTTTGCAGATGGTATCCCGTCAGCGTGTAGATGCCAATATTAAATTAGCTCAAGATATGGGTAAGGTTGCAGGTGCTGGTATTGCCGGACTGCAAAGTATAGAAACAATTAAAGCTGGCTCTTTAGAATCAGATTTCTTTGCTCGTTGGGCTGGTTATTATGCAAAGGGAATTAACTCCCTACAAGAATTATCTGTTGCTAACCAAACTTTAGGAATTTTGCCTTCATTACTAACATCTTTAACTTCTTTATTGATTTTAGTAGTTGGCGGATTGCGAGTTATGAACGGTTATATGAGTATTGGGATGTTAGTAGCATTTAAAAGTTTGATGGGTAGTTTTCAAAATCCTGTGAACACTTTAATTAGTTTTGCCAGTACAATTCAGGAATTAGAAGGAGATCTCAACCGTTTAGATGATGTTTTAAAAAATCCTATCGATCCGCAATTAGACAATAATGATTTTACAGAAGCAAAACAATTAGCATCGCCAGTTTCTACATATCGTCTCAGAGGTCAAGTAGAATTAAGAAATATCAGCTTTGGCTACAGTCATGTGGAAGCTCCTTTAATTGAAAACTTTAATTTTACACTCCAGCCAGGACAAAGGGTTGCTTTAGTTGGTAGTAGCGGTTCTGGTAAATCTACTGTTGCCAAAATGATTGCAGGGCTTTATCAATATTGGGAAGGAGAAATTCTCTTTGATGGGAAACCCCGCTCAGAAATTCCTCGTTCAGCTATTACTAATTCACTTGCATATATTGAACAAGAGATTTTACTTTTTGCGGGAACAGTAAGAGAAAATTTAACTTTGTGGGATGGAACAATACCAGATGGGCAGTTCGTAAAAGCTTGTATGGATGCTGCTATTCATGATGTTGTTGTGGCATTACCTGGTGGATATAATGGTGAATTGATGGAAGGTGCAGCAAATTTAAGTGGAGGGCAAAGACAAAGGTTAGAAATTGCCCGTGCATTAGTGAATAATCCTTCAATTTTAATCATGGATGAAGCCACTAGCGCTTTAGATTCTGAATCAGAGAAAATAATTGATCAAAATATTCGCCGTCGGGGATGTACTTGTATTATTGTTGCTCACCGTTTGAGTACTATTAGAGATTGCGATGAAATTATTGTCATGGAGAAAGGTAAGATCGTGCAACGTGGCACCCATGAGGAATTGTGGGAAATGGATGGTTATTATGCTCGTTTGATTCGTTCTGAAGGACAAGCTGTTGCTGCTTAGAATGGCTTTGTAATCTTACTTTGGTTGAGGATCGAGAAATACCAATGAGTGGGAAGAAAATTTGATTCATTATTTGCAGAGTTTGGCATTTAGTCAAGACTCTGTTATTTTTTTATCTTGTGCTTTAATTATTCTCTCATCAAATCTTATAGTTTTGTAAATAATCACAAAATTTTTTTGATAATAATTGGGCTTATTGCTAGCTATATCTACTTTTATGGACGTTTCTCATTCCTTGGGATATTTTGAATAAGAGTATACTTGTGTACTGAATATATTGCGAATAAATCATGATATTAAGTCTTGAAGAAAGCCACGAAATTAAATTTCGAGAAGCATTCTCGGTTGGAATTGCCAGAAAAACATTAGATCCAAGCGACAGTCAAATGACAGCGATGCTGGATTATATGCGGATGGCAGAAGAATGCGCTCCGGCTGCTCTGAAAGATAAACAGAACCCCTCGGAAGAAGACAAGAAATTACTGACTGGCGATACGTTTGGCATGGCAAGCGTACATCAGACAAAAGAATTCGAGTGGCTCACCTCTGAAATTGAAACTTTCGTGTTTGAGTACCTCAAGGCAAGCAAGATTAACTACGATAAATTTTCACTGTTTCACCAAAAATCCTGGCCGGTGATTACAAAAACTGGAGGATTTGTCAGAAACCACAGCCACCCCAATGCAACCCTCAGTGCAGTTTTCTACCTGCAAACGGAGCCTCGCTCGGGAGGAGAACTCATTTTCCACAATCCTTCTAGTCCACTAATAGTAGGTAATATCGATGACCAAACACCTAGGAGAGCTTCAAGCTATTTATATGGATTAAAACCGATACCCAAAATGCTTGTGCTATTCCCCTCTAGACTTTTTCATCATGTGGAAAAGTATCGGGGTGAAATCAGTCGATGGAGTGTCTCTTATGATATCTCCATTACTGGACATCATTTACTCGGTGCGGGGCGTAGCGAAAATATGATAGTTCACCCTTCACTTTGGAGAGAGTTTCGGAAAACTCAAGAGGCTTCCACAGAACCAGCAAAATACTTTATTAGTCAAAAAGAGGCGATCGCTACTCAAGAAAATATATCGAACTCGTTACCCACAGATTCCGAACGATTTGATACAGATGGGTTTTTAGCCAAAGAAAAAGTTATTTCACCAGATGTATGTCAAACAGTTTTTGAGCAAATTCTACAAAGTTGGAAGCATCCAAAACTAGACTACATACACAGCCCCAAGATGAGAATTCATGCTCCCCTTGAGCTATCCGAGACAACTACTTGGGTGATGAAACAAATCTTGAAGGAATATTTACCCGTTCTAAATGCTTTTCTCCCTGAAGAAAAGATGCGCTACTTAGCTGAATTTAGTTCTATATGCGTATTTCCCGGAGCTAAACCCCAAAAACTTCATCCCGATCAAAATAATCAGGATCGAAAACTCATAACCATTTTTGTCAATTTATTTGATGTAGGGGAGCAGTGCGGATCTTTATTGGTTCTTCCCCACAGCCACAAGGGTAGGAACACACAAGTAGAAGAAAATGGAAGTCAGGGTACATCTCATGCTTCACAAAAAATGATATTACCCTCTGGCTCTAGCGTATTGATGGATAGTCGGCTTGTTCATGGAGGAAGCGGCAACACTACATCAAACAGCATTCGTCCAGTATTCTACTTCTCATTTGGGGAAATTGATATTAACGGGCCTACATATAGTATTCTTCCTGAGTATCGCCAAAAATATACTTTGGATGATTTTATTGACCAAGATTAGATTTAAGTTATCACCAAAACCATCTAAAGTTCAAAAAGATAAAGAAGGTAAAACGGGTTTTGTTCCAGTCAAAGCAAGGTGGGTAATAGAAAGAGCGAATGCTTGGATGGAAAGATGTAAAGGCTTGGTCAAAAATTTTGAAAGAACTCTTAATCATTCTACCGCCAAGGTCAATCTTTGTTTTGTCCGACTGATGCTTAAAAGACTAGCAACTGGTTAAATAGAACCCCGGAAGGGTTCTATAGAATTTACTTCTAATATTGGTTATTAATTTCTGATTACAAACTTGTAATAAGTTTACACACTTGTAAATTTTCCTGCTCACATACTTAATGCAAAATAAACCATGCTTGAATTAAATAATTTTAGTATAGATAGTCTTGATTTGCTAACAAAAGAGGAATGCGATCGCGTTCACTCTATAATCCAAGACTTGGAAAATATCTGGGTTTTACGACATCCTGTAATTCCTTTCTATACCCTAGGAGCAGCACACTACTTTGATATTCCCGATAATCCTGAATCACCAAATTACTACTATGAACTAGCAAAAAAGTATAATTCGATTTTGCAATTACATTTAGGTTGGCTATATGAGCGCTTAGCAAATAAATTAGTGCAGCATCTGAAAGCTCCAGTAAATTATCGGGAAAATTTAGGATTACCTGGATTTCATATTTTTATGTCACATCCAGCACTGGAAGACCCAAAAGATTTAACTCACCAGCAATGGTATACATATCGATATAATCAACCAAAAGTAGTAGGTAATGCTATCCATTGTGACACATCTCATATGCTAGTTAATTGGGGAACAAAAGAAAAAGATATAGACTTCAGTAAAGTAATGTCTTTTACCCTAGCAATTGTTTTACCTAAATCTGGTGGAGGGTTGTATGTATGGGATTTACAACGCGATAAAACAATTGGTATTAAAAGTGGTGAATTGTTAAAGTTACTTAATTCTAGAGATAAGACACTTTACTCTTATAAACCAGGAAATTTTATATTACATTCTGGTCAAAATTATCATCAAATTGCTCCTATGCCTAATATGCTTCCAAATGATTCAAGAATTACTCTCCAAGGACATGGTCTGTTTCATGAAGGGAAATGGCAGTTATTCTGGTAAACTCTTAAGAAACACATTCGGTTTTGTTTGAAGTCGGAGTAAGTTCTAATTCAAAAGCTTGAGCTTTTTTCTGAAGATTCTTGAGTATCCGCTCTTTATACTTTTGCTCGTAAGCATCAACACCAGGGTCATTAAATATGTTACCAGATTTCCAAAGGCGATAAAAGATGCGTGCTAATTTATGTGCAGTCGCCGTAATTGCCTTATCTGGGTTTCATGATTCTGGCAGTTATTTCTCATGATTTTTCGGTATCCTCAACCCTTATAGTTACCAGTCGGCGCTTAAAGTAGCTTTTCTGAAGCCTTTGTATTTCAAGAAAAGATACCTTTCGGGGTTCTATAGTCCCAGGCCGGTGTGATAGAAAACTCATCATATTTTAATGGGACAGAGCACTAGGCATTTGATTCGATTGCAATGTTTATCCTGTAGTAAGTTAAACTATGCTTTTTTGAAATCAATAAGTAGAATTATTCTGGCTTTATCTCCATGATTCCAAGCTTCATGCTCAACCGTATCATCAAAAACAAAACATTTGCCTTCTACCCAGTTGTTGGTTTGATTCCCAACTCTAAGAGCACAATCATCTGGTACAATTAAACCCAAGTGACAGCGAAGTACGGTATTTGTATATCCTACATGAAGGACAATGTGAGTCCCAGCTGCTAAGCAAGAAAAACCTGCTGTAGTCATTCCAGAAATCGATTCTATTAATTTTGTTGTTTGGGGACACAAGCAACAGTTTTCTTATAATTTATTACCAAAAGCATATAAACCAAAAACATCCCATCCTTGGTTATAGAGAAATTTTTCATGCCAAGGGACAAAATAATGTTTCTGCAATCCGATTAATTCTTCTTTGATAATTAACCAATTTGACTCTATTGCTTCTGTAAATTTAAAATTTTTGTTATCAAAAAACATATAATTAATTGTTTGATAAGAGTTAAAAATATATGATAGAAATTTAATTTTAGATTGATATTTACTAAGAGTTTTTCATCTTGTAATGAAATATAAACGTCATTTTTCTCTACCAGTAAAACCACCAGCTATCCTGAGTGCGGAGACAATGCCCTTGTAGGGTAATACGCTCATCAAGAGGCTGAAGATTTTGCCCTGGAGCTATCTGATGCACTTCATGCCCGGAATGAAGGACAAATTTTCCTATTTCATATGGATGATAATGTTTTGCACCTTGAGCAATAATGCTGTTGATTTGCTCATTCGTTATTGTTTGCATATTGTCGTGATGCAAATCCCAAGTGAGCAATCCTCCACCATCATGCGGTAAAGCGATCGCCAAAGTTAAGGATAGAGTATTATTGAAATCTATTTTTTCTGGTTCTTCCCAGTTCAAAAGTTTGTACTGCAAGTCTCTGTGAGTTGAAGCCATAGGCTGTTCAAAAGCTTTGTGTGCTTTGAAAATATGAAATCCTGGAAGTGCTAAAGTTTCTTGAAAAATAACTGGATCGTCTAAAATACTTGATAATTTCTGTGCTAACTTTTGGTATAGCCAGTCAAAATTATCCGATAAAATCGGATTGTAAAGTTTAACTTTTTGATAGTAAATAGCATTATCTTCTACTGCATCAAGGTAACTTGCTGCACCCAAACTATAGAAAGGTAAATCTGGCGCACGTTGCACCCAATATTCTTGTAAATTATCTACAACTGAACGAATTTTTAAACATTCTTCTTCTGTAAGTAAGTCAATTGTACTTACCGAATCAAATATATTCACTATTACGTCATGCATTTTAAGCCTCAACTAATAAATTTTGATTTGCATTTTCAGAATTAGATTCGGCCAACGTCTTTAAATAATCAATATGGCTGGGTAGATTATTTTTTAACTGTGCTGCTTTGTTTTTAATATTTAAGAAAGCCTGTTCGGTTGCATATTTATCTTGATAATCTAATATTGGTAAACTTGTTTGAGGTAGGGCATCTAAACCCGCCAAAATACAAATATAAGAGTAATCCGGGAATAACCAACTGATTTTCTGGGGATTGTTAGGTAGCATGTTTTGCCAAAGTTCCAATTTTGCTTTTAAGGAATCTGGAATTACTGGTTCAGATTTATTAGCTCGCCAAAATGGAGTATCTTCTCGTTTGCTCAAGCAATAGTGCATGACAATAAAGTCACGAATTTCTTCATACTGCTCTTGCATTATCAAGTTGTAATTATCAATTACACTTTGGTGGAACAGACGATTGGGGAAGTTATGAATTAAATGTTCTAAACTTGCTTCAATTAAATAAATACCAGTTGATTCTAAAGGCTCGATAAATCCGCTGGCTAAACCGATACTGACGCAATTTTTAACCCATGCATTGCGAGTTCTACCTACACGCATTTTTATATGTCTGGGTTGGAGGTGTTGGGATTTTTCGCCTAAGTGTTGTTTAAATTCTGCTTCTGCTTCTGCTGGGGAAATAAAGTTACTGGAGTAAACATAGCCATTTCCAGTTCTACCAATTAAAGGTGTATTCCACGTCCAACCAGAGCTAAGAGCAGTAGCACTGGTGTAGGGATTTATGCCACCATGATTTTCATTGTATGGGTCTTCTGAGTCATATTCAATTGGTAGAGCGATCGCACTATCGCACCAAAGAGAATCAGTGAAGGAAATAAAAGGTTCTTCCAAAGCTTGATTGATGAGTCTGCCGCTAAATCCAGAACAATCAATAAAAAAGTCACCAGCAAGTAACCCATGTTTTTCGGTAATTAAATGGCTGATAAATCCTTTCTCATCGAGTGACACATCTAGAACATTATCAACGACGTGCTTGACTCCTTCTGACTTACCTTTTTCCTTTAAATAGGTAGCCAATAATCCTGCATCTAAATGATAGGCATATTCAACTCGCCAAGCATATTCAGGATCTTGATTAAATTTAGGCGCTTTTTTGGCATCACACAAGTGAACGGCTTCAAAACAACTGTAGTCAAAGGGTTCAGAATTGCCCTGTGACTTGCGTTTTAACCAATGTTGGGAGATAGGAACATTTGTCTTGTTTGTCATGTACCACTGCCCGAAAGGATGCCAAAATATTTCTTTTCCGGGAATTCCACTCCAATTAACAAATTTAATTGCTAGTTTAAAGGTGGCATTGCATTTAGTCATCCAGTCAGCTTCGGAAATACCCAAAAATTTAAAAGTATCCAAGATAGTGGGAATAGTGGCTTCCCCAACGCCAACCGTACCAATATCAGAGGATTCTATCAGGGTAATTTGACAAGAACCTGGTTGACTGTTATTTAAAGCTTTATTGAGATAATTAGCAGATAACCAACCAGCGGTTCCCCCACCCAGAATTACAATATTATTAATTTGATGGGAATTTTGTGCTTCCTTTACCATGTTTTCTATAACTGCTCCTTTATTATTGTAGGGTGTGTGAGACTTCGTGGGTGAAGGAAACCAAAAGGCTTGCTGCGGGTACGGCACTAGTAGTGCAGCAAGTGAGCATTGCAGGAGAAACAATGAGAACAAAAATTTATGTTCAGCGGGGGGGGGGAGGGCGGGAGAGGGGGGGCGGG